>DASZLB010000251.1:0-3813 GCA_035552575.1 Solirubrobacteraceae bacterium | reverse complement strand
CGCTTCATCCAGGGCGCCGCCGGCGGCATCTTCCCGCTCGCGTTCGGGATCGTGCGCGACGAGTTCCCGCGCGAGAAGGTCGCCGGCAGCATCGGCCTGCTCTCGGCGATCCTCGGCGTCGGCGCGGGTGTCGGCATCGTCTCGGCCGGCTTGATCGTCGAGCACCTGAACTACCACTGGCTGTTCTGGTTTCCGCTCGCCGCGACGATCCTCGCCGCCGTCGCGACGTGGCGCTTCATCCCCGAGTCGCCCGTGCGCGTCCCAGGCAAGATCAACTGGCTCGCGGCCGCGCTGATGACGATCGGTATCTCGGCCGTGCTGCTGGCGATCTCCGAGACGACCGTGTGGGGCTGGGGCTCGGCGAAGGCGCTCGGCCTGATCGCGTTCGGCCTCGTCTTCATCGCGATCTGGATCGCCGTCGAGGTGCGCAGCCGCAATCCGCTGATCGACATGACGATGATGCGGATCCGCGGCGTCTGGACGACGAACCTCGCCGCGTTCCTGCTCGGCGCCGGGATGTATGCGTCGTTCATCATCTTCCCGCAGTTCGCGCAGCTGCCGAAGAGCACCGGTTTCGGCTTCGGCGCATCGGTCGTCGTCTCGGGCCTGTACCTGCTGCCCTCGACCGTCGGGATGACGATCCTCGGGGTCTACGCCGGGCGGATCTCGGCCCGCTTCGGCTCGCGTGCGGCGCTGCTCGCCGGAACGGCGTTCACGACTGCGTCGTTCGCGCTGCTCTCGATCGACCACAGCCATCCGCTCGAGTTCCTGATCGCCGCCGGGCTGCTCGGCGTCGGCATCGGCCTCGCGTTCGCGGCGCTCGGCAACTTGATCATCCAGGCCGTCTCGAGCGAGCAGACGGGCGTCGCGAGCGGCATGAACACCGTCATGCGGACGCTCGGCGGCGCGCTCGGCGGTCAGCTCTCTGCGACGTTCATCGCCGGGCACACGCTGCACGGCAAACCGGCCGTGACCGGCTTCACGGAGTCGTTCGTGATGGCGACCGGGTTCCTGATCGTCTGCCTGCTCGCGGGCGTGCTCGTGCCGAAGGCGCCGGCGGGCGCGACACCGCTGCTGCAAGCAGACGCCGCGGTCGCGACGAACGGTGCGGTGCCGGCCGGCGAGGCCGAGACGGCGGTCGTCGCGATGGCCTCGGACAGCGCAGGAAGCGAGTAGTCGACTGCTGCTCGGCTATGCCGCTGCGGCGGCTTCGCCGCTCGGCGCGTCTGCTCGCGAGCCCGGCTGCGAGCCCTCGCTCGCCTCTGCGCGCTGCTCGTCGGGGCGCCCGCCGGGCATCGCCCTGAGGGCGACGACGAACGCGAGCGCCATCGCAGCCGCCATCCCGTAGACGACGACCTGCGTCGAGTGTGCGAAGTCGAGCCGGACCTGACGGGTCAGCCCGTGCGACCCGCCACCGCCCGAGGAGGCCGGCGCGGATCCGCGCGATGCGCCAGAGACGGCGTGAGCGATCCCTTCGGCGCGAGCTTTCGGCACACCGGCACTCGTCAGCGACTTCGTCACGCGCGAGACCGTTTCGCTGATCAGCAGCGAGCCGAGCACGGCGAGCCCGAGGCTCCCGCCGAAGTTGCGCACGGTCTGCGTCAGCCCCGTGACTGCCCCGTACGTCGCGTGCGCGGCGCGATTCAGCGCGTCGGTGCTGACCGGGCCTAGCACCATGCCGACGCCGAGGCCGGCGATCGCGAGCCGCCACCACTGTTCGTTGAACGACAGGTCGTCGAGCGCTTCGGCCCACAGGTAGAAGCCGACGGCGGCGATGATGCAGCCGGGCACGACCGTCGGGCGGGCGCCCCGGCTGTCGAGAAGCCGCCCGCCGCGCTGCGCACCGATCGTGAAGCCGATGAAGAAGACGAGGATGTAGAGGCCCGCCTCGCCGGCGTTTTCGCCGAGTGCGATTTGCGCATAGAGGCTGGCGAAGAAGAACAGTGGCACGAAGCAGATCGACAGCAGGAACAGCACGACGTTGTCGACGAGGAACGCGCGGTCGGCGAACAGCCGCATCGGTACTAGCGGATCGGCGACGCGCAACTCGTAACGCACGAACGCGGCGAGCAGCGCCACGCCGACGACCAGGCACAGCCACGTAGCGAGGCTGCTCCAGCCCCACACGCTCGCCTGCTGCAAGCCGAGCACGGCGATTCCCATCCCGGCCCCGACGAGCAGCGCACCGCGCACGTCGATCCGAGAATCGCTGCGCTCCTCGGCCGGCTTGGAGACGGCGATCAGCACGAGCGCGACGATCGCCACAGGGATGTTGACCCAGAAGATCGCGCGCCAGGTCCATTCGGTCAGGTAGCCGCCGGCGATCGGACCGACGGCCGTCAGCGCGCCGGTGATCGAGAAGAACACCGCGAGCGCCTTGCCGCGTTCGGCGACCGGGTAGCTGGCGACGACGATCGCGAGCGCCGCCGGGAACAGGATCGCCGCCGCCGCGCCCTGGAGCACGCGAAAGACGATCAGCCACGTCTCGGCGATCGATCCAGTCGGCGTCGCGCCGCACAGCGCCGAGCAGAGCGCGAAGGCGATCACGCCGACCGTCACCATCCGCCGCGGACCGAACACGTCGGCGACCTTGCCGCCGAGCGCGAACAGCGCCGAGAGCGAGAGCAGGTAGCCGTTGACGATCCACTGCGAGCCCGTCGAGGAGAGATGCAGCTCGTGCTGCAGGTTCGGCACCGCGAGCGCGACGATCGTCTGATCGATGAACAGCATCGCGACAGCGAAGATCATCGCCGTCAGAACGAGTCTCTTCCTGTCCACGTCCTCGGCCCCCTATGCGATCGTTCACGCGCGTCGGCTACGTACGAGATATGTAATCGGCGTTCACCGCCGGCCGCTTGAATCCTGCCCGGCGATTCAGCCGACTGCGAAAGCCGGCTACGCCCGGGCGCGCGGCGCTCAGGCGCGCTTGCCCGGCGGCCCGCCGCGGCGCAGCGCCGGCCCGCAGACGAACGCGCTCGTCGACGCGGTGAGTCCGGTGCCGCCGAGCGGCGTCGCGAGCGGCATCTTCATCGGCGCGATCGCCGCGGGACGCCGCGTCTGGCGCAGCACCTGAGAGGCGGACCGCAGCGAGGCCTGAATCTCGATCGCCGCGTGGCGCAGGCCGCGCGCGAGCCTCACGCGGCAGGTGAAGCTCCGTTCGGCGGGGCTCTTCACGACGCAGCCGCCGAGCAGGCGCCCGTGCAGCCGCGCGCCGAGGCTCAGCCGCCCCGCTGCGGACACTGTCGTCGTCATCACGAGCGTGCGTCCGACGAGCATCGCCTGCGGCATCGAGAGGCCGGAGGAGAGGCGGTCCCACACCGGAGGAAGCGGCGCGGCGGGCGCCGGCTGCGGGACCGCCGCGGGGACGATCGCGACCTCGCGCTGGTCGCGCGCACCGTCCGGAGCAAGCGCCGTGAGCAGCACCGAGCCGCCGGCGGGCGCCTGCCGCGGCGCGGTGAACAGACCGTTCGAGCCGATCGAGCCGCCGCTCGCGTGCCAGGCGACAGCCGTCGAGCCGTCGCTGCTCAGCGCCGAGAGCTGGATGCTCGTGCCGGCCGTCACCGTCGACGGCGCGCCTTCGATCATCACGCTCGACGGCGACTGGGCGGGCGGACGTTTCGGACCGGCGAGCGAGGCGGCGCTCGCGACTTGCGCAACCTGCGCGACCTGCGCGGTCCCGCCGCTCGTCCCGATCGCCTGGAAGCCGACAGGCCCCTGGTTGAAGGTCGCCCACGAGGGCTCGGCGCTCAGCGTGCTCAGGCCGGTCGCGGTGCTCTCGAGGTTGCCGCTGCCGCCGGAGCCGACGGCGACGTT
>DASZLB010000250.1:0-8559 GCA_035552575.1 Solirubrobacteraceae bacterium | reverse complement strand
ATGAGCAACGCGATCGCCGTGCTCGACGGCGCGCGCGAGCGTGTCGAGCTCGCGCACGCAGGCGACGAGCAGGCCACGCGCGAGCTGATGGAACAGGTCTTCGGCCGCATCTCGTTCTTCGTCAACGCCGGCGTGCGCTTCGTCGAGGAGCACGCGAAGCTGCGCGCGATGGGGATCCTCTGGGAGGAGCTCGGCCGCGAGCGCTACGGCGTGCAGAGCGAGCGCCACCTGCGCTTCCGCTACGGCGTGCAGGTCAACTCGCTCGGGCTGACCGAGGCGCAGCCGGAGAACAACGTGCAGCGAATCGTGCTCGAGGCGCTCGCCGTCACGCTCGGGCGCGACGCGCGCGCCCGAGCGATCCAGCTCCCCGCCTGGAACGAGGCGCTCGGCCTGCCGCGCCCGTGGGACCAGCAGTGGTCGTTGCGGATCCAGCAGGTGCTCGCGTACGAGACCGACATCCTCGAGTACCCCGACATCTTCGAGGGCTCGATCGTGATGGACGGGCTCGTCGCCGAGCTGCTCGACGGCGCGCGCGCGGAGATGGCCGTCGTCGCCGAGCACGGCGGCGCCGTCGAGGCGGTCGCTTACATGAAGGGCGCGCTCGTCGACTCCCACCGCGAGCGCCTGCGCCGGATCGAGGCCGGCGAGCAGGTCGTCGTCGGGCAGAATCGCTACGCCGAGTCCGAGGAGTCGCCGCTGACGGCCGATGCCGAGGGCGGCATCCTCGTCGTCGATCCGGCCGTCGAAGCGCAGCAGGTCGAGGAGGTGCGCGCGTGGCGTTCCGCGCGCGACCAGGCTGCCGTCGATGCCGCGCTCGGCGAGCTCGCCGAAGCCGCCGCCGACACGAGCGCTGCGCAGAACCTGATGGTCGCGACGATCGCCGCCGCGCGCGCCGGTGCGACGACCGGCGAGTGGGCGCGGACGCTGCGCGACGTGTTCGGCTCATATCGCGCGCCGACGGGCGTCGGCGAGGCCTCGGCGGCGCTCGCCGACGGTGAGCTCGCAGAGCTTCGCGAAGAGGTCTCGCGCCTGCAGGAGCAGCTCGGACGGCGGCCGAAGATCCTCGTCGGCAAGCCGGGCCTCGACGGGCACTCAAACGGCGCCGAGCAGATCGCCGTGCGCGCGCGCGACTCGGGCATGGACGTCGTCTACGAGGGCATCCGCCTGACGCCCGCGCAGATCGCCGCCTCGGCGCTGCAGGAGGGCGTCCACGTGATCGGCCTATCGATCCTCTCCGGCTCGCACCGCGAGCTGATCCCGGCCGTCATCGACGCGCTGCACGACGCCGGCGTGACGGCGCCTGTCGTCGTCGGCGGGATCATCCCCGAGCAGGACGTCGCCGCGCTGCGCCAGGCCGGCGTCGCCGCCGTCTACACCCCGAAGGACTTCGACATTACGCAGATCATGCGCGACATCGTCAAGCTCGTCGGCGACGAGGACGCGGGCGCGAACGGCGCCGCGGCTGCACCGGTGGCGGTGGCCGGCAACGGCGCCTCCGCCAACGGCTCGGCGTGAGCGGGGCACACCGGCCGCAGGCCGGGGTCGGCGCCGCGCTCGGCGCGCGCCTGCGCGAAGGAGACGTGAGCGCCGCGCCGGCGACGCTGAACCTGCTCGAGAGCACGACGGCCGCCGACCGCCGCGAGGCCGCGGCGCTGCTCGCCGAGGTCTCACCGGCGGCGCTCGGCGGAGAGGCGCCGGGGCACGTGATCGGCGTGACCGGGCCGCCCGGCGCGGGCAAGTCGACGCTGCTCTCGGCGCTCTTGCGCGCGTGGCGCGCGGACGGGCGCAGCGTCGCGATGCTCGCCGTCGACCCGAGCTCGCGCCGCTCCGGCGGCTCGCTGCTCGGCGATCGCGCGCGCGTCGAGTTCGACCCGCTCGACCGCGACGTGTTCATCCGCTCGACCTCGGCCGGCGAGCGCCTCGGCGGCCTCGCCTGGGCGACGCGCGCCGCCGCGCACGCGCTCGCGGCCGCATTCGAGATCGTTGTGATCGAGACCGTTGGCGTCGGGCAGGGCGAGACGGAGGTCGCCGACGTCGCCGACACGATCGCCGTCGTCGTGCAGCCCGGCAGCGGCGACGTGCTGCAATTCCTCAAGTCCGGGATCATGGAGATACCGGATGTGCTCGTCGTGACGAAGGCCGACCTCGGACAGATCGCGATGCGCACGCGCCGCGACGTCAGCGCTTCGCTGCGCTCGCTCGGCTCGAACGAGACGCGCGTCCTCGCGGTTTCCTCGCTCGCGCCGCCGCAGGGCGTCGAGGAGCTCGTCGCGGCGCTCGACGAGCACCGCGCGCGCGCCGACGTCGGCGAGCGCCGCCTGCGCGCGCGGCGCGCGAACGCGCTGGCCGACTTTGCGCACGAGCACGGCGAGCGCGGCCTGCGCGCGCTGGGCGGACGTGGCGCCGCCGAGCGGTTGCTCGCGGCGCAGGCACCCGAGCTCGACACGGCCGCGCTCGTGGCGAAGTTGGAGCAAGCCGCGCGATGAGCCGCCGCCCGCTCAAACGCGGCCCGCTCGTCGACCTCGCGCTGATCCTCGGCGCGTTCGTGCTTGCGAGCGCGCTCGCCGGCGCACTTGGCGCGATCAATCTCGGCACGGCGCTGTCGTTCGGGCAGATCGCGCTCGCGCTGACGGTCGTCTACGTGCTGCTGCGGCGCTGACGCGCGCCTACTGTTCGTGCAGCGCGCCGACGCGTATCGCGGTCAGCTCGGCCTTTTCGGCCAAGCCTTCTTCGCCTGAGCAGAGCAGCGAGACTTTGTCTGGGCTGTCCAGGTGAATCGGTCCGCCGAGAACTAGTACGACGGGGCTGCCGGCGGGGACTTCCACTCTTTCTGCGTCGACAACCGTGGCGGAGTCCCGCAGTTCGCAGAAGATTTCCTCGGTTGCGGCTTTCTGGCCGTTGGTCCATCTGACCTTGCTGAACAGCACGTAGTCGCCCGCCGGCAGCGAGATCGGCGACCCGTGAGATTTGCTCGTGTAGGCGTCGCTCGGCCCGACGGGGCCGATCGAACCGACGATGCTCTGGCCGCTCGGGCCGGCGCTGCCGGCGTCGCCTGCGGCGCCGCGAGCTCCCGCCGCGCCGGCCGGACCGGCCGGGCCTGTGCCACCGGCACGGCCCGCGACGCTCCAGGCCACTGCGGTCTGCCCCCTGGCGCACCGGTGCCCAGGCTTGAGCACCCTCAGCACGCCATTGCCGGCGACGCAGCCCGCCAACTGGCCGTTCTTTGCCACCAGCCCGCCGGCCGCTGCGTAGCTCGTGCCACCGAGAGCAACGAACAGCGCGAGCAAGGCAAGCGTGTTGCCTCGCAGGTAAGTCGCGATCTTGGCGATCCTCGTCCCCACTCCAGGCAGATCGACAGCAGTCACAACGGACTTGAGTCGTGCATCGAGGCCAGGTGCTCGCATAAGCTGAGCAGATGGCCACCGGCTGCTTCGTCTCCACCGGGCGCTCGCTCGAGAGCGCGATCGAGCGCGTCAAGCTCGCCGAGTCGCTCGGCTACGAGTCGGTCTACGTCACGCACATCGCCGGGCGCGAGTCGCTTACGGTCGTCACGGCGTATGCGCTTGCGACGAGCACGATCCGCGTAGGCCCCGGAGTCGTGCCGATCTACACGCGCACGCCGGCGACGATGGCGCAGACCGCCGCAACGATCGACGAGCTCTCCGGCGGGCGCTTGAACCTCGGCCTCGGCGTCTCGCACCGTCCCGTCGTCGAGGGCTGGCACGGGCAGAGCATCGACAAGCCGATCGCGGAGATGCGCGAGTATGCCTCGATCGTCCGCGCGATCCTGCGCGGCGAGCCTTACGACAGCGGCGAGAAGTGGCAGACGGGCTTCCAGCTCGCCGGGATCGAGACGCGTCCGCGGCTGCCGATCTATCTCGCCGCGCTCTCCCCCGCGATGCTGCGCCTCGCCGGCGAGATCGGCGACGGCGTGATGTTGTGGCTGTGCAGCCCTTCTTACATCCGTGACGTCGTAATCCCGGAGGTGACGGTCGGGCGCGAACGCGCCGGCCTGACGCTCGAGGGCTTCGACGTCGTGCCGGCCGTGCCGTCGGCGCTGACGGACGATCGCGATGGCGCTTACGGATCGATGCGCGGCGAGCTGATCCCCTACTTCGGCCTGCCGTTCTACCGCGCGATGATCGAGCGTTCGGGCTTCGGCGCGGACATCGAGCGCTACGACGCCGCGAGCGGCGACCTCGAGGCGATGAAGGCCGCCGTCTCCGACGACTTCATCGAGCAGCTGACGGCTGTCGGCGGCGAAGCCGACGTGCACGCGGGCGTCAGACGCTACCGCGACGCCGGGGCGACCTCGCCGTGCATCGGCCCGATCTCGAAGACCGACTTCGAGGCCACGCTGCGCGCTGGAATCGGCGCTTAGCCGAAGCGGCGCCCGTAGGCTTTCTGACGATGCTCGTCCTCCTCGGCTTCGCCGTGCTCGCCGGTGCGGGCACCGCGCTGTCGCCATGCGTGCTTCCCGTGCTGCCCGCGCTGCTGTCGGCCGGCGGCGTCGGCGGCAAGCGCCGCCCGCTCGGCATCGTGCTCGGCCTGTCGATCACGTTCACGGTGACGATCGTCGGCGTCGCAAAGGTCGTCGACGGCGTCGGGCTCGGCAGCGACCCGCTGCGGATCGTCGCGATCGTCGTGCTGTTCGGCTTCGGCGCGGCGCTGCTGCTCCCCGATGTGACCGACCGGATCGAGGCGCCGCTCTCGCGCCTGGCGCGTTTCGGCCCACGCTCGCGCGGCGACGGCTTCCTCTCAGGGCTGCTCGTCGGCGGCGCGCTCGGCTTCGTCTATACGCCGTGCGCAAGCCCGATCCTCGCGGCCGTCATCTCCGTCAGCGCGGCGAGCGGCAAAACAGTGCTGATCGCGCTGGCCTACGCGCTCGGCTCGGCACTCGTGCTGCTGGCGCTGACGCTCGGCGGGCGACGGCTGTTCGAGCGCGTCCGCAGGGCCGGTCGCGGCCCGCTGTTGCAGCGCGCGCTCGGCGTGATCATGATCGTCACGGCCGTCGCGATCGTCACGAACCTCGACGTCAACTTCGACCAGTTCGTCGCGCAGCAGATCCCCGACGTCAACCTGACGGCCTCGCTCGAGTGCTCCGAAACGGTCACCAAGCACCTGCACGAAATCTCTGGGCACCAGCCGAAGTTCGCACCCGCGAACGGCTCCTCGACGTGCGGCAGCTCAGGCTCGGGATCGAGCGTGAAGGCCGCCCCGGCGAATGCGAGCCAAGCGACGCTGCTCGCGGCCGCGAGCGGCCTGAAAAAGCTCGGCCCGGCGCCCGAATTCAACGAAACGCAGGACTGGTTCAACACGCCCGCGCAGAAGCCGCTGTCGCTCGCCTCGCTGCGCGGGCGAGTCGTGCTCGTCGACTTCTGGACGTACACCTGCATCAACTGCATCCGCACGCTGCCATACCTGAAGGCGTGGGATGCGACGTACCGCCACAACGGCCTGACGATCGTCGGCGTCGAGACGCCCGAGTTCGCCTTCGAGCACGACGCGGGCAACGTCGCGAACGCGATCAAGCAGTTCGGCCTGAAGTACCCGGTCGTCCAGGACAACAAGATGGGCACCTGGAACGCGTACGGCAACGAGTACTGGCCGGCCGACTACCTGATCGACGCAAACGGTGAGGTTCGCTACGCGGCCTTCGGCGAGGGCGACTACGACAAGACCGAAACGGCGATCCGCGCGCTGCTTGCCGAAAAAGGCAGCCAGATCGGCGGCCGCAGCCGCCCGACGGACATCGTCGTGCCAAGCGAACAGGCGACGCCCGAGACCTACCTCGGCACGGCGCGTGCCGACGGCTGGATCGACGAGCCGCGCAACGGCACGCACGATTACGGCGTCGCTCCGACGGGCTCGCTGGCGCTCAACGACTTCGCCTTCAGCGGGACTTGGGACATCTCGAGCCAGCCTGCGACCGCCGTCTCGAGCGCCGGTGTCGACGTCGAGTTTCAGGCGAAGAACGTCTATCTCGTGCTGAGCTCCGCCGGCGAAAGGCCGCGCCCGGTGCAGGTTCTGCTCGACGGCAAGCCGATCTCCGCGCGCGCAGCCGGAGCCGACGTGCACGGCGGCGTCGTCACGGTTCGCGGCCAGCGCCTGTACACGCTCGTCTCGCTGCGGCGCGACGAACGCCACCGGCTCGGTTTGCGCTTCGCGCCGGGGGTGAGCGGGTACGCGTTCACGTTCGGGTAGGACCGGCGTGACGGCAGCCGGGCCGCGTGCCGCGAGGCGAGGGACGGGCCCAGAAAGTCGGCCGGCGAGCGACCGTCGTCCCCTCCGCGCGGCGAATCGTCGAAGAACGACTTTGCAATTCCCAGGCAGGCAGTAGTCTCCGGCGCACCACACAGCGCAACTCTTGCCGCAGCCCGTGGGGGCTCCGGGCACAAGGAGGTCCATCGCATGATCAGCATCAGCAGCGGCGAGCAAGGCTCGTCGACGCTTCGAACAGGGGGGTTGCGGAGCTCGCGCGGCATCCTCGTGGCCTGCATGGCAGCGGTCGGCTTGCTCTGCGCAAGCGCCGCGAACGCAAGCGCAGACGGCTCCGTGACGCTTCCGGGCAGCCCGCTCGTCGTCTCCGTCGGATCGCTTGGCGAGTGCCAGTCGAGCTACCCGAACGTCGGTACGAACTTCTTCCCGCCCGCCTCTACCGTGGGCGACTGCGGCTTCTTCCTCGCCTTCCCGGCGGCAGGCTCCGGGCAGCCGGCGCAGCTGAGAGAAAAAGTCTTCGGCTTCCAGGGCTCAGCCGGCCCGGGGGTCCCGCTGGCGGAAGGCGGCGCCGAATACACCGCGATCGAACAAGGTCCCGCGACGGGCACCGGGACGAGCGCAGACCCCTATACGGAGAGCACCAAGTACAAGGTCGCGCTCGAATCGAAAGACTATGCGCTGATCACCGACACGACGAGCTACGTCAACGGTCAGCCGCAATTCACGCTGACCTACACCGTGCAGAACGTCGGCACCGAAAAGCTCTACTTCCACGCGATCGTCGCGGGTGACCTGTACGTGGCCAACGACGATCACGGGACGGGGGTCTTCCTCGGTGGGCCGCCGAAGTTCCTCGGTGGTCAGAACCCGAACACGGGGACGCTCGGAGGCTTCGTCGAAGCCACGCCCGCCTGGGACGACTACCAAGAGGGCTTCTGGGACGGGCCGGTGCCTTACGAACCGACGATCGAACAGGACAAAGGCATCTGGAACGCCGTCCGAATCGCAGCGAAAAGCAGCGAATCGGTGTTCAACAACACGATCGACCCGAACTTGATCGACAACGGCGCCGGGGTTAGCTGGGACGACCACCTGAAAGCCGCGCTCGAACCGGGCAAATCGGCGACCTACTCGATCGTCGCACGCTCTCAGGTGCCGACGACGCTCGGCGTCCAACCGGTCACGCAGAGCCACACGGTCGGGCAGACGGGAACGGTCACGGTGACCGCAACCGACAACGTCGGCACGCCGTACGCCGGACGCCCGCTGGTCTACTCGATCGGCGGATCAAACCCGAAAACGGGCAGCGTGACAACGAACGCCGCAGGCGTAGCGACGATCAGCTACGTCGGCACCGCCGCAGGCCTGGACACGATGCAGATGTTCCTCGACCTCAACGGCAACGGCGCGGCCGACACGGGTGAGCCCAGCGCGGCAGCGCAGCTCGTCTGGACGCCGGCCCCGCCGACACCGAGCGGCAGCTACACGATCCAGAGCATCAAGGCCAACTCCGACGGTACGGTCACGATCGTCTTCGTGCCGGTCCAGGAAGGCACGGGCACGGTCGAAGTGACGGTGCCCACGGCGACGATCTCGCGCAACGCATCGATCGCCAAGGCGAAGAAGTGCAAGAAGAGCCAGATCAAGATCCACGGCAAGTGCCGCCCGAAGACGAGCGTCTCGGGCAAGGTGAGCGCCAGAGGCAAAGCCGGCGTGCCGCTGAAGATCACGGTCAAGCCCTCGAGCAAGGTCAAGAAGGCGTTGGCGAAGGGCAAGAAGGTGCAGCTGACGGCGAAGCTGATGTACAAGTCCGTGCTCGGCGGAGCGCCGGTCGCCAAGACGTACCACTTCACCGTGAAGGCGAAGAAGAAGAAAAAGAAGGGCCACCGCTAGTCCGAACGGACTGGTGAGCTGAAAGAGCGGGGCGCCCAGCGGGCGCCCCGCTCTCGTTATGGCGACGCCTGTCCAACGGAATCGCGACGCGCACAGCGCGCCGCGGGGGGCGCGTCCTACACTCTGCGCATGGAGGGATCGACGCCAGAGACCGGAGCGCGCAGCTGGCTGCGCTGCTATCGCTGCTGGTCGCAGGATCTCGAGGTGCAGGTGCACTACGAGGGGATCCACAAGATCGACACCGAGACCGGCGAGCGTGGCGAGGTGGTCGACGAGCTCCAGGAGGCCGTCATCCAGTGCCTTGAATGCATGCACGACCAGCCGCACCTCGGCTTCAACAACAGCCGCGTCGAGCCGATCGAGGATCGCTGGGAACGGATGATCGCCGGCACGCCGTGGGTCGCCTCGTGCACCGTCGCCGTCGACGCCGACGAGGTCGAGAGCTGC
>DASZLB010000249.1:0-4722 GCA_035552575.1 Solirubrobacteraceae bacterium | reverse complement strand
CTCCTCGCGCATCCGGACGGCGTCCCAGCCGAGCTCGCTCGCGAGCACGTCGGCAACGCGCACGACGGGTCCGTCGTCCTGCGCCGCGGAGAGCTCGCGCGCGGCGAGCAGGCCGAGGCGCGTTCGCCGCAATAGCACGTCGCCGATGCTGCGCGCCTGCTCGTGGCGCGAGGCGAGCGTGACCTCGGCGAGCAGGTCCGGCAGCCCCGGCACGATCGGCTGTGCGAGCTCGCCGCGCTCGGCTGCGAGCGCGAGCACCTCGTGCGCGGCGTGCCCGTAGCGGGCCGCGAGCTGCGCGTAGGACTGCTCCGGGACGCCCTCGACGCGCGGCAGCTCCTCGACGGAGATCGCCTGCCCGAGCGGAATCTCGTGCGTGCGGCAGGGAGCGTCGCGCGCGTCGCGCTCGACGAGCCGGTCGACGGTCATCTTCGCCATCCGCCGCCACGTCGTCAGCTTGCCGCCGGTGATCGTGATCATTCCCGAGGACGTCTCGTACAGCTCGGCCTTGCGCGAGATGTCGACCGACTTCTTCGGATCGCCGGTCGAGATCAGCGGGCGCACGCCGGCGAACGCGCCTGTCAAGTCGCCGGCGCCGAGCTCGGAGCCGAAGAACTCGTTGACGGCGCTGAGCAGGTAGTCGACGTCCTCGGCTGAAGGCTCGATGTGCTCGAGCGAGCCCTCGTAGTCGTTGTCGGTCGTGCCGATCAGCGTGTGCCCGAGCCACGGCAGCGCGAAGATCGAGCGCCCGGCGCCGGCCGGCACGATCGCGCCGCCGACGAGCGGCAGATCGTCGTGGCGCAACGTGATGTGCGTGCCGCGGCTCGGGCGGATCCGCGGCAGCTCGGCCTCGTCGTGCAGCTCCTGCGGGCGCAGCTCGTCGGCCCACACGCCGGTCGCGTTGATCACGTTCGCGGCGTGCACGTCGAAGCGCTCGCCGCTCTCGAGATCGCGCGCGTGCAACCCCTGCGCGCGCCCGTCGTGCTCGAGCAGGCCCGTGACCTCGACGCGGTTCGCGCAGATCGCGCCGAAGCGCTCGGCCTCGCCGAGGACGGTCAGCACGAGGCGCACGTCGTCGGTCTGGCAGTCGTAGAACAGGTAGCCGCTCGTCGGCTCGCGCGCGGAGAGCGCCGGCAGCAGCTGGAGCACTTCCTCGCCGGAGATCATCCGGTGGCGCTCGGGGCTCCACGACTCGCCGCCGTCGGCGGGCGGCGTCGCGCCCTGCTCGAGCGCCGGCTCGGCGGCGGAACGCCGCTCGCTCGACCCGCGCGCGCGTTTCCCACGCCGCGAGCGCAACCGGCTGCGATCGACGGACATCACGTCGTAGAGGTTCAGCCCGACGCCGACGAGCCGGTCCGGATGCGCGCCCTCGAACGCCGCGACGACGAGCGGCAGCGGGCGCACGAGGTGCGGCGCGAGCGCGACCATCAACTGGCGCTCGAGCAGCGCCTCGCGGACGAGCCCGAGGTCGAAGTTCTGCAAGTAGCGCAGGCCGCCGTGGACGAGCTTGCTCGAGCGGCTCGACGTGCCCGAGGCGTAGTCGGCGCGCTCGAGCAGCGCGACGCTGTAGCCGCGTGTCGCCGCGTCGAGCGCGACGCCGGCGCCGGTGATGCCGCCGCCCACGACGACGACGTCGAACTCCTCCTCGCTAAGCGCCGCTAGCGCCTGGCTGCGCTCGATCACGCGCGCAGTTTCGCAGAGGCGTTGCTCAGAGCTCGCCGAGCTCGGCGGTGATTTCGCTGACGGCCGACTTCGCGTCGCCGAACAGCATCGCCGTCTTCGGGTCGTAGTAGAGCTCGTTTTCGATGCCCGCGAAGCCGGGGTTCATCGAGCGCTTGATCACGATCACCGAGCGGCTGTCGTTGACCTCGAGGATCGGCATCCCGTAGATCGGCGAGGACGGCGTGTTCTTCGCGGCCGGGTTCGTCACGTCGTTCGCGCCGATCACGAGCGAGACGTCGGTTCGCTGGAACTCGGGGTTCGCGTCGTCCATCTCCTTGAGCTGGTCATACGGCACGTCGGCCTCCGCGAGCAGCACGTTCATGTGCCCCGGCATGCGCCCCGCGACGGGGTGGATCGCGTAGCTGACCTCGACCTGGCGCTTCTCGAGCTCCTTCGTCAGCTCGCGCACGGCGTGCTGCGCCTGTGCGACGGCCATGCCGTAGCCCGGCACGATCACGACGCGGCTCGCGTAGGCGAGCTGGATCGCCGCGTCGGCGGCGCTCGTCGATTTGACCGTGCCCGCGTGCTCGCCCGCGCCTTCGGCGCCCGCCACGGCGCCGCCGCCGCCGAAGCCGCCCGCGACGATCGCCGGGATCGAGCGGTTCATCGCGGTCGCCATCAGGTTCGTCAGGATCGTGCCCGAGGCGCCGACGATCATCCCGGCGACGATCAGCGCCGTGTTGTCGAGCGCGATCCCGGTCGCCGCCGCCGACAGGCCCGTGAATGCATTCAGCAGCGAGATCACGACCGGCATGTCGGCGCCGCCGATCGGCAGCACTACGGCATTGCCGAGCAGCGCCGAGCAGACGAGCAGCCCGATGAAGATGCCCTCCGAGTGGTTGCCCGCGGCGATGTCGACACCCGCTGCGACCGCGAGGATCAGCAGCACGAGGTTGACGATCTGCTGCGCGGAGCCGAGGCTGATCGGGCGCCCGGGGATGATTTCCTGGAGCTTGCCGAAGGCGATGTTCGAGCCCCAGAAGGAGACCGAGCCGACGATCGCGGCGAACAGCGAGAAGACGGTGATGTACGTCGCGACGCCCGTGTAGCCGTCGGTCAGGCGAAACTCAGACCACGAGATCAGGAACACCGCGCCGCCGCCGACACCGTTGAACAGCGCGACCATCTGTGGCATCGCCGTCATCTTCACCTGGCGCGCCGCCGGGATCCCGACGGCCGCGCCGAGCGCTACGCCGAGCACGATCAAGCCCCAGTTGCCCTCGAACTTGTTCAGCAGCGTCGCGACGATCGCGATCGTCATGCCGACTGCCGCGATGCGGTTGCCGCGCACAGCCGTCGTCGGCCCAGAGAGCCCGCGCAGGCCCTGGATGAACAGGCCGAAGGCGACGATGTAGAGGACGTCGAGGAAGCTCTGGTCCTGCAGGAACGTGCCGAGGATCATCGCGCCGGGCCCTTCCCTTCGCCGTCGCCGCCCGCCGGCGCGTCGTCTTTAACGGCCGCCTTCGGCTTGGACTTGAACATCTCGAGCATCCGGTCGGTGACGAGGAAGCCGCCGACGACGTTGATCGTGCCGAACGCGATCGCGATCACGAGGATGATCTTGTTGAACGTGCCGTTGCCCGATGCGCCGACGACGAGCAAGCCGCCGAGCAGCACGATCCCGTGGATCGCGTTCGTCCCGGACATCAGCGGCGTGTGCAGCGTGTTCGGCACCTTCGAGATCACGACGAAGCCGATGAAGCCCGCGAGCACGAGGATCGCGAGGTTCGTCGTCAGCGTGCTTGCGAGGATCATTGCTGGGCACCTCCGCTCAGGGGATCGCCGGCCGGCGTGCTCGGCGGGCTTCCCGCCGGGGCTCCGCCCGCCGCCGGGGCGCTCGCGCCGCTCTTCTCGACGGTCGCCTTCGCCGCTGCGTGGACGATCTCGCCGTCGCGCACGATGCACGCGCCGGCGATTATCTCGTCGTCGAAATCGAGGTTCAGCGCACCGTCCTCGCCGACGAGCAGCTCCAGCAGCGCGAGCACGTTGCGCGCGAACAGCTGCGAGGAGTGCTCGGGCATGCTCGCGGGGAGGTTCAGCGGCGAGACGATCTTGACGTCGTGCCTTACGACTGTCTGGCCCGGCTCGGTCAGCTCGCAGTTGCCGCCCGTCTCACCGGCCATGTCGACGATCACCGAGCCCGGTTTCATCCCTTCGACGGCCTCGGCCGTGACGAGTTTCGGCGCGGGACGGCCCGGGACGAGCGCCGTCGTGATGACGACATCGAAGCCCTTGATCGCGTCCGTCAGCGCCTGCTGCTGGCGCGCGCGCTCCTCGTCGGTCAGCTCGCGCGCGTAGCCGCCCTCGCCGCTGGCCTCGAGGCCGAGATCGAGCCATGCCGCGCCGAGCGACTGCACCTGCTCGGCGACCTCCGGACGCACGTCGTAGCCAGTCGTGCGCGCGCCGAGGCGCTTCGCCGTCGCGAGCGCCTGCAGGCCGGCGACGCCGACGCCGAGCACGAGCACCTTCGCCGGCGGGATCGTCCCGGCGGCGGTCATCAGCATCGGGTAGAAGCGGCCCATTTCCTCGGCGCCGAGCAGCGCCGCCTTGTAGCCGCCGACGTTCGCCTGCGAGGACAGCGCGTCCATCGACTGCGCGCGCGAGATCCGCGGGATCGCCTCCATCGCAAATGCGGTCGCGCCCGCGTCGGCGAGCGCCTTCGTCGTCTGCGGGCTCGACAGCGGCGCGAGGAAGCCGATCAGGATCGAGCCTTGCCCGAGCGAGCGGATCTGCTCGGGGTCCGGCGGCGCGATCGTCACGACGACGTCCGCGCGCCACACCGCGGCCGTATCGGCGCTCAGCTCGGCGCCCGCGTCGGCGAACGCCGCGTCCGGAACGAGCGCGTCGGTGCCCGCGCCGTTTTGCACGACGACGTCAAGGCCCTTGGCCTTGAGCTTGCTGACGACCTCAGGCACGAGCGCCACACGATGCTCGCCCCCCGCGGTCTCCTTCGGAACGCCTATCCGCATGACGGGCGAGAACGTATCCCATCGAGACGACGTG
>DASZLB010000248.1:0-17091 GCA_035552575.1 Solirubrobacteraceae bacterium | reverse complement strand
GCTATCTATGGCTCAAGCGCCGAGCGCACGGCTGCCCTTGACGGCTGGCTGTGGACCTATAACCATCGACGACGACATCAGGCCATCGGGCGACAGACACCCATCAGTCGCGTGAATAACCTGCTCGGGTCTTACAGCTAGGTATCGTTTGCTTGCGAATGGGATTGCTCGATGACGCCATCCGCGAACACCTGGAGCTGAAGCGCCAGCGAGGCGCGGACCCCAGCGAGGTCGCTCGCGAGCAGCGTGAGGCGCTTGACGTTCCTGTCCAAGAGGCCTCCGCGGAGGACGTGGCGCCTGTCGGCAGCACCGCATCCGCCGCGCCGCTCGTCGATCCTCCGGCAGCAACTGCGCCGCCGGTCGCCGCCGTCCCGGCCGACGTGGCATCCGGGGTTGCTCCGCAGCCGTCCTCGGACGAGTCGAACTACATGGCCGTCGCGGACGAGACGGCCGAGCTCGACATGAGCAGCGTGCTGGGCGACGAGCACGATGACGCTTCCGGACAGCCTTCGCCACCCGAAGCTGCCCCGGCGCAGGAGGACTCTCTGGAATGGGAGATGCCAGGAGAGGCGGCCGCGGCCGCCGAGGAGCCCGAGGAGCCGGCCGACGACGTGCTCGAGGAGACGCCCGAGTTCCTGCGCGACACGCCTGAGCAGGAGCGGCTCTGGTTCGAGCAGCGCCCGCCGCGCGACTTCGACTTCGACAAGTAGCCGGAGCGTCGCGTCGGCGACACGGACGTTTCAGCTAAGTACGCATCCCCTAAACTCGGAGACCCTGGGGCCATAGCTCAGCTGGGAGAGCGCCTGCTTTGCAAGCAGTCGCCGGGGGCTTCGGCCGACCCTGAGTTCTCAGCGTTTGTCGGAGTAAGCGCGGCATTTGATCCGGCCGGGGTGGTTACCATTCGGCTGGGTTTGGGCAGCAGGACTGAGAGCCGCTGCCCAAAGCGACTGAGCCGATACCTCTGGTGCTCACGTGGTTCATTCGCGTGGCACGGATCGGCATCGGGGACGACGGTGCGGAATGGGCAGGGTCGCTTCACGGCGCGGATCGCAGAAGTGCCCGCTCGTTACGAGCGATTGTCGAGCACGGGACTGTAGTCCTGAGCTACAGTCCGCTTAGTGGCCGGCCGCCTGACGCTTGGCTTCTAGGCGCGTTGGTCAGGCGGCCGGCTCGCTCACCCCATCTGGCGTTTTCACGCCAGCCCGAGAAGGTCTACCAGCGGATGCAGGGCGATACCTTCGGGAAGTCGCTAATTGCGGTCGTCAGTTTGGCGAAGGCGCTGTAAATGGACCGTTTTACGTGCTTAGGCGATCAGAGCGACCTTGTTCGAGTGATACTTGCCCGGCGTGAAAGCTGGCGGCTCGCATTCGGCGATCACGTCATCCCCGATCAGGCTCATCCCGCGGTAATGCGGCTCGCTGCGTCAAGGGGAACTTGCGACAGGCGAGGTCGTCTGTGCGTAGGGCGCAGTCTGCCAAGAACGTGATGTCCGCGATTACGCCGTCGAAATCAAACGACAGTCGTTGGCCCAAGGCCGTCGAGGAATTGGGAACCTTTCGGAGGTACTTCGGACTCACGATGCCATGGTTGTGCACGATCAGGTTTCGCGCTTCGATGATCCGCTCGGCGCGCGGCAGATCGTTGTCGTTGTCGAAAAGCACGAGTCCGAGGTTGTCCTTCAAGTCCGCTGCAAGCTCTCGAAGCCCGCGATATGCCAAGCGATCGACCCTCCGTTCGGCCAGTGCGCTAACCAGCTCATCCATCGTCTCGTGGCGAAGCACGAAGTCTATTCGCACCTGCTCGCTTGATCGGAGCGTCTCAGGCCGTTCGCGAAAGACTTCCGACAAAAGTCCCGAGACATACGAAAGATAATGGTCAACCGATCGTGTTATGAGTGTTTGAAAGATTACTTGTCGATATGCCCGCAGTCGTGAGGTAACGACCCGGTTCTCTTCCGCGTCCTTAAGCGCGTCTCGGTCCTCCTCGCGAGATGAAGATCCCTCGGCGAGCGCCTTCGCAGCCATTAGGCGCATGTCGTCGGCTCGTGTTGCAAGGTCCGTGACGAAAAACACGAAGCCCACGGTCTCCTGCAGTCCTTCCAACAGGACAGCGCATGGCCCGGAGATGGTCCTTCCGTGTAGTCGCTTCCAGAACGCCTCATTCATCGTGCTGTAGAGGATGACATTCCGCAAGATGCGGCGACCCGGCAAGGTCTGAAAGATGCCGACGAGCATTGTTCTCGACCTGGATCGTCTTTCGTCGCGGCTAGCCGCGCTACTTGCTGACCGGTGGCTCAATCGGCGTTCTTCGTGAATACGGACTTCCTCTTACCTTGCGACCTCATTTCCGCAGGCTGCACGGGCCGGACCCGCCCGGCTCGCGTGCCCTCGCATGCGTGCTCGTGACCTAGCGCCGCAGCGTCCGGCACTGTCGGTTCGTAAGCAATAGCTACCCGCTGTGGGTAGTACGACAGGGCTGCAAAGGAGATACACCACGTCACACCGCATAGATCACGCGCGCCGGACTCGCTTGAACGCCGGCCGCGCGTCGGCACGAGCAGAGGCAAGCCAACTGGAGCGACCGCCTATCGGCGCCGGGCCGCGCCCAACGCGCGACCAGCGGCGCAGGCTTCGGGAATTGACCGCCGGGCGCGGCGAAGCGATCCCGCCCGGCTTGAACGCTGCTCGGGCGGCAGTGCTGATTGCCTATCTGGTGCGCAGACGGAAGGGTCGTTAGCGATGCCGTGGGCGCAGTTTGACGACCACTTCCACGACAGCGACGCGGCGCTCGTCGCCGGTCCAGAAGCCTGCGGGTTGCACCTGTGGGCGACGTGCTGGAGCGCTGCACACCTAACCGACGGGCTGCTCCCTGAGCGTACTGCGAAGCGGCTGATCGATTCCTGCGAGCACGGCGAGGAGATGGTGAGCGGCTAGAGACGGCGAACCTCTGGGCGGGCGACGACAAGGGCTGGCGGCTACTCGACTTCTTTCCTAGCAACCGCTCTCTCGCGCAAGTCGAAGCCGACCGTGCAAGGAAGGCTGAGAGTGGACGCAAGGGCGGCCGAGTAAAGGCGGAACGTGATCGTGAAGCACGCTCCCCCGAGCAACCGGCAGCGGCCCCCGCTGATGACGGGCGGTTCTAGCGGATGCCAAGACGCACACTCAGGAAGCGCCATGGTCCCCTCCGCTCCACGCCACTCCAAGGACTATCCCCCCAAGGGATAGCCCTGTTGGTAAAAGGGGGGCGGCCTGGGAATTCGACGCGCGTGCGATCTCACCCGATAGGTCCGCGTGGAAAAAGTGCTCGTTTTCGGCCGATATTTGCCCGGCCAGTTTGCGGCTCCGAATGACGGAGCCACTCGAGCTGCGATTCGTAGACGGATCGCCCGACCGACAGCTCGCAGACCTCGTCGCAAAACGCGTGGTGGAACTGCTGCACGGCACCGAGAGGACCCCTCGTCTCGTGGACGCCGCGAGCGTCGCCGAGAGGCTCGGCGTCTCGCGTGACTACGTGTATGCACACTCCGACGAGTTGGGCGTCAAGCGCATCGGCAGTGGACCCCGCGGATGCCTGCGATTCGACCTCGACAGGGTGCTTTCGACCCCGACTTCCTGCTTTACAGGCAGAAAGTCACTTCCGCCAGAGCAGCCCGTAGGGACGGGCAAGTCTGTGCATCGGCGAGGTCGGTCAACGGGCAGCAGCACCACGCTGCTGCCCATACGGGGCTCCGCGACACCGGCCGAGAATGATCGAGCGCGCCCTCGGTGAGGCGGCTATCGCTTCGACGAGTGCTGTTTTTCAGCGGCGGCTATCGCGTCGTCAAGCTGACGACGATCAGCGCCGATCCCTTCGCGCAGGCGGGTGACGGTGTGCCAGCCCACGCCGCGATGGCCATTCTCAAGCTGCGAGAGGTAGGACACGCCTATGTCGGCGCGCGCCGCCAGCTCCTCTTGAGTGAGCCGGGCACGAGTGCGCAGCTCGCGCAGGGCGATGCCAAGGAGCTTGTGATCCTGGGTCGAGGCGTCGGTAGGCGGATGACGGACCATTGCAATCTAAGCAAAGGTAGTTTAAGGTCGGCTAGACCATACAAGTGGCGCCCGCGGTGCATACACACCCGGGCGCCTGGCACCAGGAGCGCCAACTCCCGGCACGCCGGCCACGCTACCAATCGCTGGTGCCTGGCTTCGTTGCCAGAGCCGTTCTCCCGGAGCCTCCGATCGAGGAGGAACCGATGGGCACCAACGAGGACAACATCGGGACGGAGCGAGTCGTGCTGCTCCACCTGTTGACCGAGGACCGCGCGCGGTGGACGCGGGAGCAACTGAGGGCAGCGCTGTTCGACGTTGACCCCGACGCGATCGACACGGCGCTAAGGACGATGGCGGAGCTGGGGTTGGCGGTTGCCGACGGCGAGACGATCGCTGCCTCGCCGGGAGCCCGGCGCGTCGATGCGATGGGGCTGATCGGCATATGAGCGACTACCTCCGCAGCCTCGGCGCAGTAGTCCGCGCTACGCGCGTGCGGCAGGGGCTCAGCATGGCTGAGCTTGCGGCCGCCGCAGACGCTGACCCGGCGCTTCTGCAGGCCCTTGAGCAGGGAGAAGCTGGCCCTACATACCTCCTGCTGCTGCGCGTCGCAGACGCGCTCGGCACACCAGCCTCGGAGCTGGTCCTGCTCGCTGAGCGTGAGGCGGATTCGACGCCGAGCCCACCGACCGCACCCGAGGCGGAGTAGATGGCACGGCCAGCCACAGGACAGGTGATCGTGGACACGCGCAGGCGCAGCCCGACCTACGGGCTGCGCTTTCGAGCCTACGGAAGGCGCGAGTATGTGCGGCTCGGGACAGCCGATGAAGGCTGGACCCGCTCACAGGCACAGGAGGCCCTCCTGAACGTCCTCGCAGACGTGAGACGGGGAATCTGGCACCCGCCGGTCGCAGAGACGGTCGAGGTCCCGCGCGCGAGCCCGACCTTCCACGAGTTCGCCTCGGAGTGGTTCGAGCGTCAGCGGATCGAGGGCGGTAGCCGCGGGCACGGGCTCAGCGGCGCAGGAGTCGCCGACCTCGAATGGCGGCTGTCAAAGCACCTGCTCCCGGCGTTTGCTCGCCAGCGCGTAAATCAGATCACGGTCGAGGACGTTGACCGCTACCGGCTCGCCAAGGTACGCGAGGGCACCCTCGGCGCCACGTCGATCAACAAAACGCTCTCGACGCTCGCGGCGATCATGGAGTCGGCCGTTGAGTACGAGCTGGCAGAGCGAAACCCCGCGCGCGGCAGGCGGCGACGGCTGCCGAGCACCAAGCCGACGCGATCCTCGCTCGATCGGGCCGACCACATCGCAGCGCTGCTCGACGGCGCGGGCCGGCTCGACGCGGAAGCACGCGCGTGCCGCGGTCAGCGGCGCGCCCTGCTGGCGATGCTCGCCTTCGCCGGTCTGCGGATCGGAGAGGCGCTTGCGCTGCGCTGGGCAGACGTTGACCTCGCTCGCAGCACGATCAGCATTCGGGCCGCCAAGACTCAGGCCGGAATCCGCACGGTGGACATCGTCGCCGCCCTGCACGACGAGTTGACCGCCTATCGTGCCCGCTTCGACCCCACGCCCGACGCGCTGGTGTTCGGGACCTCAACCGGCGGCCGGCAAGGCGCGACGAACGTGCGTAAGCGCGTGCTCGACAAGGCCGTCAAGCTCGCCAATGAGCGGCTGACCGCCGAAGGGGTCGAGCCGCTGCCCGAGAGGCTGACGCCTCACTCGCTGCGCCGTACCTTCGCCTCGCTGCTGTTCGCACTGGATGAGGCGCCGCCCTACGTGATGGCACAGATGGGGCACACCAGCGCCAACCTCACGCTCGAAGTCTACGCGCGGCAAACGGGCCGCCGCGACGGCGAGCCCGAGCGTCTGAGAGCACTTGTGGAGGGCCGTGACCTTATGGAAAGCAGTCGTGATACGGACGCTTGTAGCGCGGCTATCGAGGCTAAGCGCACGATGCGGGCATAAGAAGCCGGACGTGGTCTGCGCCTCCTGCTCGTAACCGACACAATCCCCACATGGCGGGGCGCAAAGATAGCTGGCAGGGGTACTGGACGCTCCCCGATGGTCGCGAGCATCCGGGTCAGCTCACGTTCACCCCGGGGGAGGGCGCATTGCTACGAGTGTTCGGCTCGCGAGCCCACTCAGTTGGTGAACCCGTCCGGTGGGCAGAGGCACTGCATGGGCGGACGCTTGGAGGGCAGCAGATGACGCTGCTCGACGCCGGCCTTTTCCATCACGAGGACTACCTCAGCGGCGAGGAGAATATGGGGACCAGTGAAGAGTGGCGCTCGCACACGCTGATCGTTGGGGTTCACATCGACAAGGAAGAAGACCTCCAATTCTCCGTAGCAACCTTCCGTCTGTCGGGCCTGGAGGTATGGCTTACAGATCAATGGGAAGGCGTGCCATTCTTTGGAGAGCTGGCAGCTCCCCCGGCGGGACGCCGTCAACCCCGGCTGCGTCGCCAAACGCAGCTTCGTCGCCGAGGCCTGGCACGCTTGGATTATCGCCGGGGGTTCCGAACGCGACGGGCAGCACTTCTGCGACACACTCGCGCCGCGCTAACCCGAGGCAGGTACCGATCCGAGGGCAAGATCACTGGCCGCGTCGAGGGCGCGCGGGTTCAGGCGCTCTTGTTCGAGCAGCACAACTTCGAGGACCGCTTCCGCGAGGTCAAAGAGCGCCTCGCCAACTTTCAGGTCTACCTCGACGAGCCGTTGGGGCTTCACAGGTGGGAGCGCGAGTGGATCGAGCCGCTCCAGGACTTGCTCGTCCTATGCATGGGGAGGCAGATCGAGATCGAGTCTCTGACGGCTCATTTTCGAGTGAGTGCACCAGAGTTCTTGCGCCCAGCGCTCAACGACCGCGAGACGATGCCTCTTACGGTCGAAATCCGACGCCGAAAGATGGTCGAGCCGTCGCAGCCTCGGAGTTACAAGCGTGTCCTTCTGCCACGAAACGCGGTGGGTTTCGAGGGTGAGCGATTCCTACGCGAATGGTTTCGACTGCACCGACGGATATCGCGTGCCGCACCGTTCTTCTTCTCGACTATCCGAGAAGGCTCGCAATGGCTCGAGAATCAACTGTTGAACGTCACGTCGTTCGCCGAGGCGTACCACGAGCGACTGTACGACCGGCCGCGGTTTGACCCGGCCCTCAATACCCAACTGGCGGAGGCCCTGCTTCCTGAAATCGAGGACGCTGAGGCGCGCGAGGCATGGCGGGAGAAGATCAACTATGCAGCGAGGATGACACAGCGGACGCGACTCCGCGAGCTAGTTGGGTGGGCGTCCGGGATCGTGACGCCACTCGCGCAGTTCCCTCGACTTGTCTCGCAGCTAATCGACACACGAAACCATCTCACCCACTTCGGCCCTCGGACAGAGTGGGTTGTTGACGACCACGAGCTGGTCAGGGCGGTGCAGCGACTGATCGTTGTGCTGCAGACGAACCTCCTATCGGACATCGGGGGCATCAACGAGGCAGTGGCCTTGGCAATCGCTCGGGGCTATTGGCGCAGCCCGGTTCTGCATCCCGAGGAGGAGGTCCAGACACGCTCGTCATAGCTCGATCGCTGCCGTCATCGCGGAGCGACAGGATCGGACGAGGACGCCAGAGCGGACGGCGAATGGGCAGCAATGGGCAGCAGCGACACTCGGAGACCTCATCGGCCGCCGACGCCGACCGCTGGATCGGACGGCGCATCCCCTAAACTCGGCGCCCTGGGGCCATAGCTCAGCTGGGAGAGCGCCTGCTTTGCAAGCAGGAGGTCACCGGTTCGATCCCGGTTGGCTCCATAGACAGTTGTCCGCTCGGTGAGGATCGCGACCCTTGAACGTGCGACAATCGAGCGTGACCAAGGCTGAACTACATGAGCTGGTGGACCGTCTGCCGGACGGCGCGATCGATGGTGCTGCGGTGCTTCTGGGCGAGATCAGTGCGGAGCGCATAGACCCTGAGCAGGCGTGGTTCTGGACGCGGGAGTGGCAGGCGAACGAGCGCGAGGCGGACGACGACCTCGCAACAGGGCGCGTTACGTCCTTCGAGACCGATGCCGAGTTCTTGACTGCCCTGGACGAGCGGACGAAGCCGCTCGATGCCGACGCGTGAAGTTTCGCGTCGTTCTGGCGCGATTGGGAGCGGCTGACCCCTCAAGAGCAGCGAGCTTTCCGTCGAGCTGTAATCCAGTTCATCGCCGATCTTGCCGGTGGAAGAGCTTCCATCCGCGTCTACGCATCAAGCGAGTGCAGGGTCACCGGGGCGTCTGGGAGATGACTTGGGCGCCCGACGGTCGGGCCACCTTCGAGTACGGCAACGAGCTGCGACCCGGCGAACACCGCTGAGGCTCTGACGAACCTCTGAGCCGTTCCACACGCTCCCCCTGCACACGGCGATCAGCCTGCTGAGAACGCCGGAGCCGACACGGCCGCCGGCGCAACCGCGAACAGGAGGTTTCCATGAATCGCAAGAGGCTGATCGGCTCGATCGCGGCGGCGTGTGCCGCCGCCGCTCTGACGGCCGGCATCGCCGAGGGCTCGGGAACAACGACGCAGAGCTCGACCGCCACGACTCCGTCGACGACGAGCGGCACCGCGATGCCGGGCCACGACGGGCACGGCGGGCCACCCGGCGGCCACGGTCCAGGCAGGGATGTTGTGCACTCCGTCGACATCGTGCTGAACAAAGCGAAATCGGCCTACATCACGGAGACGACCGACGAGGGCACAGTCGAAAGCATCGACTCCAGCGGCGGATCGATCACGCTGCTCGAGGGCACGAAAGCGCTGCCGTACAAGAGCGTCACCGTGACGGTCCCCTCCGGCGCGACGGTCACGTTCGACGGCAAGTCGAGCACGCTCGCTGCGCTCGTCGCGGGCGACCGCGTATCGGTCCGTTCGTCCTCCGACGGGACCGACGTGATGGCGATGGACTCGTCGTTCAAACCCGAAGGCGGCATGCCGCCGGCCGGGGCAAACGGCCACGCGCCGCCCGGCGAAGGCTCTGCGGCTCCAGCGTCGCCCTCGACCTCGGGCGCGACGACGTCCGGATAGAACGGCCACTCCGACAGGCTGCTCCGGGCTCACGCCGGCCCGGAGCACCGTCCGCAACCGCGTCCGCGAGCGCTCTCAGCTTTCTCCCAGCAAGCTCCACGGTTACGCTCATGCAGGCACGCGATCCTGCTCCTCAGATCGCGTCGTCCCAGCGGAGCGGCGTGTAAACCCGCAGCGAACGAAGACAGGAGGCAACCGATGAGCGATCAGCAACTGCAGGCGCGCGTGCTCGTCGTCGATGACGAGCCGAACATCGTCGAGCTGATCTCGATGGCGCTGCGCTATCAGGGCTTTCAGACCGAGACTGCCGCGACGGGTCGCGACGCGATCGCGGCGGTCGGCTCGTTCAAGCCCCAATTGATCGTGCTCGACGTGATGCTCCCCGACATGGAAGGCTTCGAGGTCGCATCGAGGCTCGGCGCGCAGCGCGCCGGCGTGCCGATCATCTTCCTCACTGCGCGCGACTCGACCGAGGACAAGGTGCGCGGTCTCAGCGGCGGCGGCGACGACTACATGACGAAGCCGTTCAGCCTCGAGGAGCTCGTCGCGCGGATCAGGACGATCCTGCGCCGCACCGGGCAGGCCGAGGCCGAGTCCGCGCGGCTCGTGTTCGCCGACGTCGAGCTCGACGAGGAGTCGCGCGAGGTCACGCGCGCCGGCGCGCCGATCGAGCTGACTGCGACCGAGTACCGGCTGCTGCGCTACCTGATGCTCAACCCGCGGCGCGTGCTGACGCGAGCGCAGCTGCTCGACCACGTGTGGAACTACGACTTCGGCGGCGACGGGCGCGTGCTCGAGACCTACATCAGCTACCTGCGCAAGAAGCTCGACGAGCACGGCCCGTCGCTGATCAGGACCGTACGAGGCGTCGGCTACGGCATGCAGACACCGCGCAGCTGATGTCCTCGCTGCGCACGCGCGTGCTCGCCAGCGTGCTCGTGCTGTCCGCCGCCGGGATGCTGATCCTCGCGGCCGTGATCTACGCCGAGCAGCGCTCGTTCCTGCAGGGGCGCCTCGACCAGGAGGTGCGCGCGGCCGGTCCTGCCGTCTCACAGGCGCTCGACAATGCCGGCTTTGCGCCCGACGCCGGCGACAGGAGCGACGCCGCGGTGCGTGCTGCACCGCGTGGAGAACCGAACGCCGCATCGCGCCTGCCCGACGCGGCTCCCGGCGGCGCTCCGGGGCACGGACGGCCGAGCCTCAACCTGCCCCCGGGCACCTACGGCCAGCGCCGAAGCTCCTCCGGCGCGGTCGTCGGCCACGTCCTGATCAGCTTCGGCCAGGTCGCTCCGCCGAAGCCCGTGATCCCGGCGCACGTGCCGATCGGCAAGCTGTTCACCGTCGGCTCGACCGGCTCCTCGGGCCTGCGCTATCGCGCGTACGCGATCCACGATCCCGAGGACTCCGGCCTGACGCTGATCGCCGTGCCGCTGCGCGAGGTCGATCAGACGCTCAGCCGCCTGCTGCTCGTCGAGGGGCTCGTGATCGTCGGCGTGCTGCTCGCGCTCGGCGCGGCGGCGTTCTTCGTCGTCAAAGTCGGCCTCCGGCCGCTCGACCGGATCGCCGTTACCGCCGGCGAGATCGCCGCCGGCGAGCTCGATCGTCGCGTCAGCCCGGCGACTTCGCGCACCGAGATCGGCCGCCTCGGCCTCGCGCTCAACGCGATGCTCGAGCGCCTCGAGCTGGCCTTCGCGGCGCGGACCGAGAGCGAAGAACGGCTGCGCAACTTCCTCGCGGATGCGTCGCACGAGCTGCGCACTCCGCTCGCATCGATCCGCGGCTATGCCGAGCTGTTCCGCATGGGCGCCGCCGCCGAGCCGGAGAAGACCGCGCAGGCGATGCGCCGGATCGAGGACGAGGCTCAGCGCATGGGCGTGCTCGTCGAGGATTTGCTTGCACTCGCGCGACTGGACGAGGCGCCCGAGCGCGAACGGCAGATCGTCGACCTCGCCGCGATCGCGCGCGACGCCGTCGACGACGCTCGCGCGACCGCTCCCGACCGCGCCATCTCACTCGACGCCGCCGAGCCCGTGAAGCTGCTCGCCGACCCGTTGCAGCTGCAGCAGGTTCTCGCGAACCTCGTGCGCAATGCGCTCGTGCACACGCCCGCCAGCACGCCGATCGAGCTCGCCGTCGGCGAGCGCTCCGGCACCGTCACGCTGTCGGTTCGCGACCACGGCCCCGGCGTACCGCCCGCGGCGCGCGAGCGCCTGTTCGAGCGCTTCTGGCGCGCCGAGTCCGGGCGCGAGCGCGGGCGCGCCGGCACCGGACTCGGGCTCGCGATCGCGAGTGCGATCGTCGAGGCCCACGACGGGCGCATCAGCGTGCACGACGCCCCCGGCGGCGGCGCGCTGTTCCTCGTCGAGATCCCCGCGCCCGCGCCCGAGCTGCTCGCAGCGCGGCCGGCCTGACCCGCGACGCAAGCAGCCCCTGCTCGCTCCCGCCGGCCCGCGCTCGACAGCTCCGACCCAAATTACGTCGGGTAGCGCCTTCCCAGCCTCCCAGCGGACTCACAGGATCTGCCGGGCCTACGCCCAGCCGCGCGCCTCAGGATCGGCCGATGACTACAACAGAGCTGCTCCACAACCCGCTTGCACGACGGCGCCGCGCGACTACCGAGCCAGGCCCAGCCGCGATCCCGCCTGCCCCGCTCTCGCCGTCCTCCGATGAGCTCGAGCCCGCTCGCCGCGACCCAAGCTGGGCGCGTCCGGCGCTGATCGCGCTGCTGCTGCTCACCGCGCTCGCCTACATCTGGGACCTGAGCGCGTCCGGCTACGCGAACTCGTTCTACGCCGCCGCCGTGCAAGCCGGGACGAAGAGCTGGAAGGCGATGTTCTTCGGCTCGCTCGACTCGTCGAACTTCATCACCGTCGACAAGCCGCCGGCGTCGCTCTGGGTGATGTCGCTGTCGGGGCGGATCTTCGGCTTCAGCAGCTGGAGCATGCTCGTGCCGCAGGCGCTCGAGGGCGTCGCCGCGGTCGGGCTGCTGTATGCGACCGTCAAGCGCTGGTTCGGCGCCGGCGCCGGCCTCGCGGCGGGCGCGCTGTTCGCCGCGACGCCCGTCGCCGCATTGATGTTCCGCTTCAACAACCCCGACGCGCTGCTCGTGCTGCTCCTCGTCGCGAGCGCCTATTGCCTGGCGCGCGCGCTCGAGCGCGCCGGCACGCGCTGGGTGCTCGCCGCCGGCGCGCTCGTCGGCGCGGCGTTCCTCACGAAGATGATGCAGGCCTTCCTGGTGCTCCCGGCCTTCGCGCTCGTCTACGCGATCGCCGCGCCGACGACGCTGCGCAGGCGCATCGTGCAGCTGCTCGCCGGCGGCGCCGCGCTCGTGCTCGCGGCCGGCTGGTGGGTGCTGATCGTCGCGCTCTGGCCCGCAAGCTCGCGGCCGATGATCGACGGCTCCTCCGACAACAGCATCCTCAACTTGATCACGGGCTACAACGGCCTCGGTCGAATCTTCGGCAGCAGTGGCGGTGGACCCGGTGGAGGCGGCGCGGGTGGTGGCCCGGGCGGCGGCAGCGGCTTCAGCGGGCCGACAGGCGTGCTGCGGCTGTTCAACGACCTGATGGGCGCGCAGGCATCGTGGCTGCTGCCGGCGGCCGGCGTCGCGCTGCTCGCGGGGCTGTGGACGCGACGCCACGCGCCGCGCACCGACCGCAAGCGCGCCGCGCTGATCCTGTGGGGCGGCTGGCTGCTCGTCACCGCGGCGATCTTCAGCTTCGGCCAGGGCGTGATCCACACCTACTACACCGTCGCGCTCGCGCCCGCGATCGCCGCGCTTGTCGCGATCGGCGGCGCGATCTGGTGGCCGCGGCGCACGACGACGTCCGCGCGGCTGCTTGCCGCAATCGTGATCGCGGTCAGCGCCGTCTGGGCATCCGTGCTGCTCGGCCGCGATTCCTCGTGGGAGCCATGGCTGACGCCGCTGATCGCAACGACGGGCGCGCTCGCCGTGATCGGCCTGCTCGCCGCACCCGCGCTCGGGCGACTTCGCGGCCGCGTGCTCGGCGTCGCCGTCGCGCTCGGCATCCTCTCCGCCGTCAGCGGCCCGCTCGCGTATGCGGCGTACACCGCGAGCACGCCGCACACGGGCTCGGTCGTCTCTGCCGGCCCCGCGAGCAGCGGCGGCGCGGGCGCATTTGGCGGCGGCCCCGGCAGGGCCCTGCGTGGCGGCGGCGCATTCGGCGGCGGCACGCGCCCAGCCGGAGCGCCCAGCGGTACGGCCGGCTCCGCCGGCGTGTCCGGCGGCACCCCGCCGGCTGGCGCTGCCGGCGGATCGCAGCAGCTCTTCTCCGGCTCCTCCTCGACGGGCGCAGGCGCAGCGACCGGTGCGAGCGGCACCACCGGCACCGCCGCCGGCTCGGGATCGTCGGCGGGCAGCTCGGGCACGAGCGTGCAGCAGTCAGGCGGCCAGCCGAGCGGCGGCACGAGCTCCGTCAGCTCGCAGCTCGTCAAAGCGCTGCGCAGCAACGCCGACGGCTACCGCTGGAGCGCCGCGACGAGTGGCTCGCAGAGCGCGGCGTCGCTCGAGCTCGCGAGCGGCACGGCCGTGATGGGAATTGGCGGCTTCTCGAACGAGGGCGGCAAGCTCTCGCTCGCGGCGTTCGAGAACTATGTCGCGAAAGGTGAGATCCATTACTACGTCGCTTCGCAGGGAGCCGGCGGCGGCGCGGCGGGCGGTCCCGGCGGAGGTGGCGGCCCGGGAGGCGGCTCCACGAGCTCCTCGATCGCGAGCTGGGTGAAGGCGAACTTCAAGACGGTCAAGCTCGGCAGCACGACCGTCTACGACCTCACGCAGCGCAAATGAGCCCGCTCAGAACAACCGTCGCAGTCGAGATCGTGATCCCGGTCTACAACGAGGAGCGGGCGCTCGCGGCGAGCGTGCGCAAGCTGCACCGCTACATGAAGCGCGAGTTCACGTTCGCGTTCCAGCTGACGATCGCCGACAACGCGAGCAGCGACGGCACGCTGCTGCGCGCGCAGGCACTCGCGGCGGAGCTCGCCGAGGTGCAGGTGCTGCACCTCGAGCAGAAGGGGCGCGGGCGGGCGCTGCGGGCGGCGTGGATGCAGAGCGGCGCGGAGGTCGTCGCGTACATGGACGTCGACCTCTCGACGGAGCTCTCGGCGCTGCCGAGCCTGCTCGTGCCGCTGCTTCAAGGAGGCGCGGACGTCGCGATCGGCACGCGCCTCGCGGCGGGCTCAGAGGTCACGCGCGGGATCAAGCGCGAGCTGATCTCGCGCGCGTACAACATCCTCCTGCGCCTGAGTCTCGGCGTCGGCTTTTCCGACGCGCAGTGCGGCTTCAAGGCGGCGCGGCGCGAGACGCTTCTGCCACTCCTACGGCGCGTCGAGGACGACGCATGGTTCTTCGACACGGAGCTGCTCTACGAGGCCGAGCGCAGCAAGCTGTCGATCCACGAAGTCCCCGTCCGCTGGGTCGACGATCCGGACTCGCGCGTCGCGATCGTCGCGACGGCGCGCGAGGACCTGCGCGGGATCGGGCGACTGCGGCGCGCCCGGCGGGACTCAGCTCGCAGTCACGACGCCCGGCAGCACGATCTCCGGGTCGTGCCCCGGGACGACGGTGAGCCCGGCATCGCGCATCGCGCGCAGGCGCTCGGCTGAGCGCGCCTGCTGCTCGTGATCGTCGGCGAAGATCGGGAAGCGATGATCGTCGAAGCCCGATGCGAAGTGCGCGACGTCGATCCCGAGCACGAGCTCGCCGATCCGCAGCGATTGATGTCCGGGCGTGTGGCCGGGCGTGAGCAGCAGCTCGACGCTGCCGTCGCCGAGCAGGTCGTGATCGCCATCGACGAGCTCGACCTCGCGCTGCTGTCCGGCGTAATCGCGCGCGAGGAAGAAGTTGCGCGCGATCGCGGCCTCGTCCTGGCCGGCCTCCCATTCGCGCTGCTGGATCACTACGGGCACCGACTCCGGGATCAGCCAGAGGCCGCCTACGTGGTCCCAGTGCAGGTGCGTCAGGACTACTTTGCTGAGCGACGCGAGGTCGAGCTGCTCGGCGATGCTCTGCTCTTGTTCGAGCGTCGCGACGGCGAACACGTCGGGCCGCTCGTAGTACGCAGCCGGGTCGGCGACGGCCGCCGGGTTCAGGCCCGTGTCGATGAGGATCCGCTCCTGGCCGGTATCGATCACATAGACGGGGACCGGGTAGCGCACGGTCCGGTCCAGATCGTCGTCCTTGCGGAAGATCCCGGCCGGCGCGGTGAACGAACCGGCGATCAGCCTTTCTACCTTCATCGATCCTCCTCGCAGACGACGGGCCCAGATCCTACGCAAACGGGTCGTATCCCAAGCACGTCCTAGCCTGGAGGGATGAACGAAACGACAGCTCACCGCGTCGTCGTCGTCGGCGGAGGCTTCGCCGGGCTGCAGGCCGCGCTGAAGCTCGCCAAGCACGAGCTGCACGTGACTCTCGTCGACCGGCGCAACTTCCATCTGTTCCAGCCGCTCGCCTACCAGGTCGCGACAGGCGCGCTGTCGCCGAGTGAGATCTGCTACCCGCTTCGCGCGATCTTTCGCGGGCGCGAGAACGTCGACGTGCTGCTCGCCGAAGCTACGGGCTTCGACCTGGCCCAGCGCCGCGTCGAGCTGTCCTCAGTCGGTGAGATCCCGGCGCCGGCGTTCCTCGAATACGACAGCCTGATCGTCGCCGGCGGCTCGCGCTACTCGTACTTCGGCCACGACGAGTGGCGCGAGCACGCGCCCGAGCTGAAGTCGCTCGAGGGCGCGCTCGACATCCGCAGCCGGATCCTCAGCGCGCTCGAGGCGGCCGAGTGGGAGTCAGATCCACAGCGCCGCCGCGCGTGGCTGACGTTCGTCGTCGTCGGCGCCGGGCCGACGGGCGTCGAGATGGCCGGGCAGATCGCCGAGATCGCGCACGACAGCGGCCACGACTTCCGCACGGCCGAGACGCGCGCCGCGAAAGTGCTGCTCGTCGAGGCGGCCGATCGCGTGCTGACGGGCTTTCCGCAGTCGCTCTCGGCGCGTGCCGCGGGCGCGCTCGAAACGCTTGGCGTGACGCCGCTGCTCGAGCACACGCTGACGGACGTCGATGGCGACGGTGTCACGACGCAGAGTCCGGCCGGCGAGCAGACACGCTACCCGGCGCACACGGTCGTCTGGGCCGCGGGCGTCACCTCCTCGGACGTCGCGCACGAGCTCGCCGAGGCAGCAGGCGCGGAGACGGACCGCGCCGGGCGGCTGATCGTCGAGCAGGACCTCACCGTTCAGGGGCACGCGGAGGTCTTCGCGCTCGGCGACATGGTCGCGATCCGCCGCGGCGAGCAGACCGAGACGCTGCCGGGCCTCGCTCCGGTCGCGATGCAGCAGGGCCGTCATGCGGCGACGGCGATCCTCGACGGCCTCGCGGGCAAGCCGGCGCAGCCGTTTCACTACAAAGACAAGGGCAACCTCGCCACGATCGGGCGCGCGAAGGCCGTCGCCGACATCAAAGGGATTCACCTCAGCGGCGCCGTCGCGTGGGTGACGTGGCTGGCCGTTCACCTGTGGTATCTCGTCGGCTTTCAGAACCGCCTGCTCGTCTTCACGCGCTGGGCGTTCAGCTTCGTCACGCACGGCCGTGGCGCGCGGCTGATCTCCGGCGGGCGCTCCTCACAGCCGAGTGCCGACGCGCAGCGTGCCGGCGGCCCGAGCGGCTGACAAGCTCCGAATGTGTGGGGCGCCTGGATGCGCAACCGGCCGCGCCGGTTGTGAGTCAGCCGCCGCTCAGCTGCGCGACGACGGCGGCCGAGTCGATCTCGTCCCACGCCTGCACGATCTCACCGCGCGCGATCTTCAGCACGGCAGTCGAGGTGAAGCTGACGTCGCGCCCGCTCGCGGCACAGCCAAGGAACTCGCCGACATGATGCCCGCTCCAGCGCTGGTGCGCCGCGACGAGGTCGTCCTCGGCGAGCAGCAGCACGATCTCGTGGCGCAGTGGCTGGAAGGCCGCGAGGAAGTAGGCGACGACCTCGCGCTGGCCCTGCGCGCC
>DASZLB010000247.1:0-6238 GCA_035552575.1 Solirubrobacteraceae bacterium | reverse complement strand
GCGCGCGGTCTCCTCGACGTTCAGGTGGTCGGCCGTCAGCGCCGTCTCGAACTCGTTCTGATCGAGTGAGAAGAGCGGAGCCGAAGGCGCGCCGGCCGCGGCCTCGCCGCTCTTCGCGTGCACGCGGCGGTATTCCTCGCGCGCGGCCGCCTGCAGCTCGGGAAAGCCCTCGAAGCCGAGTGCCTGGGAGAAGCGCACGACGGTCGAGCTGGAAGTGTTCGCGCGCCGCGCGAGCTCCTCGGCCGTCTGGAACGCGGCCTCGTCGAGGTGGTCGACGATGTACTGCGCGACGTCCTTCTGCGAGCGCGAGCACTCCTCGAAACGTGCGCGGATGTACTTCGAGAGGCTCTGGTGCTCGCTCGTGCCGCCGATCGGCGAGGCGGCGACGGGCCGGCGGTCGGCAGTTGGTGTGGCAACTCGCTTCACGGCGCCTTTGTTCGACGTATCGCCTCCGCACTCCTGCCAACGATTCGCGCAAAGCGAGCGAATCCGTTCGTCGAGCGCCGCGAGGAGATGATCCACCGCGCGCAGATCGGCGTACATAAGCTCAACGGATGCGACGCACGACTGGCAAGGCACGGGAGCGAGGATGAGGATCGCGATCGTCGGGGCGGGGATCTCGGGACTCGTCGCTGCGCACTTGCTGCACGGCGAGCACGAGATCGTCGTCTACGAGGCGAACGGCTACGCCGGCGGGCACACGAACACGATCCGCGTAGACACCGCACACGAGACGCATCACGTCGACACGGGCTTCATCGTGATGAACGACCGCAACTACCCGAACTTCACGCGGCTGCTCGACCGCCTCGGCGTCGCGCGCCAGCCGACGCAGATGAGCTTCTCCGTCAAGGGCGAGCAGCCGGACTTCGAGTTCAGCGGCACTCCGCGCGGCCTGTTCTGCCAGCCGGGCAACTTCACGAGCCCGCGCTTCCAGCGGATGATCGTCGATCTGCTGCGCTTCAACCGCGCCCTGCGCCGGCTGCTCGAGCACGAAGAAAGCGGCGAGTCGATGCACGACTTCCTCGCGCGCCATCGCTTCTCGCGCGCTTTCGTCGAGCGGCTGATCGTGCCGCAGCTGTCGGCCGTCTGGTCGGCCGATCCGCGACAGGCGGATTCGTTCCCGGCGCGCTTCATCGCCGAGTTCTTCGCCAACCACGGGATGCTCGGCTTTCGCGACCGGCCGCAGTGGTCGACGGTCGCGGGCGGCTCGGCGCGCTATGTCGATGCGCTGACGGCACCGTTTCGCGATCGCATCAGGCTCGGCACGCCAGTCGAGTCGATCACGCGCGAGGCCGAGCATGTCGAGGTCACCGCGAGCGGTGCCTCGTCGGAGACATACGACCACGTGATCGTCGCGACGCACTCCGACCAGGCGCTGCGGATGCTTGGCGACCCCTCGGCACACGAGCACGAGCTGCTCGGCTCGATCGCATACCAGCCGAACGAGGCCGTCCTGCACACCGACAGCACGCTGCTGCCGCGCCGCCGCGCGGCTCGCTCGGCGTGGAACTTCCACCTGCTGCCGGAGCCGAAGGCGCTCAGCACGGTCACTTATTACATGAATCATCTTCAGCGACTCTCCTCCGACAGCGACTTCTGCGTGACACTGAATCGCGGCGAGGCGATCGACCCGGCGAAGGTGATTCGCACGATCGAGTACTCGCACCCGATGTACACGCCGCGCGGCGTAGCCGCCCAGGCGCGGCACTCCTCGATCAGCAACCTCGCGCGCCGCACGCACTTCTGCGGCGCCTACTGGGGCTGGGGCTTTCACGAGGACGGCGTCGTCAGCGCGCTGCGCGCCTGCGAGCCCTTCGGGGTGAAGCTGTGAGCGTCGCCGCCATAGCGCCGTCGAGACGGAAGCCGCTGCGCTCGGACGCACACGTCTCGTGCCTGTACGAGGGCTCGGTGCGCCACCGGCGGACGGGCACGCCGAGCGATGAGTTCCACTACCCGCTGTTCATGGCGTTCCTCGACCTCGACGAGCTGCCGGAGCTGTTCGACGGACGGCCGCTGTGGTCGGCTCGCCGCCCCGCGCTTGCGTGGTTTCGCCGCGGCGACTACCTCGGCGATGCTTCGACACCGCTGCGCGAGGCGGTCGGCGAGCTCGTCGCCGAGCGCACCGGAATCGAGCTCGACGGGCCGGTCCGCCTGCTCACGCACCTGCGCTACTTCGGCCACTGCTTCAACCCGGTCAGCTTCTATTACTGCTATGACGCCGCTGGCGAGCGCGTGCGCGCGGTCGTCGCCGAGGTGACGAACACGCCGTGGGGCGAGCGCCACGCCTACGTGCTGCCGGTTGGCGACGCGGCCGATCGCGGCGGCACGCACGTGCTGCAGGGCCAGTTCGCCAAGGTGCTGCACGTCTCGCCATTGATGGGGATGAACCAGACCTACGACTGGCGGCTCAGCGAGCCCTCGGAGCGGATCTCGGTGCACATCGAATCGCTTGCCGAGAACGGCAAGCGCGTGTTCGACGCGACGCTCTCGCTCTGTCGCAGCGAGCTGACGCCGCGAACGCTGCGCCGCGCGCTGCTGCGCTATCCGGCGCTGACGATGCGCTTGACGGCGCGGATCTACGCGCACGCGCTGCGCCTGCGCTTGCGCGGCGCGAAATATCACCCGCACCCCGAGCGCTCGCACGCAACCTCGGGTAGCGGCCAGGATGCCGGGTAACGGAGCAGTATGAGCACGCTCGAGCGCACGGTCGTCGCGCCGAAGCTCGCCTCGCGCCGGCCCTCGTCCTCGCGCTCGCCGGCGCCGCGCGCGACGCTGCCCGATCGCCTGGCGCGGAAGCTCGTGCTGCGCGTCTTCGCGAACCTGCACGGCGGCGAGTTGAGGATCGTCGAGGGCGCTTCGCGCCTCGTCTTCGGCCGGAGCCTGCCCGAGCGCCCGCTGCTCGCCGAGCTGCGCGTGCGCTCGCCGCGCTTCTACCGTCAGCTTTTGCGCGGAAGCCTCGGCCTGGCCGAGTCCTACGTCGACGGCCTGTGGGACTGCGACGAGCTCGTCGCGCTGACGCAGATCGCGGCGCTCAACGTCGGCGCGCTCGACCGGCTGCGCAGGCGCCTGTCCCCCGTGCTCGTGCCGCTGCAGCGCTCGCTCGCGTGGCTCTCGCGAAACACGCCGGGCCGTGCGCGCGAGCAGATCGCGGCGCACTACGACCTCGGCAACCGGCTGTTCGCGCAGTTCCTCGACGACACGATGATGTACTCGTGCGCGATCTTCGAGTCGCCGCAGGCGACGCTCGAAGAGGCGTCGCTGGCAAAGCTCGAGCGCGTCTGCTCGACGCTGCGTCTCGGTCCCGGCGATCACGTGCTCGAGATCGGCACCGGCTGGGGCGGCTTCGCGGTCTACGCGGCCGAGCGCTACGGCTGCCGCGTGACGACGACGACGATCTCGGCCGAACAGCACGCGCACGCGACCGAGCGCGTCCGCGCGGCCGGCCTGCAGGATCGCGTGACGGTTCTCTCCAAGGACTACCGCGGCCTCGCGGGCCGGTACGACAAGCTCGTCTCGATCGAGATGATCGAGGCAGTCGGCTGGCAGTACTTCCCGGCGTTCTTCCGTCGCTGCTCGGAGCTCGTCGCCGATGACGGCGCGATGCTGCTGCAGGCGATCGTCATCGAGGACAGCGCATACGAGGTCGAGAAGGCCGGGCGCAGCTTCATCAACACGCACATCTTCCCCGGCGGCTGCCTGCCCTCGCTGCAGATCATCGCGCGGATGGTCGCGCGCGTGACGGACTTCCGCGAAGCGCAGCTGCTCGACATCACCGAGCACTACGCGACGACGCTCGCGCACTGGCGCGCGCGGTTCCACGAGGCCGCCGAGCGCCTTCCCGAGCTCGGCTACGACGAGCGCTTTCAGCGGCTCTGGGAGCTGTACCTGAGCTACTGCGAGGGCGGCTTTCGCGAGCGGCGCATCCAGGACGTGCAGCTGCTGCTGGCAAAGCCCGGCTTCTCGAGCTGAACTGGGCACTCGTGCTCGCGGCAGCGGCGCGGCTGCTGCGCCCGGGCCGGCACGAACGCGATCCGAGATAGGGTCCGCGCGATGCGGCGCACCCTGTTCGACGACGTCCACGAAGACTTCCGCGCGAGCTTCCGCACGTTCCTGCAGCGCGAGGTGCTCGGCGAGGACGGGCGCTACGGCGAATGGGAGCGCGACGGCATCGTCCCGCGTGAGATATTCGCGCTGGCGGGGAGCGGCGGCTTTCTCGGCATGGCCGTGCCGGAGCGCTACGGCGGCGCCGGCGCAGAGGACTTCCGCTTGAACCTCGTGATCGGCGAAGAGTGCCAGCGCGTCGGCGTCGCGAGCTTCGGGCTCGGCATCACGCTGCACAACGACATCTCGCTGCCGTACTTCCTCAGCTACTGCACCGAGTCCCAGCGCGAGCGCTGGCTCCCGGGGATCGTCTCGGGCGAGCTGATCACTGCGATCGCGATGACCGAGCCCGGGATCGGCTCTGACCTCGCAGCGATGACGACGCGCGCCAAGCGCGAGGGCGAGCACTACGTCGTCGACGGCTCGAAGACGTTCATCACGAACGGGATCAACGCAGACCTGATCATCACCGCGGTGAAGACCGATCCGTCCGAGCGCCACCGCGGCATCAGCCTGCTCGTGATCGAGCGCGGCGCCGAGGGCTTCGAGCGCGGGCGCAACCTCGAGAAGATCGGCCAGCATGCGCAGGACACCGCCGAGCTGGCGTTCTCCGGCGTGCACGTGCCCGTCGAGAACCTGCTCGGCAGCGAGGGCGAGGGCTTCGTGCAGCTCGTCTCGAACCTGCCGCAGGAGCGTCTCTCGATCGCGGCTTCGGCTGTCGCCGCGGCCGAGGCGATGATCGGTTGGACGCTCGATTACGTGCGCGAGCGCAAGGCCTTCGGCCAGTCGATCGGCTCTTTCCAGAACTCGCGCTTCACGCTCGCGGAGGTGCGCGGCGAAGTCGACATCGCGCGCGCCTACATCGACCGTTGCGCGCAGGCGCTCGACGCCGGCGAGCTGACGCCCGAGGACGCCGCGACGGCGAAGTGGTGGTGCACCGACCTGCAGGGCACCGTCGCCGACCGCTGCCTGCAGCTGTTCGGCGGCTACGGCTACATGAGCGAGTACCCGATCGCACGCGCTTACGCAGATGCTCGAGTGACCCGCATCTACGGTGGCGCGAACGAGATCATGAAGGAGATCGTCGGGCGCTCGCTCGGGTTGTAGACGGCTGTTGAGTCCTGTGCCGTAAGGCTTACCGTCACGACCGGTGCCGCGCATGCAACCGGTCACATCGAGCTGGGTCGCAGCGATTGGCTATGACGACGCCGCGCGCGAGATCTACGTGGAGCTGATCGAGAACGGTACCTATGCCTATTGGCCTGCTCCAGCCTCTGTCTGGGAGGCCTTCCAGGCGACTGACAGCAAGGGCACGTTCGTCAACGAGGTGCTGAAGCAGCCGCCATATCGCTTCCGCAAGGCCTACTGTCAGGCACGGATACCGCGCGGCGCCCCGGTCAGTTAGGCACGGTCAGACAGTGGCCGGCCCGGTCGAGATCAGACCGCCGGCGGGCCCGTCGGGTCGCCCGGCGCGAGATCGAGCTCGCGCGCGAGATCGACGAAGTAGTCGAGCGAGGCCGGGTTCGCGAGCGAGTCGACGCTCGCGGCCTCGCGCGGCGGCACGCCCATCAGGATCCGCTTGACTGGCACCTCGAGCACCTTGCCCGAGAGCGTGCGCGGGACCTCCGCGATCTGGCGCACTTCGTTCGGCACGTGGCGCGGCGAGCAGTCCTCGCGGATGCGGCGCTTGATCTGCTTCGTCAGCTGCTCGTCGAGCTCGGCGCCTTGCGACAGCGCGACGAACAGGATCATCCGCAGCTCGTCCTCGCCCGGCTTCGCCGGGATGTCGACGACGAGCGCGTCGAGCACCTGCGGCACGGTCGCCGCGGCGCGGTAGATCTCGCTCGTGCCCATCCGCACGCCCATGCGGTTGATCGTCGAGTCCGAGCGGCCGTAGATCACCGCTCCGTGGCGCGGAGTGATGCGGATCCAGTCGCCGTGACGCCAGACGCCGGGGTACATCGCGAAGTAGCTCTCGTGCAGGCGCTCGCCGTCCTCGTCGTTCCAGAAGTACAGCGGCATCGAGGGCATCGGCTCGGTGATCACGAGCTCGCCGACGCGGTCGACGTGCGCGACGCCGTGCTCGTCGAAGGACTCGACGGCGCAGCCGAGGATCCGGCACTGCAGTTCGCCT
>DASZLB010000246.1:0-34501 GCA_035552575.1 Solirubrobacteraceae bacterium | reverse complement strand
TGAACGGTGGCACGAAGATCCGCGTCTCGCCGACGCCCGCGTCGAGCAGGCGGTCGCGGCCTTCGTCGAGCAGTGCCCGCAGCTCACCCGGCGCCAGGCCGCACAGCTCCGAGCGCCAGCGCGGGTCCTCGAAGCGCGTGCGGTGCGTATTGCCGTGCTGGGCGAACGTGACGCCGTCGCCGCACATCCGCTCGAACAGCGCGATCTCGCGACGATCGAACGGGCGATCGCCGCGGGCATCGGCGCGCAGCGGCTCGTGTACGGGCCGTGGCAGCGCTGCGATCAGGTGTGCGAGTCCCGCCCCGGCCATCACGTCGTGAAAGCGCTGCGACATGTCGAAGTCCTGCGGGCGGTCGAAGGACGTGTAGTAGGGGAACTCATCGACGCGCACGAGGAAGCGCGGCGGGCCGGACGCAACCTCGCCGAGGACCTTGCGGCGCGCGTCGATCAGCCGCTCGAGCCATGCCCGCCTCCAGTCGAGCTGCCCGAGCTTCATCGAGATTCGCTGTGCCGCGCGCATCGGCGCCGCCGGCACGCGCCGCGGCTCGAACACGCGCCTGACCTGGCGCGGAAGCTCGGCCACGGCGATGTTGCCGAGGTGCAGGCTCACGTTGCGCGCGAGGTCGGCGTGCTCAAGCACCGTGCCGTCCGATGCCGACGCGAGCAGCCACGCGGTGGGCCATCTCAGGCAGGTAGAAGCGCAGCACGGGGTTCAGGTCGCCACGCGCGAGCATGCTGTGCGCGCTGCGCGGCGCGAGTGCGAGTGCCTCGGCCATGCCCTTCAGCCCGTCTGCATGGCGCGAGGCCGCGAGATCGCGGTTGAGCCACTGAAAGCGCGCGCCGACGCGCTGCGGCGCAAGCGGCGCAACAGGCCGTTCGGTCGCCAGCCGCGCCCAGGCCGCGGCGACGTTGACACCCGCGTGGCCGGCGAGGGCGATGCCGCCGTAGAAGCGGCCGTTGAAGTCCGTGAACCTCGGGATGCCGTCATCGTCGAGTAGATACTCGATCTCGGCCAACCCAAACCATTCGAGCTCGCGGACGAGCCCGCGGATCCGCTCGGAGAGCTCCGGATCGGGGGCGATCGTGCTCGCGCGCGCTGTCACGCCGGCGCCGTCGGGCCACGAGCGCTCGCAGCGCTGCTGCACCTCGGCGATCACCTCGCCACGACGGTCGACGACGACGACGACCGCGCCGAGCCTCCCGGAGATGCGCTCCTGCAGCAGCGGCTGCGCGCCGTCGCGCCGCAGCTCGGCGGCAAACGGCGCCGCTTGCGCGGCGCTGTCGAACGGACGCGTCTCGAAGCGAGTCGGCGCGTGCAGGCGCGCCTTGACGACGACGGGACCCTGCCAGGCGGCCAGCGCCGCGTCGCTTGCCTCCTCGGTGCGGGGAACGGCCAGTCCGGCCGATTCGGCGGCGCGCGTGAACGCGAGCTTGTCGAACGAGCGCTCGACGATTTCGTGTGCGGCGTAAGGGACTACGGCCGGCGCGATCTCGGCACGCCTGCGCGAGAGCACGAGCAGGCCGACGTCGTAGATGCAGAAGACGACTTCGTAGCCCTCGGCGCGCACGGCCGCGGCGATGTCGGCGATGAAGCGGTCCTCGTCGGTCTCGGCCTCCTCTATGCGGTGATGCGGGCCGGTCGCCGCCGAGATCGACGCGATGCTCGGTCGCCACGAGCCGGTGCCGACCTCCCAGCCGTCGGCGCGCAGCATCCGCGCTGCCGCCAGCGCAGAGCGGTCGCGGGATTGATCGACGATGAGTGCACGCACAGACCCCTAGTATCGTTCAATCCGGCAGGCGACTTTAGGGCTGCTTTAACGCGCTCTTACAAAGCGTGAGAGCCGATCCGCGCCCGGTCCGCCCCGAACGTTGAGAGCACGCTCTCAACGCTTCAGGCAGCGTCCACGGCTGCCGAGATAATCGCCGCGTGAAGATCGTCAGCGTGATGACCACCGATTCGAGCGGCGGCGCGGAGTTCGCGGCCGTCGAGATGCTCGAGGCGCTGCGCCAGCGCGGGCACGACACGGTGATGCTCACCGACATGCCCGGGATGGCACGCGACACGGACGTGACGGTCAGCCCGATCGAGCTCGGCCCGAAGCTTTCGACACGTAGCTGGATCGGCCTGATGCTGCGCTGGCCGTCGCTGCGCAAGCGCCTGCGCACGGCGCTGCGCGCGCAGGAGCCCTACGACGTGCTGATGGTCCACTACAAGAAGGAGCAGCTGCTCGCCGGGATGCTGCCGGCCGAGCTGCGCCGCACGATCGTCTGGGAGGAGTGGGGCCCGGTTCCGTTCCCGCTGCGCAAGGGGCCGCCGCGCCGCGCGTACCTGCGTGCGGCCAAGCGCGCCGCGCTCGTGCTCGCGATCTCCGAGGGCACGCGAAGCTCGGTCGCCGAAGTCGGCGTGCCGCGCGAGAAGATCGTCGTCGTCCCGAACGTGCTGCGCGCCGACGAGATCCGCTTCACCGAGCAGGGCCGCGCACGCGTCCGCGCCGAGCTCGGGATTCCGCCGGAGGCGTTCGTCGTCGGCTGCATCTCGCGCTTTCACCCGAAGAAGCGCAACGACGTCGTCGTCGACGCGGTACGTGCGCTCGAGGACCCGCGTGTTCATCTGATCCTCGCCGGCAGCGGCGAGACCGAAGCCGAACTGCGCGCTCTCGCGCAGCCGCTCGGCGTGCGCGCGCACTTCATCGACACGCCCGGCGCCGAGGTGCCCGACGTGCTCTCCGCCTTCGACGTGTCCGTCTTCTGCCCGAGCCCGACCGAGGGTGCGCCGCGAGCGGTGATCCTCGGCATGCTCGCCTCGCGCCCGTGTCTCTCGACGGGCGCGGAGGGGGTCGCCGACATGATCGGGCCCGAGCTCGGCGGGATCTCCTCGCCGGAGAACGATCCCGAGGCGCTGCGGGCGATGATCGCGCCGTATCTCGACGATCCCGCACGCGTCGAGCGCGAGGGCGCAGCGGCCCGCGCATATGCCGAGCAGACGTACGCCGCACCCGTCGTCGCGAAGCGGATCGAGCAGCTGCTCGAGGACGCGATGGGCGCAGCGCGCTCGACCGCATGAGCGCCGCGAGGAGCCGGCGCCTGCTGATGATCGAGCAGGGCGGGCGCGGCGGCGTGAGCGACTACACGGCCGACCTCGTCGCTGCGATCGCCGCCGAGGGTTGGGCCGTGACGCTTGCGACGGCCGCCGACCACCGCTTTGCGCCGATCGACGGCGTCACGGTCGTGCCGGTCTTCCACTACACGCGCGGCGATTCGCGCCTGGCGCGCGCCGCGCGCGATCACGGACTCGGCAAGCCAATCAACGGCCTGCGCTTCCTCGCCGCGCTGCCGCGCCTTCTCTCGCTTGCGCGGCGCGCCGACATCGTGCACTCGCAGGGCTGGGAGGTCCCGCAGCTCGGCCCGATCGCGCAGGCTTGCCTGCGCCTGGCGCGCACTCCGGTCGTGCAGACCGAGCACGGGACGTTCACGCGCGATGCCGACGAGCTGCTCGCCACCTCCGGCGCCGCGCGCCGCTTGACGGGACGCCTCGCGGCGCGCACGATCGTGCACACGCAAGCGGACCTCGAGCGTGTCGAGCCGGAGCTCGGCGCGCGCGCCGTCGTGATCCCGCACGGCGAGTACGGCAGCCTCGCGCGCAGCGGCGGTACCGCCGCGCGCGGCGCCGCGCGCGCGGCGCTCGGGATCGCGGCGGACGTGCCCACGACGCTGATGTTCGGCCAGCTGCGCACCGACAAGGGCCTCGACGACCTGATCGAGGCCGTCGCGCTCGTGCCGCGCCTGCACCTGCTGATCGGCGGTCAGGACATCGGCGGGCTGACGGCCGTGCGCGAGCGCCTCGCGGAGCTCGACGGACGCGTCACGATCCGCGAGGGCTTTCTCGACATGGCCGAGACGGCGAAGCTGTTCGCGGCGACGGACACGGTCTCGCTGCCGTACAAGGAGTCGAGCCAGAGCGGCGTGCTGCTGCTCTCCTACGGATTCAAGCGCCCAGTGATCGTCTACCCGTCAGGCGGCATGGTCGAGGCCGTGCTCGACGGCGAGACGGGCTGGATCTGCGAGCGCGCGGACGTCGACGCACTCGCCGCGGCACTCGCCGCGAGCGTCGCGGCCGGCGCGGAGGAGTGCCTGCGCCGGGGCGCGGCCGGCGAGCGGCTTGCCGACGAGCGCTTCGCGTGGCCGGCGATCGCGCGCAAGACGATCGCGCTCTACGAAGAGGTGCTCGCGCCGTGACCGTCCCCGCGCGACCGTATCCTTGCCGCGTGCTCGGCGAACCCAGCTTGGCGGCGCGAAGATGAGGCGTGCGGTGATCCTCGCCGGCGGCGAAGGGACGCGGCTGCGCCCGTACACGACGGTGCTGCCGAAGCCGCTGATGCCGATCGGCGACCGCCCGGTGCTCGACATCGTCGTACGCCAGCTGAAGGCGCACGCATTCGAGCGGATCACGATCGCGACCGGCTACCTGGCCGAGCTGATCGAGGCGTTCTTCCGCGATGGCGAGGCATACGGGATCCCGATCGACTACTACCGCGAGAGCGAGCCGCTCGGCACGGTCGGCGCGCTCGCGCTGATCGACGACCTCGCCGACGACGACATCCTCGTGATGAACGGCGACGTGCTGACGGACATCGACTACGGAGCGCTGCTCGAGCGCCACCGGGCAAGCGATGCGGCCGCGACGATCGCGACGAAGACACGCGACGTGCAGATCTCCCTCGGCGTGCTGCGCTTCGGCGAGGAGAGCGACCCGACGAAGCTGACCGGCTACGACGAGAAGCCGTCGATCGAGTACACGGCGAGTATGGGCGTCTACTGCTTCGCGCCGCGCGCGCTCGCGCACATCGAGCCGGGCAAGCGGCTCGACTTCCCCGATCTGATCCTGCGCTTGATCGCCGCCGGCGAGACGGTTCGCGCGTGGCCGAGCGAGGACTACTGGCTCGACATCGGCCGCCACGACGACTACGAGCAGGCGCAGGAAGAGTTCGATTCGGTCCGCGCGCGGCTGATTCCGCCGGACTGAGCCGGACGCGGCGAAAGCGAAGTCAGGCGGCGACGCCGACGGCGGCGCGAACGACATCGACGACGATCTCGACTTCCTCGTCGGACATCGTCGCGCTGAGCGGCAGCGCGCAGTGGCGGTCGGCTGCCTCGCTGGCGCCGGGCAGGCCCTCTGCGGGCGCGTAGTCGCGATAGCCGGTGAACTTGTGCAAGGCCGGATACCACGTCGTTTGGATGCCGCCTGCTTTGAGCTCGTCGCGGAAGCGGTCGCGTGTCTCACGGTCGCGCAGCAGCACGGGAAAGGCGAAGTGCGACGAATGCTCGACGGCCTGGTCGTCGAAGCAGAGCTCGATCCCGTCGACGTCGGCGAGCAGCTCGCGATAGTGACGCACGGTCGCGCGTCGCGACTCGATGCTGTCGGCCAAGCGTGGCAAGCGGCTGAGACCGAGTGCCGCGCGCGGCTCGTCGAGGCGGAAGTTGAAGCCGACGTCGACGACGTCGTAGGCCGGATCGTGCCCGCGGTGGCGGTCCCACGTCGTGCTCGTCATCGCGTGCGAGCGCAGCAGGCGAACGCGATCGGCGAACTGCTCGCTCGCGGTCGTGACCATCCCGCCCTCGCCGACGCATAGCTGCTTCTTCGAGAAGAAGCTGAACGCGCCGAGCTCGCCGACGGTGCCGACCTGGCGCCCGGCGTCGTCGATCGTCGCGCCGATCGCCTGCGCGCAGTCCTCGATCAGGACGAGCCCGTGCTCGTCGCACAGCGCGCGCAGCGTCGCGATCGCCGCCGGATAGCCGCAGAAGTGCACCGCGACGACGGCGCGCGTGCGCGCGGTGATCCGTCGCGCGACGTCGTCCGGATCGATGTTGAACTCGTGCGGGCCGAGCACGTCGCAGAGGACCGGCTTGGCGCCTACGTAGCGCGCCGCGCTCGCGCTGGCGACGAAGCTGATCGCGGGCACGATCACCTCGTCGCCCTCGCCGATTCCGGCCGCCAGGCACGAGAGATGCAACGCGGCTGTGCCGCTGGAGACGGTCACGGCCTGCGGCGTGCCGACGAAGGCGGCAAGCGCTTCCTCGAAGGCCTTCGTGCGCGGTCCCATCGTAAGCCAGCCCGATTCGAGCACCTCGAGCACGGCTTGCACATCCTGCTCGGGCACGACGATGTCGGTCAGCGGCACGCGCCACTCGTTCATCGTGCGACCGCCTCGGCGAGCGCCGTCGCGACGCGATCCTGATCGTCGTGGCTGAGGTGCGGGTACAGCGGGAGCGTCAGCTCCGTTCGCGAGGCCAGCTCGGTGATCGGCAGCGAGACGTCCGGGAAGCGCTCGCGATAGGCCGTGAAGCGGTGAATCGAGGGGTAGAAGATGCTCGTCTGGATGCCGCGCGCGCGCATCGCCGCGCTGACGTCCGCTTGGCGACCGTCCTCGTCGATCATGATCGGCATCACGTAGGCCGACGAACCCGGCACGTCGGCATCCTCGAACGGCACCGTGATCCCGTCGACGTCTGCGAGCAGCGAGCGATAGCGAAGCGTCAGCTCACGCCGCCGCTCGATTTCGGCCTCGAGGCGCCCCATCCGCGACAGCAGCAGCGCCGAGCGCGGCTCGTCGAGGCGGTAGTTGAAGCCGAGCCCGGTCACGTCGTAGGTGTCGGTCCGTCCGCTGTGGCGATCCCACGTGCCGCTCGTCATCGCGTGCGAGCGAGTGGAGCGTACGAACGCTGCGACGTCGTCGTCGTCTGTGCACAGCAGGCCGCCCTCGCCGACCGAGAGCACCTTGTTCGAGAAGAAGCTGAAAGCGCCGGCGAGTCCCCACGTGCCGAGTTTGCGCCCGTGAAGCGTCGCGCTCGGGGCGTGTGCGACGTCCTCGATCAGCGCGATGCCGCGCTCGTCGCAAAGCGGCTTCAGCCGATCGACGGCGGACGGGTAGCCGGCGAAGTGGACCGCGCAGACGGCCTTCGTGCGCGCCGTGATCAGCTGCTCGACGTGCTGCGGATCGATGCTCGGGTTCTTGCGCGAGACGATCTCTGCGAACACGGGCGTCCCGCCGCAGTAGAGCACCGCCGCGGCGGTGGCCGCGAACGTGAACGACGGCACGATCACCTCGTCGCCCGGCCCGACCTTCGCGGCGAGGTAGGCGAGGTGCAGCGCCGCCGTGCAGCTCGACACCGCGATCGCATGGCGCGCGCCGAGATGCTCCGCGAACAGCTCCTCGAAGGCCGCCGTGCGCGGGCCGAGCGTCAGCCAGCCCGAGCGCAGCGTCTCGGCTACGGCCTCGAAGTCCTGCGGCTGCAGCTGCAGGTCGAAGAGCGGAAGCTCCGGGAAGGTCTCGGTGGATGCCATCGGCGTCGCGAGTCGAGCTTCGGCCCGACTCAGGGAACGTTCTTGTAGCGCGGGTCGAACGGGTCGCCGAACTTGCCCTCGTCGAGCCCCGCGATGATCTCGGCGATGCCGTCGGGCACAGTCATCAGCGTCTCGAAGCCGAGCTCGGCCTTGATTTTGTCGAAGCTGACCTTGTAGTCGCGCGGGTCCTCGTCCTTTTTGACGTACGAGACGTTGCCGCGGTCGGTCTGCTTGCGGATCTCTTCGACGAGGTCGAGCTTGCGGTAGTTCTCACCGGAGCGCCCGGCGTTGAACACGCGGCCGGTGACTTTCTCCTCGGGCGCCTCGAGCACGGTGCGCACGGCGCGGCCGGCGTCGCGGACGTGGATGTAGGGACGCCAGAACTGCTCGCCGAAGACTTCGAGCTCACGGTCGGCCCACAGTTCGCGCGTGAACTCGTTGACGGTCAGGTCGAAGCGCATGCGCCGCCCGACGCCGTAGACCGTCGCAAAGCGCAGGCACGTCGGTTTGACGCCATTCGTGCCGGCGAGGATCAGCTGCTCCATGCCGACCTTCTGCTCGGCGTAGAGCGAAACCGGGCGCAGCTCGCCCTCCTCGGTGATCGGCACGTTCGGGTCGGTCATGCGGCCGTAGTTCGAGCACGTCGAGGCGAACACGAGCCGCTCGACTCCGGCCTCGCCGGCGTCGGCGACGAGCGCCTTCGTCGCCTGCACGTTGACCTCGTCGGAGACCTGCGGGTCGCGGGCGCAGGCGGGGTCGCCGACGATCGCCGCGAGGTGCACGACAGCCTCGGCGCCATCCAGTGCGCGCTTGCGGGCGTCCGCGTCGCGGATGTCGGCGCGGATCACCTCGATGCCGGCCTGCTCCTGCTCGTCGGCGATGTCCTGCTGGCCGTGCAGCAGCGAGTCCAGCACGCGCACATCGCGTCCAGCCTCGCGCAGCTCGCGAGCGAGCAGCGCTCCGATGTATCCGCTGCCGCCTGTGATCAAGGTCGTGTTGCCCACGTCGTGCTTCCTCTCTAGTCGTTCGCCGGTCGCTGCAATGCGGCGGCTGCAGCGCGGCTTTTCGAGGCCGTCGGCTACATGCTCGCCATGGTATAGCCGCTATCGGCACGCCCGCCGCGCCTCTTGAGGGGCGGGCGCGATGCGCGCCGCGCAGGCGCCAAGACGTCCACTGCAGACCCGCCGGGAAGGGATACTGTGGATGCGCTCCGAAACGAACCTGCAATGCCGACGATCGCTCGCCACGCCACGCGGCAACGCGCTGCCTCGGACATCGTCATGCAGGTCGTCGTGCGGATCGGCAACCTCGCGCTCGGCGTGGTCGTCACGGCGCTCGTCGTCCGCACGCTCGGCCGCGCGGGCTACGGACAGTGGTCGACGATCGCCGTCGTGCTCTCGGTGATCTCCTACTTCTCGAGCTTCGGGATGGAGGAAGTGGCGCTGCGCGAAGCCGCGCGCGAGCCCGAGGAGGAGTTCGACTGGCTTGGCGCCGCGATCATGATGCGGCTGTTGCTGATCGGCCCCGTGATGGTCGCGTGCCTTGCGGCGATCGCGGTGCTGGCCGAAAGCAACGCGATGCTGATCGCCGGCGTGGTCCTCGTCGTCGTGATGCCGTTCGGCGGCGTCGGCACGCTCGGGTTGCTGTTCCAGCTGCGCGTCGACAACCGCGTGCCGATGCTCGTGCTGACGCTGCGCAGCGTGCTCTGGGGCGCGGCGGTCGTCGTGATCCACGCCAAGCACGGCGGCCTCGTCGCGTTCGCGATCGCGCTCGTCGCGACGAACATGGTCGGATCGGCCGTCCAGGCACTCGCGGCGCTGAAGGTGTTCGGGCGCTGGCCGCGCCCTTCGCGCGCGCGACTGCGCGAGCTCGCGCGGATCGCCGTCCCGCTCGGCGTCTCCGGCGCTCTGATCATGTCCTACGCGCGGATCGACCAGGTCTTCGTCTTCGCGATCTGCGGCAGCCGCGAAGCGGGACTGTACGGCTCGGTCTACAACATCCTCGACCAGTCGCACTTCGTGCCGATCTCGATCTTGACGACGCTCTCGCCGGTGCTCGCCGCGGCGTGGCCCGGCGATCGCGCGCGGCTGTTGCGCACGGCGCGACTGACAGGCGAGCTGCTGTCGGTCGCCTCCTTCGGCGGCCTCGCGTTCGCGATCGTCGCCTCGGGCCCCGTCGTGCGGTTGATCTTCGGTGGCGCGTTCTCCTCTGCGGCGCCGGCCCTGCCGGTGCTCGGCGCGGCTTTCGTGCTGATCTGCTTCGGCTATCTCAACGGCAACCTGCTGCTCGTGCTCGGGATGCAGAAGAAGCTCTTGCGCGTCAGCCTGATCGCGCTCGTCGTCAACCTGATCGGCAACGCGATCCTCGTCCCGCTCGTCGGCTTCATGGGCGCGGCCGCGATGACGGTCGTGACGGAGGCCGTCGTGTTCGGCTGCACCTCCGTGCTGATCTCGCGCAAGCTCGAGCTCGGGCGCCCGCGCGTCGGGCGCCTGGCCCGCACGGCGCTCGCGGCCCTCGTGATGGGCGGCGGCCTCGCGCTGCTTCGCCTTGCGAGCGCGCCGCTGGCGGCGCTGATCGCGTTTGCCTGCGTGGCTTATCCCGCACTGCTGTTCAGCATGCGCGTGCTCGGTGCCGATGACATCCGCGTGCTGATCAAGCGTGGAAGCCCGGCCTGAGCGAATGGTCCCGGCGTGAAGATCCTGGCCGTCTCGAACCTGTACCCGCCGATTGCGTTCGGCGGCTACGAGGTCGAGTGCGCCGGCGTCGTCGAACGCCTGCGCGAGCACCACGACGTGCGCGTGCTGACGAGCCGCGCCGACGGGGCCGATCTGCCCGAGGACGCCGAGGTCTGGCGCGAGCTCGACCTGCTCACGCCCGACGCGCAGGGCGCGCGCGGCGCGCCGCGCGCCAGCGTGCGAGCAGTCGCCGCCGCACGCAGGGCGCTCGCGTGGGGGCCGGATCTGGTCTACGTCTGGAATGGCTCCTCGATCCCGCAGGCGGCGTTGCGCGTGATCGCCGACAGCGACGTTCCGCTCGCGTTTCGGATCTGCGAGCACTGGTTCGGCGGCCTGTTCGTCGAGGACCAGTTCCTGCGCGAGCTGCTGCCCGCCGAGCGCGGCGCTCCGCGGCGCGCCTGGGCGACGGCGTGCCGGCTGCTGAACGCCCGCCGCTCGCTGCGCCTCGATCCGACGGCGCCCGTGCGCACGGCGATCTGCTGGAACTCCGAGGCGATCAAGCGTCTCGTCGAGACGCCTGCATTCGTAGAGCCCGTGCTCGAGCGCGTCGTCCATTCGGTTCCCCGCTACGGCGACCGCTATGCGGCGATCGTGCGCGATCCGGCGCCGGAGCCGGAGATCCTCTACGTCGGGCGCGTGATGTCCTATAAGGGCGTCTGGCTCGCGATCGAAGCGCTCGCGGCGCTGCGCTCCGAGCACGGGATCGCGGCGCGCCTGGAGATCGTCGGGCCCGAGGACCCCCAGCACGGCGCCGAACTGCGGCGGATCGCCGAGCAGCACGGAGTCGCCGGCGCGGTTCGCTGGCACGGACAGCAGTCGCCCGAGCAGGTCGCCGCCGCGCTTGCCCGCGCGCACGCGCTGATCGTTCCGTCGGTCTGGGACGAGCCGTTCCCGCTCGTGACGATCGAGGGCGCGCTCGCGCGCGTGCCGCTCGTCGCCGCCGACGTCGGCGGCATCGGCGAGGGCATGCACGACGAGGAGCACGCGCTGCTGTTCGGGCGCCTCGACGCGGCCGGCGCGACGCGTGCGCTCGCACGCGTGCTCGGCGAACCGGAGCAGACTGCCGCGCGCGTCGAGCGCGCGCTGGAGCGCGCGCGCACGTTCGGCTACGAGCCGTATCTGCAGGCGCAGGAGCAGTTCGTGCTCGATGCGCACGCGGCGCAACGCTGAGCCGCTTCAGCGACGAGTGGATACCCGTGTCGCGCAGCGGACTACCGCGCCGCGCTGCGCTCAGGGCGCGAGGACGATTTCGGCCGACGGGTTTTCGGCGAGCTTGCGCAGCGCGGCGACCGACACGGCCCGAGGCGTCGCCGAGACGAAGCGCGCGACCGCGAGCGTGTCCGTTTTGCGCACGCCGGCCGCGTGGAAGCCGCTCGGCGCGCTGCTCGGCACCGACGGCGGCAGCGGCGAGCGGCCGGTGCGCTGTCCGCGCAGGTCGAGGAAGTCGATTTCGCGCGTCGTCACGGTTGCGCCGCGCGCGTCGCGCAGCGCCGGCAGGTAGATCGACAGCGGCGTGACGCCGTATTGCGGCGTGACCGAGATGCTCCCCGGCGCAGAGCTCTTCAACGCCTGCGCGAGCCCGCGCCAGTCGTCGCGCTGATAGCCGGGCTCCGTGTTGACGCCGAGGACGACGAGCACCGAGACGAGGCACAGTCCGGCGCCGAGCAGCGCGCCGAGGCGCGGCGCCCGCGCGACTCCGAGCCCGGCAGCGACGAGCACCGCGAACGGCGTCCACGCGGCGATCACGTTGCGCCCGTTGAAGACGTCCTCGATGTGCGTGAGCGCGAGCAGGGCCGGCAGCGCGAGCGCGCCGAAGGCGACAATCGCGACATCCCACGCCAGACCGCGCTCGCGCTGCGAGCCGCGGCGCACGAGCAGCGCGACGGCGCCGAGCGCGAGCAGCCCGGAGACGGCCGCCGTGAGGATCTCCTGCGGGCTGAACAGGCCGACGAGGAACTGCTTCGGCGCCTGCGCGAAGCGCGAGACGATCGATGTCGTCTGGATCCATTCGGCGTTTTTCGTGGCCGTCTGGGCGAGCGCGAGCGGCGCGAGCGCCGCACCGACGAGCACGACGGCGCCGATCGCGACGCGCGTGCGGCGCCAGCCGAGGCGCTTGAGCAGCAGCGCCGCCTCGGGGACGAACAGGAAGACCGCGAAGTAGTGCGTCAACAGCGCGAGGCTCGACGCGAGCGCCCAGTAAGCGAGCCGGCGCGCATCGGGCCGCTCCAGCGCCCGCTGCCAGCAGACGAATGCGACCGCGCTCAGCAGGATCAACAGCGCATACGAGCGCGCCTCCTGCGAGTAGTAGTACATCCCCGGGTTGACCGTCGCGAGCGCGGCCGCCCACAGCCCGACGCGCGGCGAGATCCGCCTGCCGGCCGCGTAGACGACCGGGATCAGCGCCGTGCCGGCGAGCGCCGAGAAGGCGCGGAAGGCGATCGGACCGGTGCCGAAGACCTTCGTCCACGCCCACACGAGCACGTAGTAGAGCGGCGGCGTGGACTCTCCCGAGCTGAGGTGCGAGAGCATCCCGCCGAAGCCGCGGTCGACGAGATGCAGCGTCGCCGACTCGTCGAGCCAGATGCTCTGCACGTCGAGCGTCGCGAAGCGCAGCGTCGCGCCGATGACCGTCAGCACGAGCAGCGCCGCCGTCGGTCCCGGCATCGCGAGCCGCTCGGACCACCGCGACCTCGATCGAACGGTCGCGGCGGACTGCCGTGGCTGTGCGCGCGGCGTTGCGCTGTCGAGCACGTCGGCGATTATGTCAGGGGCCGCGGGCACTCGAGCAGCACTCCGAGCCTGCAGATCAGGAGCTTGCGAGCAGGCTCTGCACTGCCGTCGTGTACGCGCCCTTCGGCTGCAGGTTCTGCTGCAGTGCGCCGAAGTAGGCCTCACGGTCGTTCGAGGCACCGGAACTTGCCTGGTCGCGGACCTGGTAGAGCATGAACATGTTCAGGCGGCCGCCGAGCTTCAGGCGCATCGCGGCGACGGTGCTCGTCACTGTGAGGCCCGCTTCGGCGTAGCTCATGCACTTGTTCATGCCGTAGTTGTCGCTCAGGCAGCCGCCGTTGTCGGTCGCGACGCCCCACTCGGTGATGTCGATCGGGATCGACGACGGCGCGCCGTGGGCAGCGGTCTGGCTGATCAGGTCCTGCACGCGGCTCTGCCAGTTCGTGCCGTACGGGTGAATCGTCCAGCCCGCGACGTAGTCGTCGAGGTTCGGGACCGCCGAGTACATCGCGTTGACCCAGTCGCCGGTCCAGTCATCGGCCTGCGCGAGCACGCCGACGTCGACGCCGGTGGCCGAGATCGCTTCGGCCGCTTCCTTGACGCGCACGGCGTACGTCTGTGCGCGGGCCGTGTAGGAGGCCGCGCCGGCGCCGTCGCCGTACTGGTAGCCATAGGAGGTCTCGTTGCCGAACTCGATCGTGCGGATCGCGAGCGCGCCGTCGGAGCGACCCGCCCAGAACGTGCCGCCCGGTCCGTAGGCCTTCGCCCAGCTCGCGACGTTCTTCGCTTGCGCCGGCGTCGGCATCGTTCCGTAGAAGCCGGCGAGCGGGGCGACGCGGATGCCCTTCGCGGCGTATCCGGCGATCGCCGTTTGCAGCACCGAGGCCGGAGTTTCGATGCCGAACTCGATCCGCACGAGCTTCGCACCGAGCGTGCTCGCGCCGGCGACGTCGGTCGACATCGTCGTGCCCGAGTTGAGGCCCGGCTGGAACGTGCCGGAGCCGGCCACCGAGCCGAACGAGGATTCACCGGCCGGCGGCGGCGTAGCGGGGGAGCCGCTCGTGCCGCTGCCGGAACTCGTAGAGCCGCTGCCCGCGCCGCTCTTCCCGGTGCCGGGCGTGCTGGGTGTGCTGGGCGTCGGGCCCGAGCCGGTCAGGCCCGTGAGAACTTTGCGCAGGTGCACGAGGCGGGCGCTGCTCTTCTGCAGCCGAGTGCGGCTTGCGCGGCAGAGCTTCTTGTTGTGTTTCGCACAAGCGCGGGCGACTGCGCTTCGCTGCTTGCGGAGCGTGCGCTCTGCCGCCTTCGCCTCGACCTGCGCGTGCTGGACGGCGGCGGCCGTGGCGACGACGCGAGACTGGCGGGCGTTCGCCGTCGCGGTGCAGGCGAGCGCTCCGAGCAGGAACACGACGAGTAGCAACAGGCGCGGCGTGCTTGGGCGTACGTGCATGTCGTGCTCCTTCGGTAGCTGGGCGGTCTCGAGGAGATCCCTGGCTTTGCGAACCCGCCTCGCGGCGGGTGTGCCGTTGTCGTGTGATCTGGAGGCGACGCGATGCGCCGTGGCCCATGCATCGACAGCTCACGTCGAGGCCCGACGCGTGGCGCGATGCTTGGACGGATGTCGCAGCCTTGCGCGCGAGTGAACGCCGTCGTTCAAAGCGCGTACTTCACGCGGGAAGCGGGGTACGATGAGGCAGTGGCGCGCACACCGATCGACCCCTCCTACCCGGGCGCGCCGCGTTCAAGTCGGACCGGCGATACGACGATAGGGACGGCATGACGAGCAGGTGCTTTCGACGTCCCCACGCGGCGCAGGTCCGTCCCCTGATGGAGATCGCGTGAACTTCGTCGCTCAATCGGGTCGCCCCGAGGTGGGAAGCAGCCTGCTCAGCGGCCTGCGCGTGCTGCGCCGGCGCTGGCTGACGGTGCTCGGCGTCGTCGTCGTCTGCCTGGCTGTCTCGCTGATCCAGCACAAGCGTGCGGCGAAGACATACAAGGCGTCCGCGAGCGTGACGTTCCAGAGCTCCTCGCTGGCCAGCTCGGTGCTCGGCGTGAGCGGCGGAGGCGTCGGTGAACCGCAGCGCGAAGCGGCGACGAACGTCTTGATCGCGCATTCGCCGGAGGTCGCCGCGGAAGTGCGCAAAGAGCTCCACTCGAGCGAAGAAGTCAACTCGCTGCTCGACGAGGTCACCGTCGAAGCGCAGCCGAACGCCAACGTGCTGAGCATCACCGCGAGCACGTCCAGCCCGCGCGGCTCAGCGCTGCTCGCGAACGCCTTCGCCGATCAGTACATCGCCTTCGAGACGAGCTCGCAGCTATCGAGCATCACAGCGGCCGAAACGCGCTTCAAGCAGCAGCTCGCCGCGCTCTCGCCGGAATCGCCGGAACGCTCGACGCTGCAGAAATCGCTGCAGCGGCTCAACGAACTTCGCGCGCTCGCGGGCGGCACGTCGCAGATCATCGGCCGCGCGCGCCCCCCGGCGTCGCCTTCCGGGACGTCCACCCGCACGGCCGCGCTGCTCGGAATCGTCGTCGGCCTGGCGCTCGCGTTCTCGTTGCTGTTCGTGATGGAGACGCTCGACAAACGGATCAAGACGATCGAGGAATTCGAAGAGGAGTACCGCCTGCCGGCGCTCACGGGCGTGCCGCAATCGAGCTTCCGCCACCCGCTCGCCTCCGAACGCACCGAATTCCTCGAGCCCCACCGGATCCTGCGCAGCGCGCTCGACCTCGCAGCCGTCACGCGCCAGCTCGAATCGCTGCTGATCACCAGCGCCGTCTCGGGCGAGGGCAAGACCGGCGTCGCGGTCGATCTCGCGCACGCGATCGCGCTGACCGGGCGTCGTGTCGTGCTCGTCGAGATCGACCTGCGCCGCCCAACGGTCGGTCGCCACCTCGGCCTTCCCGCCGGCGACGGCCTGACGAAGGCGCTGATGCGCCCCGAATCGCTCCCGGATCTGCTCGTCGAGCCGTTCCCGGAGCTGCCCAACTTCCAGGTGCTTCCCTCCGGGCTGCGTCCGCCGAACCCTTCCGAGCTGCTCGGCTCGCCGAGCCTCGCGGATCTGCTGCAGGAGCTGATGAGCCCCGACGGGATCGTGATCCTCGACGCACCGCCGCTGCTCCCTGTCGCCGACACGCAGGAGCTCTTGAACAAATCGATCGTCCACGGCACCGTCGTCGTCGCGCGCGCCGGGAAGACGACCCGCGACGAGGTCCGCCGCGCGCGGATGATCCTCAGCCGTCACATGGTCGAGCCGATCGGGCTCGTCGTGACGGGTCTGCGCGAACTGAACCGGTACGGCTACGACGTCGATCCGGCGACGGTCGACGACGACCCGAGGACGACGAGGGTGATCGACGCCCGCTCAGAGTCCTCGAGCCTGAAGCTGCGCGAGCTTCGCAACTGATCGCGGCGAGACCGATGTTCGCGCGCCGCGCGCAAGCGCTTTCGACGAGCGAGCCGGCACTGGCCGCGGTCGCCGCCGCGGGAACGCTGCTGATCTGCGTGCTCGCTTCGAGCAAGCTCGGCGTCGATTGCGTGCTGGCACCGCTCGGCGCTGTGGTCGTCTACATCCTGCTGCGCAGGCCCGTCGCGATGACGGCGCTCGTCGTCGGCCTGGCGATCCTCTGCGAGGGAGCGTCGTTCGGGTTGTTCACGTTCACCTCGACGCTCTACACGAGCGTCTACAAGAACCTCACGCCGCTCGACGGGCTCGTCGTGTTGACGATCATCTCGATCGGCTGGGACGTCAGCCGCAGCCGCCGCGAGCCGCGCCTGCCGCGCGTGCTCGTGCTGCCCGCGATCTTCCTCGCGCTGGGGATGGTCGCCGGGGCCGTCAGCGGCTCCGGCTCGGGCGAGAGCATCAAGTTCGTCGTGCTCTCGGAGAACCAGCTGCTGTACCTGCTCCTGCTGCCGCTCGCCGTCGCGAACCTCGACATCGACCGCCGCAAGATCAAGCTGCTGCTCGGCGGCGCGTTCGTGCTGGCGATCGTCAAGGCCGTGCTCGGGATCGCCGAGGTGACCAGCGGTCACGGCGTCTCGATCGAGGGAAGCGCGACGCTGACCTACTACGAACCGGCCGCCAACTGGGTGATCATGGTCGGCGTGCTCGTGATCTTCGCGGCGATCGTCGCACGCGTGCGCCCGCCGCTGTGGATGCTGCTCGGCTCGCCGCTGCTCGTCGCCTCGCTGCTGCTCTCCTACCGCCGCTCCTTCTGGATCGCGGCTGTGCTCGGGCTGATGCTCGTGTTCCTGCTGGGCACGTCCTCGATCGGCCGGCGGATGCTCGTGCCGACGGCGCTGCTCGTCGCCGGTGCGATCCTGCTGCTCGGCTCGGTCAACTTCCAGTCGCAGCTTCCGATCGTAAAGCGCGCGACATCGCTGAGCCCGACCGACCTGCAGAGCAACATCGAAGACCGCTACCGGCTCGACGAGCGCGCCAACGTGCTCGCCGAAATCAAACGCCATCCGATCAGCGGTCTAGGTGTCGCGGTGCCGTGGAAAGCGACCGTACGCACGCTCTCGACGGAGCACGAAGAAGGGCGCCAGTACGTGCATTTCGCGGCGCTCTACTTCTGGCTGAAGCTTGGGATCCTTGGCCTGCTCGCGTACATCGGCATGATCACCGCGAGCATGGTGCTCGCCTGGCGTGCGTGGCGGCTGAGCCGCGAGCCACTGCTGCGAGCGTTCGCGCTCGCTTCGCTGTGCGGCGTCGCGGGCTTGGTCGTGATCGACACGACGGCGAGCTTCACCGGCGTCGACCCTCGCTTCACGGTGATCTTCGCCGCGCAGGTCGGGATGCTCGCCCAGATCGCGCGCACCGCGCGCGCACAGCCCGAAGACATGATCGACGCCGCGCCGGCGCCCGTCTGAGCTCAGGCCGCGGCGCCCGGCGCACCGTCAATGGGCGCCAGCGGCGCGCCGTCGTCGAGCAAGCGGCTGAGCGCCTCGATCGAATAGCGCTCTTGCGCGAGCGTCCGCCCGTTGCGGCCGAGCTCGACCGCTTCGCCGCGCAGTGCGCGAACGAGCGCCTGCGCGAAGGCCCGCGCGCCGTCGGCGATCAGGCAGTGCTCGCCGCCGATTACCTCGAGCCCGTTCGCAGCGCGCGGCGTCGCGACGACCGGCAGCCCGTAGGCGAGCGCCTCGACGAACTTCAGCGGCGAGCCGCCGCCCTGCAGCAGCGGCACGACCGCGCACGAGGCGCGCGCGTAGGCGTCGCGCAGATCGGCGACGAAGCCAAGCGTCTCGACGCGCGAGTCCGCCGGCGGACCTTGCTCCAAGCCGCCGCCGACGAGCTGCAGGCGCGCGTCCGGCAGCTCTGCCCAGACGCGCGGGAAGACGTGCTCGAGCAGGAAGTCCAAGCCGTTGCGGTTCGGCTCGTAGGCGAAGTTCGCGACGAACGTCGCCCGCTGCCGGTCAACCGGCGCCACGACGGGCTCGATGCTCGTCACGTCGACGACGTTCGGCACGTAGCGCAGCCGCGCGCCCGGGCACAGCTCGGCCGCGGCGGCGACGTCGGCGGCGCTGACCATCCACGACTCGGCCGCGTGCGCGAGCAGGCCACGCTCGAAGGAGCGCAGCCGGCGCTGCGCGCGCCCGCCGCGCGGTTCGATCTCGTGGCGAAAGCCCGACTCGAGGTTGTGCGCGTTGTAGATGACCGCGCGCTTGCGCGCGAGGCCCGCGAGCGCGGCAGCCGCGATCGGCCCGTCGGCGATCACGCGGCCACAGCCGGGCTCGGCGCCGAGCTTCGCCGCCGCCGCCGCGAGCTCGCGCGAGACGCCGCGCGCGAACCCGTCCGGCAGCCCGCGCGCGCGAGCGCCCGCGTAGGCGAGCAGCCGTCCGGCGCCGCGCGAGGGCACGACAGCGTGCAGCTCGACCCCGTCGATCGCCGCGAAGCTCGCGTCGGGCTGCTCTGCACCGAAGCGGACGTACAGCAGCGTCAGGCCGTCGCGCCCGCTGCCTGCCGCGAGCGCGCGCGCGACGCCATAGGTGCGCATCGCCTGCCCCGAGCGCAGGACCGGCGTGTGCGTCGTCACGAGCAGATCCTTCACAGCGCGTCGATCGCTTCGGCGATCTCCTCCAGGCGCCGGTCCCACGAGTGCGATGCCGCTGTGCGCGAGCGCTCGGCGCGCAGCTCCGCGCTGCCGGCCGCGAGCGCCTCGTCGAGCAAGCCCGCGATGCCCTGCGCGTCGGCTGCGCGTGCGACCGCTGCGACGCCCGCGAGTGCGGGCAGCGGCGTCGCGACGACGGGCAGGCCCGCGGCGAGGTACTCGTAGACCTTCATCGGGAAGATGCTCGCCGTCAGCTCGTTGATCGAGTACGGGATCAGCCCCGCGTCGGCGCCGCGCAGCACGGCCGGCAGCTCCGCGTATGCACGCGGGCCGAGCAGGTGGATGTTCGGCTCCGCCGCGAGCCCCGACGCGTCCGTCTTCGGATCGCCCGGGCCGACCGGTCCGACGAGCGCGAACGACCACTCGCGCCGCGCCCGCGCGAGCTCGATCAGCAGCTCGAAGTCGAGCTTCGTCGCGACGATCGCGCCCGTGAAGACGATCCGGGGCGAGGGCAGCGCCGCGACCGCGGCGTCGAGCGGCCCGTCCGCGAGCGCCGTCGCGAACAGCTCCGTGTCGGCGACGTTCGGGACTTCGAGCACGTTCCGCGAGAGCCCGCGCAGGCGCTCTGCGAGCGCCGGCGCACTGGCCAGCACGAGGTCCGCGCGACCCGCGAAGCGTTCCTCGGCCGCGCGAAAGCTCGCCGCGTCGATCCCCGCCTGGGCCGCCATGTCGTCGACGCAGTGATAGACGACGAGCTGCGGATCGATCGGATCGACGAGCACCTCGGCCTGCGGAACGTACGCCCACAGGATCGGCCGCTCCAGCCCGGCGCTGCGCATGCCGCGGCGCACGAGTGCCGGCAGCAGGCGGGCGTTGATCGCGCGCGCGATCCGCGAGCGATGCAGCGGCAGGACGAGCGGCGAGAGCACGTGCAGCCCGTCGACGGCGCGCGGCCCCGACAGGCCGCGCCGCAGCCGCCGCCAGATTCGCGCGAGGTCGCGCCCCGCAAGCTGCGGGCGGCGCAGGCCGAGCGACTCGATGAACAGCACGCGGTTCTCGGCGGCGAGCCGCGACATCAGATGGTGCTGGTTCGTCCACAGCTCGCTGTCCCAATCGGCGAAGCCGACGCAGACGATCTCGCGACCGCGCAGTCGTGTCGCCGTGAATGCGGATGCAGGCTTGCTCTGGGGCGCCGATTCGGCCATCGGCGCCATGATTTCAGGCGGGGTGGCGTGTAGTCTCGCGCCGGTGCAGAGCGCAGATTCAACGCCCGCCGCGCCGATCCTCGCGGAGCTGCGCGAGCGCTTCCCGCGCGTCGCGGTCGTCCACGACTGGCTGACCGTTCCGGGCGGCTCCGAGCAGGTCGTGATGGAGCTGCTCGAGATGTTCCCTCGAGCCGAGCTGTTCACGTCCGTCTACGACCCCGCACCGTGGTCGCCGCTGATCACCGACCGGCCGGTGCACAGCTCGTTCCTCAACCGCATCCCCGGCGCGACGCGCCACTACCCGAACCTCCTGCCGCTGATGAATCGCGCGTTCCGCTCGTTCGACCTGTCGGGCTTCGACCTCGTGCTCTCGAGCAGCCATGCCTGCGCGAAGAACGTCCGCACGCCGCCCGGCGTGCTGCACGTCTGCTACTGCCACACGCCGATGCGCTACGCCTGGGAGGAGGGCTTCCTCGACGGCGAGCAGGTCGGCAGGCTGACGCGGCTCGCTTTGCCCACGCTGCTGCGCCGGCTGCGCCGCGTCGACCTCGAGGGCTCGCGCAGGCCCGACGTGTTCGTCGCCAACTCCCAGCACGTCGCCGCTCGGATCGAGCGCTTCTACGGGCGCAGCGCCGAGGTCGTCCATCCGCCCGTCGACGTCGAGCATTACCTCGCGCTCGCGCACGACCCCGACGACTTCTACCTCGTCTTCGGTCGCGTCGTGCCATATAAGCGCGTCGATCTCGCCGTTACCGCCTGCGCCCTGCTGCCGCGGTCGCTGAAGGTCGCCGGCGGCGGGCGCGCGCTGGATGCGCTCCGCGCAAGCGCCGGCCCCGGAACCGAGCTGCTCGGCAAGGTCTCCGACGCCGAGCGCGATCGTCTGCTCGCCAGCGCGCGCGCACTGCTGTTCCCCGGCGAGGAGGATTTCGGGATCGTGCCCGTCGAGGCCCAGGCAGCCGGCGTCCCGGTGATCGCCTACGGCGTCGGAGGCGCCTCGGAGTCGGTGCTCGACGGCGGCACCGGCGTGCTGTTCGCCGAGCAGAGCGCCGAGGCACTGGCGGCCGCGATCGAGCAGTTCGAGGGCATGCAGCTCGACGACGGCGAGATCCGCGAGAACGCGAGGCGCTTCGGCCGTGAGCGCTTCCGTGCCGAGATGGCCGACGTGATCGCGCGCGCTCGGTCGAGCGCGGGCTGAGCGGCGTTTCAGCCGCTCAGGCTTGCAGGCCGAAGGCGCGCTGCGCCTGCTCGGCGATGTAGCGTCCGATCGCCAGGGACGACGTCGCGGCGGGCGACGGCGCGTTGCGCACGTGCAGCGCGTGCTCGGTCTGCGAGAAGACGAAGTCGTCGACGAGCTTGCCGTCCTTGCCGAGCGCCTGCGCGCGCACGCCCGCAAACGCCGGTTCCACGTCGCCGGCGCGCAGCTCCGGCAGGAAGCGTGCCGCCGCATGGACGAACGCCGAGCGCTGCGCCGCGTGGCGCAGCTCCGTCACGCCCGTGCCCCAGAAGCGCCTGAGCATCTTCCACGTGCCCGGCCACGCGAGCGTGTCGAGCAGGTCCTCGCGGCGCACCTTCGACAGGCGGTAGGCGTCGCGCGCACCCGCCATCAGCGCCGTCGGGCCGATCAGCACGTCGCCGCTGATGTGCTTCGTCAGGTGCACGCCGAGGAACGGCAGCGCCGGGTCCGGAACGGGGTAGATCAGCGAGCGCACGAGCGAGCGGCGCTGCGGAACGAGCCGCAGGTATGCGCCGCGGAACGGGACGATCCGCGGGTCGGGGCTCGCACCGGCCATCACCGCGAGCCGGTCCGCCCAGGCGCCGGCACAGAAGACCGCATGGCGCGCCTCCGTCACGCCCTGCGCATGCGCGATCCGCAGCGAGCGTCCCGTGACCTCGATGCCCTGCACGCCGCAGCTCGTCGAGACCGTGCCGCCACCCTCGCGCACATCGCCGGCGTACGAGTGTGCGACCGCCGCGAAGTCGACGATGCCCGTGTTCGGCGAGTGCAGCCCGGCGATTCCGCGCGCGTGCGGCTCGATCTGCTCGATCTCGCCCGCGTCGAGCCGGCGCAGGCGCTCGACGCCGTTGGCCTGGCCGCGGCGTTCGATCTCTGCCAGCCGATCGAGCTCAGAGCTGTCCGTCGCGAGGATCAGCTTGCCGCAGCGCTCGTGCGCGATGCCGCGCGCTTCGCAGTAGGCGTACATCTCGCGCGCGCCCTCGACGCAGAGGCGCGCCTTCAGCGAGCCCGGCGTGTAGTAGACGCCTGCGTGGATCACGCCCGAGTTGTGTCCCGTCTGATGCTCGCCGACATCGGCTTCGCGCTCGAGCACGCACAGCGAGGCATCGGGGTTGCGGGCGATCAGCTCACGCGCGACGGCGAGGCCGACGATGCCGCCGCCGACGATCGCGATGTCCGAGCGCTCGGGCGCGCGATCGGCCGTTGGCACAGCGGTTGACATGCGTCAGCACTGTAGTCGCAGGATCGGGCGAGGACCGCTCGCCGCGTCGCAGATGCAGCGCCGGCCCGCTGCCCGCTGGAGCGATCGGATGGCGCGATCACGTGCTTGCCCCAAAGCTCCGTCTCGACGGTCTTGAATGATGTAAAGGTTTGGTTTCTTTTGAGCGGGTATAGATAGCCTTGTGATTGGCTGGCGCGCTCTAGGCGGCGTTGGCCGCGTCAAGTCAAGTCGAGTCGCTCGCGTGGGTGCGAGATCGAAAGGGGAGCCTTGAGGAAGCATCTGCTGATGGCGCTGATCGCGTCTGCGGTCTTCGCCGCCTCCGCGACGGCGACCGCTTCCTCGCCGACACTGACGCTGAGGGGCTCGTCGCTGAGCTGGACCGCCGTGCAGGGCGCCTCCAGCTATCAGGTGCAGGCCGTCGCGGCAGGCGAGAAAAACTTCACGTACGTGACCGGCCGAAGCTACGCGATCCCCGGCCCGCTGACGGTCACGACGAAGTACCGCGTGCGCGAGTACACGCCCGAAGCCGGCTCGTGGTCGAACCGCATCACGATCAGGGTCGCCCAATCGGAAAAATCAAAAAACGAAAAAAAATCAAAAAAAGAACAGCGAGAAGAAGAAGAAGAAGCCGAAGTCCCGACGGAAGGCGAAGGAGAAGCCGAACGCGGCCCGATCCACTTCTCGCCCGGCATCAACGCCGGCGCCGATGGAACCTACGACGTGCCCGGCGTCGCTTCGCTCGGCGCGAAGCTCGTGCGCATCGATGTCGGCTTCCAGCACGTCAACGAAAGCGCGGTCGCGCAGGAGGCCGCTCAGTACGTCGCGAAGGGCGTCACGCCGCTGATCCTCTACGACTTCCACGGGACGATGCCGACGGCTACGCAGGTTCAGGGGATCGCCGCGCTCGCGCGGATCCCCGGAGTCAAGGCGGTCGAGTTCGGCAACGAGACCTCCTACGGCTACCAGTACGGCGACGGCGCCAGCTCGTCCTCCTACAAGGAGCGCGCGCGCACGTACGCGCATCGCTTCGTCGAAGCCGCGAAGGCGCTGATGCCCTACCACATCGGCTTGCTCGCGCAGGCCAGCGACGGCGGCTCCGGCAACCCCGCGTGGGTCAACGAAATGTTCGCCGCCGAGCCGAACCTGCTCTCCTACGTCAGCGGCTGGACGATCCATCCCTACGGGACGAATGGCTCCGCGGAGATGTCGCGGATGATCTCCGATCTCGCGCAGCACGGCGACACGACGCTGCCGATCGACATCACCGAGTGGGGCATCGCCAGCGACAACGGTCGCGCGCTCAGCGAAAACTACGGCTTCCCCGTCAACCTGACCTACGCGAAGGCCGGCACGCTGCTGAGCGAATGGGCTGCCAAATACCGCACGCAGTGCGACGGGCGCCTGCGCGACTTCGTCGTCTACCAGGTGCGCGACCAGCAGAAGCCCGGCGCCTCGAAATCGCGCGAGGCCTACTTCGGCGCGCTCGAGCACGAAGACCAGCGTAAGGCCGGCTACACCGAAGCCGTCGAAACGCTGATGAAGCAGGGCTGAGACGCGAGCCGACGCCCGAGCGCTAGCTAGCCTGGCGCCGTCGCGCCCGCCGGAGCGCTCGCGACGATCGGAGCCGTCGCCGCCGCCGCGTCGACGAGCCCTGCGCCATACAGCGCTTCGTCGCCGCCACCGCCGAGCTTGCGCGCCGTCGAGCGCAGCCGCGCGATCAGCTGCGCCGGCGTCGGATGCTTGCCGAGCACGCCGCTCGCGATGATCAGCGCCGCGGTCGCGGCGACGTGCGGCGCCGCCATCGACGTCCCTTCATAGCCCGTCGGCAGGCCGAAGCGGCGCGGTGAGGCGCCCGTGAACGTCTCCTGGAAGACGTCGCGCCCGGCTGGGCTGTCGGCTTGGCAGTTCGGATCGCCCGGCAGGCTGGCGTCCGCGCCGCCGCCCGGCGCGACGAGCGTCAGCCCGCTGCCGTCGTTCGAGTAGTCCGCGAGGCAGCCGTGTTCGGTGCTCGCCCCGACCGCGACCACGTCCGGCGCTCGGGCCGGATAGGCGATCGCCGAATGCGCCTCGTTGCCCGCCGCCGCGACGACGAGCACGCCGCGCCGGCGCGCGTAGCGCAGCGCTTCGATCAGCTCCGGAATGTCCGAAGCCGTCACGCTGCTGGAGAACTCGAGGCTCAGGTTGATCACCTGCGCGCCGTGCCTGACCGCGTAGCGCACGCCTTCGGCGATCGTCGATGCTTCGCCTTCGCCCTGGCTGTCGAGCACGCGCACGGGCATGATCCGCGAGGCGAACGCGAGCCCTGTGACCGACAGCCGGTTGTTCGTCGCCTCCGCGATCGTTCCCGCGACGAAAGTGCCGTGCCCGTTGCGGTCGTTCGGGAAGCGGTCGTGCGCGATGAAGTCGTAGCCGCCGACGAAGCCGTAGCGCGAGAAGTCCGGCGAGCGCAGGAAGCGCCCGTGCGTCGCGTATGCGACGCCCGTGTCGAGCACCGCGACGATCACGCCTTTGCCGCCGGGCGCGCCATCGGCCGCGACGTTCGCCCACGCTTGCGGCGCGTTCACGCCGAATGCGCCTGAGAAGTTCCACTGCAGCTGCTGCCAGTCGCCCGCCGCGCCGCCCTCGCCGCGGTCGTTCGGAATCAGCGGCGGACCCGGCGCGCCAGTGAGATGCGCGCGGTAGTCCGGCACGGCCCACACGACACCGCGCTCGCCGCGCAGGCGGCGAAGCGCAGCGGCGATGCTCACGCCGTGCGCGAGGCGCAGCACGCGCGTGTGCGGTGCGGTCACCTCGGGCGCGCCCGCTCCGGCTGCGCTCGCGATCGCCGCGCGCGCGCGGCGTGGCGTCGCCGCGGCGTACTTGACGAGGATCCGCCCGGGCGCGTATGCCGCCGCTTGCGTTGCCGCCGCCGCCGTGCTCGCGGCCCCGGTCGAGGCCGCGCAGGCGGCGCACGCCGCGGCGAGCAGCAGCGAGCGGTGGTTCAGAGCTTGGCGGCGGGAGCCGCTGATCGAGAGAGTCATGGCGCTTCGGTAATGATGAGGCTCGGGCGTGCTGCGGGCGGCACGCACTGTCGCAGAGCCCGCGGCGTAGATCGATGAGCGAGCGCAAGCTGTCAAGCGAGGACTACTTCATGCGCCTCGCGCTGCGCGAGGCCGAGCTCGCCGGTGCCCACGGCGACGTGCCGATCGGCGCCGTCGTCGTGCACGACGGCGAGCTGATCGCTGCTGCGCACAACGAGCGCGAGCTGCGCCAGGACCCGACCGCGCACGCCGAGATCCTCGCCCTGCGCGAGGCCGCGCAGGCGCTCGGGAGCTGGCGCGTGCTCGATGCGACGATCTACGTGACGCTCGAGCCGTGCGCGATGTGCGCCGGCGCGATCGTGCTGGCCCGCGTCGAGCGCGTCGTGTTCGCCACCGAGGACCCGAAGGCCGGCGCGTGCGGCAGCGTGCTCGACGTGCTCGCCGATAGGCGCCTGAATCATCGTCCCGAGGTGCTTGCCGGGCCGCTGCGCGAGGAGTGCAGCGAGTTGCTGCGCTCGTTCTTCGCCGCGCGGCGTCGCTGACCCGCTCGGCGCCGGCCGGCCGCGCTGGGGCACGCTCAGCGCCGCCGCGCGACTCGACTAAGATCACGCGTCCTCCCTGTCGAGATCCTGGAGGGGTGGCAGAGCGGTTGAATGCGGCGGTCTCGAAAACCGTTTCAGGCCTGATTGGTCTGACGAGGGTTCGAATCCCTCCCCCTCCGTTGCAGTGCTGCGCGGGCGCCGATGCCTGACGCCGCGCCCGCTGCGCGTGCCGGCGGGGTTTCCGAGCGCAGTCCTCTGCCGCGAGGATCGCCACCTCGGGGCCCCCGGGGGCAAGCTCCCGAGGACCCCTTGGCGGGGCCCGTGTCGCGCCCCGCTTGCGCCGAGCGCTACCGGGCCATGCACTTGACCATCTGTGGGGATGATTGTGCAGCTATGAGAGTACTGTCTTTAATTCCTAGGACCAGAGCCCCTGGACATTGACGCTAGGACTACGACATGTTTCCTGCGTGCACGACGAACCCGACCTAGCGCTGGCGGCGCATCTCAAACAGCTTCGCGAAGATCGTGAGATCACGCAAGAAGAGCTTGCGTTCGATGCCGGGCTTACCGCGTCGGCGCTCTCGCGGATCGAGCGCGGCCTGAACAGCCCCGGCTGGATGACCGTCCGGCGGATCGCCGACGCGCTCGAAGTGAGCGTCGCGGACGTCGCCGCCGAGGTCGAAGCAGCCGAGGCCGAAGCGAACGAATAAGGCCGAACGGGCGCTCGCTCGAGCGAGGCGAGCCCGACGCGCAGGGTCGTCCAGCTCGCTAGAGCAGCCCCTTGAAGAACTTCACGGCGATCGAGCCGAGGAAGATCACCGAGAAGACGCCGAGCGCGCCGATCGCCGCCCCGGCGGCGCTTAGCACGGCGTCCGTCAGCAGATAGCCAAGCGCGAGGACGACGACGCCGATCGACGGCAGCGTGTCCAGCCCCGAGAAGGGCGGAGCGAGAAACGCCGCGAGCGTCAGTCCGAGCACGACGAGCCCGAAGACGCCGCCCGACAGGCGATGGCCGAACAGCCGGCGCCCGCGCGGGCGCGAGATTCGCTCGACGCCGCGGATCCGGCGCAGCAGCGTGTCGACGAACTTGGCGCGGCTCTCGCCGCCGAGCTCGAGTCCTCTGAAGCGCGCCGGCAACCACACCTCGCGCCGCCCGCCGATCAGCTCCAGCGCGAGCAGCATCGTGACGATCTCGAACACGTGCGTCACTCCGCCTGTCGGCAGCGGCAGCGCGGGCACGGCCATCAACAGCACGAAGATGACCGCGAAGCTGCGCTCGCCGAATACCTCGATCAAGCCGCCGAGCGTCTTCGGCCGCCCGTCGTCGTCGAGCCAGCGCTCGAGCTCGTCGCTGACCTTCTCCGGCTCCGGGCGCTTCGTGCTCGCCATCCCCGCATTCTCCGCCGCTCCGCCGGCGGGCGCTTCACCCGCCGTCGTGCATGCCTCCTGCGGCTGTGCGCCGGACGCGCCCAGCGCGTCTGCGCGTGCCGAGCCGGCGCGACGCGCTAAGCGCCAACCGGCTCTCGCCGGCGTGCTTCGGCGAGCAGCTCCGCGAGGATCTCGCCGAGCGCGAGCGTCTGGTCGTGCTCGGCGAGCGCACCGTCGGCGGCGAACGCGTTCTCCGCATCAGCCACGGGGAGTTCGCTGTCGATCACGCGCGCGCCCGCCGCCGCGAGCGACTTGCGCAGCTCCGCCTGGGCCCACACGGCGCCGAACATGCCCGTGCTCGTGCCGATCACGGCCGCCGGTTTGTTGCGCAGCGCGGCCGTCGCGAACGGTCGCGAGGCCCAGTCGACGGCGTTCTTCAGCGCGCCCGGGATCGAGTGGTTGTACTCCGGCGTCGCGAACAGCAGCGCGTCGGCCGCTTCGAGTTGCTTGCGCCACTCGATCACGGCATCCGCCGGCGCCTGCTCGTCGTCCTCGTCGAACGGCGGGATCGCCTTCAACGCATCGAACTCGACGAGCTCCACCCCGGGCGGCAGCAGTGCCGCTGCCGCCCGGAGCAGGCGCCTGTTGTGCGAGTCGCGGCGAAGCGAGCCGGAGATGCCGAGCACTCGCATCAGTCGCTCCTACTCGCTGTCCTGGGCGAGCTCGAGCTCGACCGTCAGCTTGACATCGTTCGCCAGCGCGAAGCCGCCCTTCGGCAGCGGCGCGTTCCACTCCAGGCCGAACTGCGTACGGTCGATGACCGTCTCGAGCGTGACGCCGATCTTGATCGCGCCGCCGAGCGTCTCGTGCGGGTCCGTGATCGTTCCGCGCGCCTCGACGGCGTGCGTGTGGTCCTTGATCGTCAGCTCGCCGTCGAGCACGAGCTCCTCGCCGTCGCGCCGGATCGACTCGGAGCTGAAGCGCAGCTGCGGGTAGCGCTCGGTGTCGAAGAAGTCCGGCGAGCCGAGGTGCGCCTGGAGGTTCTCGTCTTTGACGACGATCGAGCCGGCGTCGACGGTGCCGTCGAGGCGCGCCTTGCCGTCCTCGCCGACCGTCAGCGTCGCGTCGATCTGCTCGAAGCGGCCGCGAAACGTCGCGACGACCATGTGCTTGACGGCGAAGCTCGCCGACGAGTGCGTCGGATCGAGCTTCCACGTGCCGGCTGGAAGCTTCGTCTGGGTCTCTGTGGCGGTGAGTGACATTCGGGGCTCCTTGGAAGTGGTGTGGTGGACGCTCTCGCGGTTCTCTGAACGCTGTGTGCGTCGATCGATGATGCGGACCGTAGTCCGTATACGGCTATAGTAACAGAAGTGGACCGTAGTCCGGTAATTGCTCCAGGTAAGCTCTCCGAAGTGGAGGGCAATGTCGCGCAGCGGGGGTTGCCGATGCTCGAGCCTGTCCGGCACGAGCGCTCCGATGCTGCGCGCAACCGCGCGACGATCCTCCTCGCGGCCGAAGCGCTCGTCGCCGAGCACGGCGCGCAGTGCGTGACGATGGACCAAGTCGCGCGTGCCGCCGGCGTCGGCAAGGGCACGCTGTTTCGCCACTTCGGCGACCGCTGCGGGCTGATGCGCGCGCTGCTCGACGAGCGCGAGCGCAGCTTTCAGGAGGGCTTCATCCGCGGCCCTTCACCGCTTGGCCCCGGCGCGCCGCCGCGCGAGCGCCTGATCGCCTTCGGCGAGCGGATGCTCGAGCACATCGAGATCCAGGGCGATCTGCTCGCGGCTGCCGAGGGAGCGCCGGGCGAGCGCTTGCGCCACAACGTCTACGCGGCCTACCGCGCACACGTCATGGCGCTGCTCGAGCAGAGCGGCTATGCCGGCGACATCGGCTATCTCGCCGACGTGCTGCTCGCCGCGCTGACCGCCGAACTGGTGCTGTTCCAGCGCCGCGAGATGGCGATCGCGCCCGATCGGCTGAAGGACGGCTGGGCCGGGCTGATCGTGTCGCTGCTCGGGTCCGCCTGACCGGTTGCCGCCACCCGCTCAACCGCCGATGCGCAGCACGAGCTTGCCGATGTTCTCGCCTGCGAAGAGCTTCAGCAACGAGTCCGGGAACGCGCCGACGCCGCCCTCGACGATGTGCTCGCGCGAGACGATCTTGCCTTCGCGCAGCCACTGCGCGAGCTCGCCCATCGCCTCGCCGTAGCGCGCGGCGTAGTCGAACACGACCATGCCCGTCATCGTTGCGCGCGCGACGAGCAGCGCGAGGTAGTTCGACGGCCCGCGCACCGCGCCGGTCGCGTTGTATTGCGAGACGGCCCCGCAGATCACGATCCGCGCATGACGCGCCAGACGCGTCAGCGCCGCGTCGAGGATCTCACCGCCGACGTTGTCGAAGTAGACGTCGATGCCTGTCGGCGCGTGCTCGCGAAGCGCGCGGCGCACGTCCTCGGCCTTGTAGTCGATCGCCGCGTCGAAGCCGAGCTCCTCGACCAGCCAGCGGCACTTCTCCTCGCCGCCGGCGATGCCGACGGCGCGTGCGCCCTTGAGCTTCGCGATCTGCCCCGCGACGCTGCCGACGGCGCCGGCCGCGCCGGAGACGACGACCGTCTCGCCCTCTCTCAGCTTCGCCACGTCTAGCAGTCCGAAGTACGCAGTGAGCCCCGTCATGCCGAGCGTTCCGAGGTACGTCGGCGCCGGCGCCAGCGACGGATCGATCTTGATCACGCCCTTGCCGTCCGAGCGTGCGTGCTCCTGGACGCCGAAGACGCCGTAGACGTGCTCGCCGACGTCGAAGCCCGAGTGCTTCGAGGCGCTCACTCGACCGACGGCGCCGGCGCGCATCGTGTCGCCGAGCTCGACCGGTTCGATGTAGGAAGCGCCGGCGTTCATCCAGCCGCGCATCGCCGGGTCGAGCGAGACGTGCGAGATCTCGACGACGAACTCGCCCTCGCCCGGGTCCGCGACGGGCTCCTCGACGAAGTCCCAGTCGGACGGCTTCGGCAGCCCTGAGGGACGCGCCGCGAGGCACACCCTGTGGTTGATCTGGCTCATCGTTCTCCCTCCGGAGTTTCGCATGCGCCATAGTCGGGCACTGCAATGAGCGTGAGCGATCCAGTCCCCGACGTGCCGATCGCACCGAGCGAGCAGATCCCGCAGCTCGGCTTCGGTGTCTTTCAAATACCGCCGAAGGAGACCGAGGTGGCCGTCGCGGAGGCGCTGTCGGTTGGCTACCGCCACATCGACACGGCTGCGGCCTACCGCAACGAGGGTGGCGTCGGGCAGGCGCTGCACGCATCCGGCATCGATCGCGACGAGCTGTTCGTCACGACGAAGTGCTGGAACGACGACCAGGGCTACGAGCAGGCCAAGCGCGCCTGCCGCGCGAGCCTCGAGCGGCTCGAGCTGAACCATCTCGACCTCTATCTGATCCATTGGCCCGTGCCCGCGCATGACCAGTACGTAGAGACGTGGAAGGCCTTCGTCGAGTTGCAGGCCGAAGGGCTCGTGCGCTCGATCGGCGTCTCGAACTTCCAGGCCGAGCACCTCGAGCGGGTGATCGCCGAGACGGGCGTCACGCCGGCGATCAACCAGGTCGAGCTGCATCCGTACTTCCAGCAGGTCGGCTTGCGCCGCGAGCACGAGCGGCTCGGCGTCGTCACGGAGGCTTGGAGCCCGCTCGGACAAGGGCTCGAGCTCGACGACCCCGCGATCGTCGAGGCCGCGCAGGCGCATGGCAAGACCCCGGCGCAGACGATCATCCGCTGGCACCTGCAGCTCGGCAACGTCGTGATCCCGAAGTCCGTGACGCCCGCGCGCATCCGCGAGAACTTCGAGGTCCTCGACTTCGAGTTGAGCGGCGAGCAGATGGACGCGATCGCCGCGCTCGATGCAGGCACGCGGATCGGTCCCGACCCCGATACGTTCGTTCGGCCCTGAACGCGATGCCGCGCGCGCTCGAGGAGCTTCGCGATGCCTGACACCGGCGCAGTCGCCGTGCTCGGCGCGGGTGGCACGATGGGACTCGGGATGGCGCGCAACATCGCTCGCGCCGGCTTGCAGCTGCACGCCTGGAACCGCTCGCGCGAGCGGGCCGAGCCGCTGAGCGCCGACGGCGCGCAGATCCACGACACGGCAGCCGAGGCGGCCGCCGCGGCGGACGTGATCGTCACGATGCTGACGGACGTCGACGTGGTGCTCGCGACGATGCAGGACGAGGACGGAGCGCTTGCCCGAGCCCGTGCCGGCAGCGTCTGGGCGCAGATGTCGACGATCGGCGAGCAGGGCACGGCGCGCTGCATCGAGCTCGCGCAGGAGCACGGGCTCGCGTTCGTCGATGCACCCGTGCTCGGAACGAAGCAGCCCGCGGCCGAGGGCAAGCTCGTCGTGCTCGCATCGGGGCCCGAGTCCGAGCGCGGGCGCGTGCAGCCCGTCTTCGACGCCGTCGGGCAGCGGACGATGTGGGTCGGCGAGGCCGGCGCCGGCTCGCGCCTGAAGCTCGTCACGAACGCTTGGATCGTCGCCGTCGTCGAGGGCGCCGCCGAGACGATTGCGCTGGCGGAGGGCCTTGGGCTCGGCGGCGAGCAGTTCTTCGAGGCGATCGACGGAGGCCCGCTCGACATGCCCTACCTGCGGTCGAAGGGCGGCGCGATGGTCGAGCGCGACTTCGAGCCGACGTTCGCGCTGCGCCTCGCAACGAAGGACGCGATGCTCGCCGAGGAGTCGGCCGAGCGCCTTGGACTCGACCTGCCGATGCTCGCAGCCGTCAGCCGGCGGATGCAGGAAGGCGTGCCCGAGCACGGCGACGAGGACTTGAGCGCGACTTATCTGACCAGCGCGCCGCGACGCGGCGGCGCGGGCTCCTAGCTCGCACGGGGCCTCGGGCGCGCCGACCGGGCTCGTCGCCTCGCGCCGCCCTCGGCTGGCTCCGCGGTGCTCAGCGTCGCATCTCGCGCCGCATGCGGTGTACGCGCCGAAGCTCCTGCACGGCCTCGTCGACGCCGCCGAGCTCGCCGCGCTCACCGCCGCCGAGCAGCTCCAGCTGCAGGCGATGGCGGACGAGCTCGCCCGCGACCTGATCGACGCGCTCGGCGCCTGCGCCCGGTCGCGAGCTGACGACGCGTGCCATTCGCAGGCCCTCGAACAGCAGGCCGACGCCGTCGTCGAGCGCCCAGCCGCCGGGCAGCGTGCCGTCGCGCACGCTCGCGAGCCAGACCGGCAGGCGCTCGGGCTCGCCGTCGGTGTGCACCGTCAGCGAGCCGTCGAGTACACCCAGCCCGGCAAGTGGCTCCGGCGCGCCGCTCGAGCGAGTCACGCCGCCCTGAAACCAGCACATCGCGCCGGCGCTGAGGCCGGCGAGCACCGTTCCCGAGCGCCACGCCCGGACGAGCAGCTCGTCGAGCCCGTGCGCCTTCCAGATCGCCAGCAGGTTGCGCATCGAACCGCCGCCGACGTAGATGATGTCCTGCTCGAGCACGACTTCTTCGAGCGTCCGCTTGGCGTCGTGCATGCGGAACAGCGAGAGATGCTCGTGCACGCACCAGCGGTCGGCGAAGCGCGCCTGGAAGGCGTTGATCTGCGCCGTCGTGTCACCCGAAGCCGTCGGCAGGAACAGCACATGTGGCTCCTTCTCGGCAGTCAGCGAGAGCACGAAGTCGTCGAGCAGCGGGTTCGTCGGCTCCATCGTGAAGCCTCCGCCGCCCATCGCGAAGATCCGGCGCTCCTGGACGGGAACGTCTGGGCGTGTGCTCACGCCGGAACCGGCGCGGGCGAGCCGGGCGCCACTGCCGGCAGCCGCTCGCCCGCGTTCGCCGGCCCCGTCGCCGGACGCCGTGCGGAGCGGCGACGCGGCCGTCGCTCGGGCGCTTCCGCGCTTTCGTGCGCGACCGTCGGCTCCGCGCGCTCGCGCCCGCGATCCGCGGGATCCGCGCCGAGATAGGTGACTTCGAGCGGCGTCTCGACGACGCCGTCACCGGCGTGCTCGACGCGATACGCGCACCCGTCCGCGCGCGAGCTGACGGCCCGCTTCAGGCGCGTGCGGCGAAAGTGCAGCGCGACGCCGTCCTCCGCTGCGAAGCCCGGGCGCATGCCGTCGCCGACGAAGCGGTGGTACTCGGCGCGCCGCGCCGGCTCTGCGTCGTAGTGCACGCAGTTGGAGTACGGCAGCAGTCCGAGGCCGCGCACGCCGCGCGGCGCGCCGTGGAACGCGCTGAGCGCCTCGTCGAACCAGCACAGCGAACCGGCCGACGGGCCGCACAGGACGATGCCCTTGCGCCACGCCTTGCGCAGCACGTCGTCGAGGCCATGCGCGCGCCACGCGCCGAGCATGCTGACGACGTTGCCGCCGCCGACGTAGATCAGGTCCTGGGAGAGCAGGTGGCTCGCGAGGTCGTCCTCGACGCCGCCCGTGCCTTGGTCGCGGCGGAACAGCGAGACGTGGCTCGTATCGCAGCTCGCCGCGAAGCGCCTGTAGAAGCGCACGACGTAGTGGTCGGCGTCGCCTGACGCGGTCGGCAGGAAGCAGACGCGCGGACGTTCGCTGTCGGTCAGTGACAGCACGTAGTCGTCCAGCAGCGAACTGTCGCGCTCCATCGAGAAGCCGCCGCCACCGAGGGCGACGATCTGGGGGGTTCTTGGTCGCATGTGCTCGTCTCGCTCGCTTTGGTCGCCGGCGGGGCTCGAACAGGGTCAGGACGTCTCTCGGACAGCTTCAGCCAGATTGCCCCAGCCGTCGCGGGCTCAATATGGACCGGCGTAGGAGATTCAACCACCCGGGACTGGACATCCGGCAGGGGCGCCTCCATAGAGTGTCGTCAGATGCTTGCGGGTGGCGAACAGACATATGGCGCGGACGCAGGCTCGCCGGCGATATCGCTGCGTGGCGTCGTCAAGCGCTTCGGCCCGATCGTCGCCGTCGACGGCCTCGACCTGGAGGTTCCGACCGGCGTCTGCTTCGGCCTGCTCGGCCCGAACGGGGCCGGCAAGTCGACGACGATGCGGATGCTGACGGCACAGGCGCTCGCCGATTCGGGCGAGATCGAGGTACTCGGATAC
>DASZLB010000245.1:0-6304 GCA_035552575.1 Solirubrobacteraceae bacterium | reverse complement strand
ATCGCGATCATCGACCAGGCGTGCGAGGGGCTGCACTACGCGCACCGCCATGGCGTCGTGCACCGTGACGTCAAGCCGGGCAACCTGCTGCGCTCGCGCGAAGGCGAGGTCAAGCTCGCCGACTTCGGCATCGCGAAGGCGACGGAGCAGTCGAGCATCACGCAGGTCGGCTCGGTGCTCGGCACGGCGGCCTACCTCGCGCCGGAGCAGGCGCGCGGCGAAGACGCGGGCCCGCGCGCGGACCTCTATGCGCTCGGCGTCGTCACCTACCAGTTGATCTCCGGACGACTGCCATACGAGGCGGCGTCGCTGACGGAGCTCGCGCTCAAGCAGCAGCAGGAGGAGCCGCCGCTGCTCGACACGCTCGTCGCGGCGGTCACGCCACAGCTCGCCGAGGCTGTCGCGATATCGCTCGCGCTCGACCCGCTCGAGCGCTACCAGACGGCGCGCGAGATGGGCCGCGCACTCAGCGACGGCGCCAACGGGATCGCGCCCGGAGGGCGCTCTGCCGCCAGGCGCGAGGCGCCGGCGACAGAGGCGACGAGCGTACTCAGCGCCGGACGACGGGCAGGCGCCGGCGACGCGCCGCGCACAGCGGCGACGAGCGTAACGCCGCGGCGTCCACGCTCGGGGCCGCCGCGGCGCACGCCGGCGGCTGCCCAGGCGACCCACGCGGCCGTGGCTCAGCCGGTCGCGAACGGCCGCAGGCGCAGGCGCAGCAGGCTGCTCGGCGGCCTGCTCGCGCTGCTCGTGCTCGTCGTTGTCGTCGTCGCGATCGTCATTGCTACGGCGCCCGGCTCGACGCAGATCAGGCTGCGCAACGTCGTCTACTCCGACGTACAGCAGGCCTCGACGGCGCTCAAACAGCTCGTCTCGGAAAACACCAAATAGCGGCTGCTCGCCCGCAGCGCCCCGTGCGGTGCTCGGGCTGAGAGTGCGCCATGCTCTGTGACCAGTGATCCTCGCGTCGTTCCTCAACGTCGACCACTTGGTCGAAGTCGCCGGCTACCCGCTGCTGTTCGTGCTCGTGATGGCCGAGTCCGGCGGTGCGCCGATCCCGGGTGAGACGGCGCTGATCACGGCAGGCGTGCTCGCGAGCCGTGGCAAGCTGCAGATCGAGTGGGTGATCGTGACGGCTGCGGCAGCGGCGATCGTCGGCGACAACATCGGCTACGCGATCGGGCGAAAGGGCGGGCGCTGGCTGCTCGAACGCCCAGGGCGCTTCCACCGCCAGCGCCTGGAGGTGCTCGAGACGGGCGAGCCGTTCTTCAAGCGCCACGGCGCGAAGGCGGTCTTCTTCGGCCGTTTCCTGCTGGGGCTGCGCGTGTGGGCCTCGTGGCTCGCGGGCGCGACGAGGATGCATTGGCGCACGTTCGTCGTGTGGAACGCACTCGGTGGAATCACGTGGGCGACGGGGATCGGCTTGCTCGCGTACTTCCTCGGCAACTCGGCCGGCAACGCGATCGAAACGTTCGGCATCTACGGCCTCGTCGCAGTGCTCGTCGCGATCGTCAGCGCGATCGTGCTGCACCGCCGTGCACACCGAAAGAGCGCCTCGGCCGAGGAGCCCGCAGAGGCACCTGAGCGCTCGGCGGCCGAGCGAGACGTGACCCAGGACTGAGAGCCGGCCGGCGGGAGCAGCGGCGCGGCGCGCGCCGGTTCCAGCGCGCGCCGCGTATGCGGGGCCGGCTAGGAGCCGGACTCGACCTGCTCGCCGCTCGCGCGCGCCTCGACGACGGACGATTACTCGCCGCCGACGCTGATCGCGACGCGCTGAGGCTTGCGCTGGACGGGCTTTTGCACGGCGACCTCGAGCACGCCGCGCTCGAAGCGCGCGCGCACACCGGCCGGGTCGACGCCGTCGGGCAGCGTCAGCGAACGCGAGAAGCTGCCCGAGGCACGCTCGATCCGGCGATAGCCGTCGTGCTGCTCGTCGTGCTCTGCGTGGCGCTCGCCGGAAATCGTCAGCACGTTCTCGTCGAGCTCGACGCTCACCTACCTCCAAGACGAAGATTGGGACAGAGGTCATTATAAAATCTAAGCGCTTGACTATCAAGTTTTATTGATCGATTCTTGATCGCCTCGTGCCTGCGAGCTGGCGAGTGACGTACGGCCCGCGGCTCGAGCGGACGCCAAGGCAGCACAGCCGATGCCTGGACGCGAGATCTGCATCGGCGTCTCAGTGCTCCGGCGTCGGGCTCGGTCGACGGCAGCGTGCTCGACGCGCTCGGCAGCCGCGCCGGCGGCTCGCTCCGTGGGCGTAGCCCAGCTCGACGGGAGCGCGAAGCGCTCAGGCGATGTCTGCGAGGCCGCGTCGTCGGGGCTAGCAGCCGACGCCGTCGCCGCTGCAGGGAGCGACGCGCTGGCACATGTCGGCGAGCAGCTCGAGCTCGCCTTCGCTGAAGCGCGAGAAGAACTGCTCGCGCACGACGGCGAGGTGCGTGACGCGGGCTTCCTGCAACCGCTCGCGCCCGCTCTCGGTCAGACACGCGAACGAGCCGCGCGCATCCTGTTCGCAGGAGCAGCGCTCGAGCAGCTTCTCGCGCTCGAGGCGATCGACGAGCCGCGTCAGGCCGCTGCGCGAGAGCTGCGCCTGCTCGGCGAGGTCGCACATCCGCATTCGGCCACCGCTCGCATCCTCGAGCCGATCGAGCACCTCATAGGAGCTGAGCGGAAGGCTGTGAGTCTGCTCGAGCGCGGCGTCGAGTCGCTTTGCGAGGCACGCGTGAGCCCGCAACAGCCCGCGCCATGCTCGCTGGCCCGCATCGGAGCGCTCCTCGCTGAGAAGGCTCTCGTGCTCCCCCGGTGGAATCTTGACTGCGGTAACGGTCGACATTTTCGCTCTGTACCCAAGTCCTCCTAACCCGAACATAGCAGCGTCGAAAGCCGCTCAGCGGGCGCTTTCGCTCATCGCCTCGTCGCGCGCCAGGCCCACCACATCATCAGCGGCTGCAGCGGCAGGCGTGCGAACAGCGCCCAGCGCGGCACCTGCTTGAAGCGCTGCGGCTCGCGCGCCATGTGGAGGTTCGCCGGAAAGACGGCCGCGAGCAGCGCGATCAGCCCCAGGCCGGCTGCGGAGCGAGTGCGCGGAACGATCACGCCGATCCCGCCGAGCACCTCGGCGACGCCGCTCAGCTCGACGACGAGCTTCGCCTGCGGCTGCAGCCGCGGCGGGACGATCGCGCGATAGAAACGCGGCGCAACGAAGTGGTTCACGCCGGAGCCGACGAAGAACGCCGCGAGCAGCTTGCGCGAGAGGCTCATCGCGCGGTCCCACGCTCGGCAGCCGCCTGGCCGCCGTGCGGGCGCAGCAGCGTATGCCCCGTCATCGCGGCCGGCTGTGCGATCCCGAGCAGCTCGAGCACGGTCGGCGCGACATCGGCCAGCGCTCCGCCGTCTCGATCGAGCTCCACGCCCTGCACTGTGACGATCAGCGGCACGGGGTTCAGCGAATGCGCCGTGTTCGGGCTGCCGTCGGGCTCGAGCATGTTGTCGGCGTTTCCGTGATCGGCCGTGACGATGCACACGCCGCCGCGCTCGCGCACGGCCGCAAGGACGTCTCCGAGGCAACCGTCGACGGTTTCGATCGCGGCGACGGCGGCCTCGATCACGCCCGTGTGGCCGACCATGTCGGCGTTGGCGAAGTTGATGATCGCGAACGCCGGCTCGTCCTCGTGCCACGCTCGCACGAACGCGCCGGCGGCCTCGCGAGCGCTCATCTGCGGCTTGTGGTCGTACGTCGGAACGTCGCGCGGCGAGGCTACGAGCTCGCGCCGCTCGCCGTCGAGCTGCGCCTCGTGCCCGCCGTTGAAGAAGTACGTCACGTGCGGATACTTCTCCGTCTCGGCGACGTGCAGTTGCTTGACGCCGGCCTGCGCGAGCACGACGCCGAGCGTCGTCTGCGGGCGCTCGGGTGCGAAGGCGACCGGATACGGCCAGCCTTCCTCGTACTGCGTCAGCGTCGTGTAGCGCGCGAGCGCCGGCGCGCCGCGTCCGCGCCAGCCAGGCAGCTCCTCGGCCTGCTCGGCATCGGCGCCGTCTCCGCCGCCCGCCGCGGCGACGCCGGGGTCGTGCGCGGAGGCGCCCTCGCCGAAACCGGGCTCGGCGAGCGCGCGCGTGATCTGACGCATCCGGTCGGGGCGGAAGTTGAACGCGATCACGCTGTCCTCGGGGGCGATCCTCGCCGGCTCGCCGACGAGCGTCGGCTCGATGAACTCGTCCGTCTCGCCGCGCGCGTAGGCGTCGCGCACGGCCCGCTCGCCCGACGCGGCACGATATGGAGCCTCGCCGAGCACGAGCATGTCGTAGGCGCGTTGCGTGCGATCCCAGCGGCGATCGCGATCCATCGCCCAGTAGCGGCCGATCACCGAGCCGATGCGCGCGCCGGATGCGCTGTCGAGCTCGGCGAGGTAGCCGGCGCCGGCGTGCGGAAGCGTGTCGCGCCCGTCGGTGAACGCGTGCACGATGACCTCCTCTGCGCCGCGCTCGACGGCGAGCGCGATCAGCGCCTGCAGATGCGCGAGCGAGGAGTGCACGCCGCCGTCTGAGACGAGCCCGAGCAGGTGCACGCGCTCGGCGCCGTCGAGCGCGGCGCACAGCACGTCGTTCTCGGCGAGCGAGCCGTCGGCGATCGCGTCGTCGATCCGCACGAGATCCTGGCGCATGACCGAGCCGGCGCCGAGGTTCAGGTGACCGACCTCCGAGTTGCCCATCTGCCCTTCGGGCAGCCCTACGGCACGCCCCCACGCCGTGAGCGTCGTGTGCGGGAAGTCTCGCCAGAGCTCGTCGAACACGGGCGTCTCGGCTCGCGAGACGGCATTGCCCGGACCCGGCGCGGCGAGCCCCCAGCCGTCGAGCACGACGAGGCAGGCGCAAGGGAGCGGCAGGCCGGCGAGCCGCTCTCCCATCACGCCGCGGCCGCGCCCACGATCTGCGCGAACGACTCGGCCTGCAGCGACGCACCGCCGACGAGCGCGCCGTCGACGTCCTCCAGCGCGAGCAGCTCGGCGGCGTTCTCGGGCTTCACAGAGCCGCCGTAGAGCACGCGGACGCGCTCGGCGGCTTGCTTGTCGCGATCGCCGACGAGCGCCCTGATGAACGCGATCGCCTCCTGCGCCTGGTCGGGCGTTGCGACTTTGCCGGTGCCGATCGCCCAGATCGGCTCGTACGCGATCACGACGTCGGCGAGGCGCTCGCTTGTGACGCCCGCGAGATCCTCCTTGATCTGCTGGCGCAGCTTGCGGTCGGTGTCCTCTTTCTCGCGCTCGGCCTCGGTCTCGCCGACGCAGAGGATCGGCGTCAGTCCCGCCTCGAGCGCCGCCGGGACCTTCAGCGCGAGCGCACGGTCGGTCTCGCCGAACAGCTCGCGACGCTCGGAGTGCCCGAGCACGACGCCCTGCACGCCGACGTCCTCGAGCATCGCCGCGGAGATCTCGCCCGTGAAGGCGCCCTCGCGCTCCTGGTGCATGTTCTGCGCGAAGACTTCCACGCGCGAGCCGCGCGCGCTGTCGACCATCGCGCGCAGGTCCGTGAACGGCACGCAGATCACGACGTCGACGCCGTCGATCGAGGAGACGCGCGGCAAGAGTGCCTGGATGTAGTCCTCGGCCTCGCGCTCGGTCTTGTACATCTTCCAGTTGCCCGCGATCAGCGGCGTTCGCGCGCTCATCGCGCCACGCTCGCGCCGGCGCCCTCGAGCGCCTCGACTCCGGGCAGCACGCGGCCCTCGACGAGCTCGAGCGTCGCGCCGCCGCCCGTGGAGAGGTGATCGACGCTGCTGTCGAGCCCGAAAGCGGCAAGCGCCGCGGCCGAGTCGCCGCCGCCGACGACCGTCACGCCGGGCGCTGCGGCGACCGCCTCGGCTACGCGGCGCGTGCCGGCGGCGAACGGCTCGAGCTCGAACGCGCCCATCGGCCCATTCCAGAAGACCGAGCCGGCGCGAGCGATCTCGGCCGCGTAGCGCTCGGCGCTGCGCGGGCCGATGTCGAGTCCCATCCATCCCTCGGGCACCTCGACGCCGTCGAGCGCGCGGTGCTCGGCGTCGGCCGCGAGCCTGTCGCCGATCACGAGATCGGTCGGCAGCTCGACGCTCGCGCGTCCTGGGTCGGTCGCCTTCGCGAGGGCGCGTCGCGCGTGCTCGACATCCTCCTCGCCGCACAGCGAGTCGCCGACGCCGTGGCCTTGGGCGCAGAGGAACGGGAAGCACATCGCGCCGCCGATGATCACGAGGTTGGCGACGTCGAGGAAGCGATCGATCACGCCGATCTTGTCGGCGACCTTGGCGCCGCCGATCACGGCGACGAGC
>DASZLB010000244.1:0-5759 GCA_035552575.1 Solirubrobacteraceae bacterium | reverse complement strand
GCCGACGAGCGTCGCGCCGTCCTGCGGGTGGCGTCGGATCACGGCCCAGTCCTCGTCCGAGAGCACCTCGGCTTTGAGGATCCTGTCGGGCAGCGCGAACTTGCCGATGTCATGCAGCAGGCCGGCCGTGTGGATCAAGTCCTGCTCGGCCTCTGAGACGCCGATGTCCTCGGCGAGCGCGCGTGCGTAGCGCGCGACGGCCGCTGCGTGCCGTGCCGTCATCCGGTCGCGCAGCGCGAGCGTCTCGACGAGCGTCGTCAGGACGCCGAGCTGCAGCGACGCGAGGTGCACGGTCCGCGCTTCGAGCTGGTCTGCGCGGTCCTCCGAGCGCAGCAGCGCAGTCAGCAGGTACTGGAAGATCGCGACGATCAGCACCGAGGCGAAGACGACCGGCAGGCCGAGGTTCGTGTAGCCGACCGCGAGCATGCCCGTAAGCGCCGCGGCGGCCGTCTGACCGGGGAGCATCGGCGTGAACGTCTCGGTCACCTGCGAGATCAGCGGTTGGTTGCCGATCACGTAGTTGTCGAGCGCGATGACGAGGAAGTTGACCGCGTTTGCGACGAGGAAGACGCCGAAGACGACGAGCGCGAACAGCGGACCCTGGGCGAGTTGGTTCGCTGGATCGTGGACGTTGCCGATGCACAGCTGCGTCAGCACCCCGCCGACGAGCGGGAACACGGCGAACGCCGTGATGTTGTTCAGCCATGCCGAGGGCTGCAGGCCGCGCCCTACGCAGATGCCGATCGCGACGAGGATCGACATGACGACGGCCGGCGCCGGGCCGAGCACGCACATCGCGAGCACCTGCGCGACGAGGCCCGGAGCGAGGCGCTGCCCGCGGATCGTCACGAACCACACGCGTCGCCCGCCGAGCGAGAGCGCGAACAGCAGCAGCACGAGCAGCAGCGGGTGCCATTCGTCGATGTTCGAGATCCACACTGTCGCAGCGATCGAGCCGATCAACAGCACTGCCTCGAAGGCGCAGAACAGCCGGATGGTCAGGTTTGACTTCCTCATCGTGGCCTGTCGTACTTAACGGCGGTTACGGCGTCGTGCTTAAGGGGCGCGGCCCAATGCTGGACTGGCGGTTGCGTGGTCCTAAACGGGCTAGCCGGGTGCGCCGCTGTGCTGGTGCTCGCCTGCGCCTGTCTCGACCGGCATCTGAACGGGCGTCGCGTGCAGTCCCTCGACCTGCGCGGAGGAGCCGTCGGGCGGGTGCGTCCACGCGATCGCAGGCGTCGAATGGGCCTCGTGCGCGCCCTCTGGACCTGGCGTCGCGGGCGCTGGAGCGCTCTCGTCGCCGGCCTCGAGCGGGATCCGCAGGAACGCGACCGTGCAGATGCTCACGCCGACGCCTGCCACGAGCAGCGCGATTCGCGGCGAGGCGGCGATCGTGATCACACTCCCGAGCACGTAGCCGAACGCGGGGAAGATCGCGCCGAGCGATTCGACGGCGCCCATCAGCCGGCCCTGCATGTTCTCCGGCGTGATTCGCTGCACGGCGCTGATCAGCGCCGCCCACTGCACGCCGTTGCCGATTCCGCCGACGAACCCCGCCGCCGAGGCGAGCGCGAGCGTCGGCGCGAGCCACCAGCCCAGGTACGCGAAGCCGACGGCGAACGTCGAGCCGGCCAGCAGCACCTTCAGCGAGCGGTCGATCGAGCGCGCGAAGACGACGCTGCCGAGTGCGACGCCGAGCCCCCAAACGCCGAGCAGCACGCCATATCCACGGTCGCCCGCATGCAGTGAGACCTTTGCGTAAGCCACCTCGATCGGCGGCGAGAACTCGAAGAAGACGAACGCGATCGCCTGAGTCAGCAGCAGCCGTCGCAGCACATGGGCCTCGGCGATGTACTGCCATGCGGCTTTCACGCGTGCGCGCACCGAGTCGCTCTCGGCATCCTCGACGTGCGGGCGCAGGTCGATCAGAAGCGCCGCGCAGATCGTGAACGAGACGAGGTCGATCAGCAGTGCAGCCGAGGCTCCGAGCGTCGGCACGACGACCCCCGCGAGCGCCGGGCCGAGCGTGAACGTCACAGCGAAGCCGATGTTCAGAGCCGCGTTCGCCCTGCGCTCGGCATCTGTCGCGCGCTCGGCGAGCGTCGCCTCCTCGGCGTCTGGATCGCCGAGCCTGACCCAGTCGCGCGCGCTGCGCGCAGCGGCCGCGCGCAGCAGTGCGCTTGCCGCGAGCGCCGCTGTGCCGTCGAGCGCGACGAGCGCGAAGATCGCGGGCAGCGAGAAGTTCCACTTGACGAGCACGATCAGGAGGGCCGTCGTCGCGGCCTCGAACAGATAGAGCTTGCTCAGCTCGCCACGGCGCGTCGAGGCCTCGACGCGCGCGACGAGCGCCGGGACGAGCAGCGCCGGCAGCACCTGGCTCGCGAGCAGCAGACCGGCGACGGCGACGGCGCTGTGCGTGTGGTCGAAGACGACGACCGCGAGCGCGATGAAGCCGAACCACGTGCCGAGCCGGTTGACCGTGTAGCCGGCGATGATTCGCCGCAGCTCGGAATGACGCAGCGGTGATCTAGCGGTGGCCGCGGACATCGCGAGGCACGCTAACGGTGTTGGCGCGTTCGGGCACGGCGTGCAAGATGTATCTCTTGCCCCTGCTCACGGCGCTCAAACGACATCGTCTGCCCCCGCTGCGACCGCGAGCTCGCCAGCCGCTCAGGCGGCTGCGGCGGACGCGTCGTCGATGCACACGACCGGCACCTCGGGGTGGCGGTGCCCGAGCATCTGCATCAGCGCCTGAGCGGGGATTCCCTCGAGCGCTCCGCTGAGGATCACGAGCTTGCTCTGCGGCGCCCGCGCGAGCACCTCCCAGATCGCGCCCGCTTGCTCGAAGCTCGTGCTCGGCGGCATCGACCGCGCGAGATCGCGAACGACCGACGTGCGTGCCGTCTGCTCGCCGCCGGCCAGCAGGATCGGCTGACCTTGAGACGTGACCGGTGGGCCCGGCGTCCCCAGCAGTCGAAGCGCCGAACGATCCTTGCGCGGGCGTCTCGCGAAGCTGCCCCCTTTGGGCAGCAGCCGCAGCTTCGGCGCTTCGAGAAATCCGGTTGTGTGTACCGCAGCGGTCGTCATGCACTACATGATGAGCACCCAAGGAGCGTTTGTCTGCCGTCTGGATGGTGCAGATCTTGTCGTCCTAAAAGGGCAGATTCGTGTCGTCCCTTGCGCCCGTTCAGGTTCTCGCGTGAGCTGCCGATACGGTCTCGACATGGAGGCAGGAACTTTGCAAACACAGGACGGAGCGCCCGGCATCGACCGGCCGATCAGGGTGATCATCGCCGACGACCATACGGTCGTGCGCGATGGGATCCGCGCCGTGCTCGAGCGCGAGAAGGACGAGTTCGACGTGATCGCAGAAGCCGCCGACGTGCCGAGCACGATCCGCGAAGTGCGCGAGCACAAGCCGGACCTGCTGACGCTCGACTTGACGATGCCCGGCGGATCGAGCCTCGCGGCGCTGCCGGCATGCTTCATCGCCCACCCGACGCTCGCCGTCGCGATCCTGACGATGCGCGAGGACCCCGAGTACGCGCGCCAGGCGCTGCGCGCCGGTGCGCGAAGCTACGTATTGAAGGAGGCCGAGCCGGCCGAGCTCCTGCAAGCCTTCCGCCTCGCCGTATCGGGCGGCAACTACCTGCACCCACGCCTCGGCGCGTTGATGGCGACCGGCGAGGAGGGCTCCTCCGACGGCGTCGTGCTCTCAGAGCGCGAGCGCGAGGTCGTGCGGCTGATCGCAAACGGCTACACGAACCCGCAGATCGCCGAGCAGCTGCACGTCGCCGAGCGGACCGTCAAGACATATCGCGCCCGCGCGATCGAGAAGCTCGGCTTCTCCTCACGTGCCGAGATCACGGCATATGTACGCCGAATCGGCCTCGTCGAGTAGACCAGACGACCGATAGGCGGCGCGAGGCGGCGTCCTCGGTCGCTCGTGTGCTGGCGCACACTTCGCTCCCTGCGTCCTTGCCTCGCTTGCCTCTCGGTCGTCTGGTGGCGTGGGGCACCGGTCCAGGTTCGCGCTTCGCCACGCCACGTCGACCACGGCGCTCAGCCAGCGCTTGCCCTGGGAAGGTCCGGGCTATGCGTTTCAGCGCCGCACGGCGTCGAGCGGGGCGCCGCTGGGCACGCCGCCGGCGAGCGCTTGTGCTTCGTCCTCGGGTGAGGGGCGCCCGGCGAGCGGAACGACGAGGCGCACGGTCGTGCCTTTCGTCGGTGCCGGGCCGAACTCGAGCTCACCGCCGACGAGCTCGGCGCGCTCGCGCATACCGCCCATGCCGAAGCCGCCCTCGAGTCCGTCGCCGCGCGGACCGAGCCGGTCCGCGTTCGGCAGCCCTTTGCCGTCGTCTGTGACCGACGCGCTGACGATCCCGTTTCGCTCCGTGATGTGCACGACTGCGCTCGTCGCTTCGGCGTGGCGGCTGACATTCGTCAGTGCCTCCTGCACGATCCGGTAGACGGTGCTCTCGAGCTCTGCGTCGAGCCGGCGACCGTCGTCTTCGGCGCCGAGCTCCATCTCGATTTTCACGTCGAGACCGTCGATCGCCTGCGCGCGGCGCGCTAGCGCTTGCAGCGCCGCGGCGAGGCCGAGATCGTCGAGCGCCGCCGGGCGAAGCTCGGTGATCAAGTGGCGCAGGCCGTCGATCTCGTTGCCGAGGCCGTCGAGCACGACGTCGACCGCTTCGCGCAGCTTTTCTGGATCGTCGATGTCGCGCGCGTTCGCGAGCCGCAGCTTCAGCGCACCCATGCCCTGGATGCTCTCGTCGTGGATCTCGCGCGCCCAGCGCGTGCGCTCGCGCTCGCGCGCCTCCATGCCGTAGCGCAGGCGCTGGATCTCGACCGAGCGCTCCGCGATCAGACGCTGCGCGACGCTCGTCGAGAAGGCTTGCAGCGCGTCGCGGTCCGGTCCGCGGAAGCTGTTGTTCGAGCGCAGCGCAAGGATCATCCCGCCGCCCTGTCCCTCGAGGCTGAGCGGCTCGACGAGCGCTGCACGGACTTCGACCCCGAGTTCGTGCAGCCAGCCGGCGTCCTTGCCGCGCGGGCGGTCGAGCGCTTGGGACTGCCCGGTCAGGTACAGCTCGCCGAGCGCGCTGCCGGCGACGGGCACGATGCGCACGCGCATCGTCGAGGATCCGGCCGAGGCGGCGACGCGCAGCTCGCCGCGCTCCTCGATCACGATCAGCAGCGAGTCGGCGTCGAGCAGCGCGAGCCCGCGGTCGGCCATCAGTCGCAACAGCCACAGCTCTGAGCCGGAAAGCACGGCTTGATTATGCAGGTCGGCGCGGCCGTCCAAGGACGGGCGGCGACGGATTCGACAGGCCCGAAAGGACTTCGCTGCCGCTGCCGCGTCGCGCAGCGGCCCGCGCGAGCTCGAGCAGCTCCTCGGCGTCCTCATCCGACCACGGCGCGAGGCCGACGGAGATGCGCAGCGGCCGGCGCGTGCCGTCGGCTTCGACCTTGATCGTCCGCAAGCGCTCGAGCACGCGCTTGGCGACGATCTCGCCGCGCGGGCCATCGGCGCCGGGGAGGATCACGAGCAGCTCGCCGTCGCTCGGCTGACCGATCCGGTCGAAGCCGCGCACCTGATCCGCGAGCGCCTTCGCGACGTATGCGAACGTCTGCTCGGAGAGCTCCGATCCGTGCTCGCGCGAGAGCTCGTCGAGGTTGCCGATCGTCACGATCAGGCAGCTGAGCGGCGTGCCGTGGCGCCCGGCGCGGTTGATCTCCTCGGCGAGGCGCTCGAGCAG
>DASZLB010000243.1:0-17084 GCA_035552575.1 Solirubrobacteraceae bacterium | reverse complement strand
GCCCACCAGATCCCCACCAACCCCGCCAATCAACTGCGGGCAGCCGTTGCCGCTGCCGATCAGGTTGTGAGCGCCGGCGCCATCGGTCACGTTCGCACCGCTCTTGTCTTCGCAGTCGATCGCGATGCCGGAGCGAGTCGTGTTGCCCGCGAGGATCGTGTTCGACAGCGCAACCGGGCTTCCGGCGTACAGGCCGCCGCCGCCGCTCGGTGCCGAGTTGGCGCTGATCGTCGAGTTGACGATCGTCGCGCTCGAACCGGCAGTCGTGTTGACGACGCTCACGCCACCGCCACGCGACTGCGCGAAGTTGCCGGCGATCGTGCTGTTGGCGATCCTCAGCGACAGCGCCCCGACGGCTTCGCTTCCGACGCTCGACTGGACGCCGCCGCCGACCCTGCCGGAGTTGCCCGAGACGGTCGAGCTTTCGATGCTCAGCGAGGCCGGCGTCGAGGAACCGGCAGGCGTCGTGTTGAGGATCGCCGAGGAGGTGGCGAAGTTGCCGCTCACCGTGTCGCCGGAGAGCTTCAGCGTGCCCTCGTTAGTCGCCGTCGGCGCGCTGCAGTCGTTGGCCACGCAATCGAGACTCACACCATTGACGGCGACGAGCGCCCCGGGCGAGACAGACAGCGCGTCCTGGCCCGCATCGATCGTCACGCTGCGCGCGTTCGCGCCCGCCTGTGCCTCGATCGTGACGTTCTCGGCGACGGCGCCGATCCCCGGATAGGGGCTCGCGCCGCTCGGTGCAAGGCTTACGACGTCGCCGTCGAGCGTGCAGCCGAGCGCCTTCTGGATGCTCGCGAACGGCTGCGCCTGCGAGTTTGCCGAGCACGCGAGCGCGTCTGAGCCGGCGGGGGAGACGAAGTAGGTGTGGGCCGTCGCGGCGTCGGCCATCTTCGGCGCGAGGACGACGATGATCGCCACGGCGGTGACGAGCGCAGATAGGCGAAACGAGGGCAGCTGAGAACGGGATCGCATGCGAGGGCACCTCCGGTAGTGAGCGGCTGCGTGCGGCCACTCGATTCGCTTCGCAGCATCTCCCGCCGGGGTCGCTCCGGCAACGGTGCGAGCGCTGAACTTGCGCTCAGTGCTAGCGCTGAATCGAGCGGGCACCGACCACGCGCCGGACCGCCTGCGCTAGGCGCGCAGGTAGCTCAGCACGGCCAGGACCCGCCGGTGGTCATCGGGCGCCTGCGCCAGGTTGAGCTTCAGAAAGATGCTCCGCACGTGTGACTCGACCGTGCGCGCCGTGAGGAAGAGCTGTGCCGAGATCGCAAGGTTCGATCGTCCTTCGGCCATCAGCTCGAGCACCTCGCGCTCGCGCGCGGTGAGCTCGTCCAGCGGGTCGTGCTCGCGCGCGCGGCTCACGAGCAGCGCGACGACGCTCGGATCGACGACGGCCTCGCCGGCCGCGACGCGGCGAACTGCGTCGACGAAGTCGTCGACGTTCTCGACACGATCCTTGAGCAGGTAGCCGGCGCCACGCGGACGGTCCTCGACGAGCGCGATCGCATAGTGGACCTCGACGTACTGCGAGAGCACGAGCACTCCGACCGATGGGTGCTCGGCCTTGATCTGGCGAGCTGCGACGAGGCCCTCGTCGCGATGCCCCGGCGGCATGCGGATGTCGACGATCGCGACGTCGGGCGCCTCGCTCGCCACGAGCGCGAGCAGCTCCTCAGCGTCGCCGGCCTGGCCGACGACCTCGAGCTCGCTCTCGGCCAGCAGGCGTGCGAGACCCTCGCGGAACAGCAGCGAGTCATCGGCGAGGACTACACGCACGGCAGCTCCGCCGTGACCGTCGTGCCGCCGCGTGGCGGGCTGTACAGCGACAGCCGCCCGTCCAGCGAGGCGACGCGGTCGGCGAGCCCGCGCAGTCCGCTGCCTGCCTCGATCTTGGCTCCGCCGACGCCGTCGTCGCATACCTCGACGCTGACGCGCGTCGCGTCGGCGCTGACCGAGACGGTGACGCGCGAGGCCTCGGCGTGCTTGATCGCGTTCGTGAGCGCCTCTGCGACGAGGTAGTAGACGCCGATCTCGACCGCGTCCGGCAGCCGATGCTGCGGGCACTCGACGACGCTCGTCGACACCGGCGAGCGAAGCGCTAGCGACTCGAGCGCGACGGCGAGACCTTGCTCGCCGAGCGCGGCAGGGTGGATCCCGCGAGCCAGATCGCGCAGCTCGGCGAGCGCGAGCTGAAGCTCGGCGCCGAGCTGATCGAGCATCTCTGCGACCTCGGCGTCCGCGCCGGCGTCCGCACCGAGCTTCGTCCGCGCCAGCCGCAGCCCGATCGAAAGAGCGACGAGGCGCTGCTGCGCGCCGTCGTGCAGGTCGCGCTCGACGCGCCGGCGCTCCTCGTCGGCGGCGCTGACGATCCGCATGCGCGAGGCGCGCACCTCGGCGAGGCTCTGCTGCAGCGAGCGCTCGTAGCGCTTGCGCTCGGTGATGTCGTAGCTCGTGCCGACCATCCGCAGAACCCTCGCGCCGCTCATCACGACCTCGCAGCGCGACTCGATCCATTCGACGGAGCCCGTCGGATCGGCGAGACGGTGCTCGAGACGAAACGGCTCGCCGGTCCGCGACGCGCGAACGACGGCTGCGCGCATCGGCTTGCGATCGTCTGGATGCAGCAGCATCAGGAAGCTGTCGAGGTCGACCTCGCTGGACGGCGCCAAGCCGTACAGGCGGTACTGCTCCTCGGAGAAGCGCACGCGCATCGCGAGCCTGTCGGCCGTCCACGAGCCGATCCGCGCGACGGCTTGGGCCTGGTTGAGCTGGCGCAGGCTCTCGGCGTGCTGCTCGGGCGCGCGCAACGCATCCTCGAGCGTCTTCACCGAGAGCACGATCGGCTCGGGCCGCGGGCGAGCGTGCTCGCCGAGCGCCTCGGCGAGAGAAGCGAGATCGCCGTCGGTCGCGTGCTCGAGCGCCTCGGGAGCGAGCGCCAGTGCGGCCGCGTTCAGCGCGAGCGGCCGCGCTTCGGCGTCGACGAGCACGATGGGAGCGTCGAGCGACTCGATCGACGCGAGCAGCTCGGCCGGCGCTTGCGCGAGCGGCTCGCTCATCAGCCGGCGGCGATCATCGAGCGTCTCCCAGGACGGCCCGCAGCGCGTCGCCGCAGATCTCCGACTTGGCGATGAAGCCGCGCGCGCCACAGTCGCCGACGGCGCCCGCGTAGTCCGATGCGTCGCGCGTGGAGACAATCACGACAGCCGTCTCTGCCTGGCGGCGCAGCCGCTCGGCGACTGCGAAACCGGTCGTGTCCGGCAACTGCACGTCGAGCAGCGCGACATCGGGGCGCAGCGCTCGCACGGCCTCGAGACCTGAGCTGCCGTCGGCGGCGTCGCCGATCACCCGGTATCCGTCGCCGTCGAGCAGCGCGCGCGTGCGGCTGCGGAACTCGTCGTTGTCGTCCACGATCACCACAGTTTCGCTCACGGCCACACCGTTACAGCTGGCGAGGGCATCTTCATCCGTGCCAGCACTGAGAGCAAGTCCAGTGATCGCGCGGATGCGCGGGCGCGCGCCGAGCGCGATGCTCGTCCCGTTCCTGCCCGCACGAATGGAGATGATCATGTCGATGACTGCCGCACCCGCTCAGACAATCGGACAGCTGCTGGCGCTCGCCGTCGACCGCCACGGCGAGCGCGTCGCGATCCGCCACCGCCACCGCCACGAGGACGGTTGGCAGGACGTCAGCTTCGCGACGCTCGCGGACACCGTCAACGCGATCGCACTTGGGCTCGTCGACCTCGGCGTCGCCACGGGCGAGCGCGTCGCGATCCTCGCGCAGACGCGCCCCGAGTGGACGTACGCCGACCTCGCGATCACGGCGGCCGGCGCCGTTGTCGTGCCTGTCTACCCGACGAACTCCGTCGAGGAGTGCGAGTGGGTGCTGCGCGACAGCGATGCCGTCGCGGTCGTCTGCGAGGACGCGCTGCAGGCCGCCAAGGTGCGCGCCGTGCAGGAGCGCCTGCCGAGACTGAAGGTGATCGTCACGATCGAGCCGGACGCCGGAACGCTCGGCCTCGACGAGCTGATCGAGCGCGGACGCGAGCTCGACGTCGCCGAGCTCGAGCTTCGTGCCGGCACGGTCTCGAGCACGGATGCGTACACGTTCATCTACACGTCCGGGACGACGGGCCCGCCGAAGGGCTGCGTGCTCACGCACGCCAACTTCTGCGCGGTCCTCGACGCGGTCCGCGAGCACGAGTTGCTCTCGAGCGCCGACGACGTGACGTACCTGTACCTGCCGCTCGCGCACGCGCTCGCGCTGATCATGCAGCTAGCGGCGCTCGACGCCGGTGGCGCGATCGCGTACTTCAGCGGAGACAGCCGGCAGGTCCTTGCCGAGCTCGGCGAGGTGGCGCCGACGTTCCTGCCATCGGTCCCGCGGATCTTCGAGAAGGTCTACGCGGCGGTCACGCGCGAGATCGGGCCGATGGTGCTGCGAGCGGCCGTCCGGACCGGCGCTGCGGTGGAGGATCTGCGACGCGACGGCGCGCCGGTCGCGCCCGAGCTGCAGGAGTCATACGAACGCTTCGACGCGCTGCTGTTCGCCAAGGTGCGCGGTGCCTTCGGCGGTCGGCTGCGCCTGGCGATCACCGGAGCGGCGCCGGTCGCGCCGGAGATCCTCGAGCTGTTCTGGGCCAGCGGCGTGCCGGTGATGGAGGGCTACGGGATGACCGAGACGGCGAGCGCGATCTCGATCGGCACGTTGCGCTCGCATCGCTTCGGGACGGTCGGGCGACCGCTGCCCGGCGTCGACGTGCGGATCGCCGGCGACGGCGAGATCCTCGTTCGCGGAGCGAACGTGTTCGCGGGCTATCACAAGGGCGCCGACACTTCGTTTGGAGCGGTCCGCGACGGCTGGCTGCACACGGGCGATCTCGGCGCCTTCGACGACGATGGATTCCTCTCGATCACGGGCCGCAAGAAGGACATCATCATCACGGCCGGTGGCAAGAACATCGCTCCGGCGAACCTCGAGAACGACCTCAAGCAGAGCCGCTGGATCTCTCAGGCCGTGATGCACGGCGACCGCCGCCCGTATCCGGTCGTGCTCGTCACGCTCGACGAGGAGGAGCTCGCGCCGTGGGCCAAGCAGCGCGGCCTGCCACGCGACATCGCTGCGCTCTCTCGCCATCCGGACGTGATCGGACTCGTTCAAGCCGAGCTCGACAAGGCCAATCGACGCTACGCGCAGGTCGAGCAGGCGAAGCGCTTCGCGATCCTCGAGTACGACCTCTCGCAGGAGTCCGGTGAGCTGACGCCGACGCTGAAGGTCAAGCGCGACGTCGTCTACCGGAGATACGCCGCGCAGCTCGACGCGCTCTATCGCTAAAGCCTCGCGCCGGCTCGCGTCGAGAGGCTCGCTATGGCTCGACGCCGACGCCGTCGAGATCGACCGTGCCGCGCAGCACGCGCAGCCTGACGCTGCCGGCGTGCGAGCGCACGCGCGCGGCGAGCAGCCACAGCGCGCCGGCGCGCTTGCCGCCGACGTCGAGCACTTCGCGCTGTGCGCCGTCGATCAATTCGACGTGCGCCTCGCGGGAGCCCTCGCGCAGCTCGAAGACGGGGCGCCCGGCGGCGAGGTTCGCGGAGACCGTCGCGCCTGCAGCAGCCCGGCTGACGCCGCCGTCCCACGCTCCTGCGAGCGCGAAGTGACGCCAGCTCCCGGCGTAGCGCAGCGCGCCGCTCGCGCGATCGTCCTGCGGCACGAGCACTTTGCCGATCGCGCTCGTCGCCGAGCGCCCGAGCGAGTCGGTGACGGTCAGCTCGAGCTCATATGCGACGCCGGGCGCGAGCTTGACGAGCGCCGATGTCGCGCGGGCGCCGTGCGCGCGGATCACGTACTTCGCGCCCTTCTGTCCGAGCGTCCGCGAGGAGATCGTCCAGCTCGCGAGCCCGGCGCCGCCGTCGACCGGCTGCCAGTGCACTCCGATCAACCCGCGCGCGGCGCCGCGGCCGTCGAAGTGCGCCGAGCGGACTCGCAGCACGCCGGCGGCCGTCGTCGCGGTGAAGCCGGCGACGCCGGTCGTCGCGGGCGTCTGTGTCGCGCTGGCAGGTGCAGCGCTCGGTTCTTCGTGTTTGAGCGGAGGCTCTTCGCCGGTTTCGAGGTAGGCAGGCGTGCGCGGTTCGTCTTCGAACGGCGGCCTGCCGCACTCGAGCTCGCCTTCGGGCGGTACGCAGACGTCGAGGCGGTTCGAGCGGATCGCGTCTTCGTGGCCTTCGCCGTCGAGGTGCGTCGCCTTGATCCGGTGCCAGCCGGGCGTCGTGAACGTGATGCTCGCCTTGCCGTCGGCGCCCGTCGTGACGGTCGCGGGGTTCTCCGTCTCGGGTCGCTCGAAGCCCTTTTCACCGGCTTCGACGGGGGAGACGTCGGCGCCTTCGTAGGGTGCCGAGCCGGTTCGTTCGGACTGTGCCGGCGGCGCGCCTTCGCTGCTGGCGCCGAAGTCGCGGACTTCGACCTCGAACGGCTCGCCGCGCTGCGCGAGCGCCGTCAGCGGCCGCGTGCCCGAAGTGCTGCCGGCTGCGTAGAGCGCTAGCGCCGGGCGCGCGGCGAAGGCGTCGTAGACCCACGTCACTTCATCGCCGCCGCCGAGCTCGTACTGGCAGCCGCCGACATCCGGGAAGACGTTGTTGACGAGCACGCCCCAGTACGCGGCGTCGCTTGGGTTCTGCTCGTCGGGCCCCCAGCGGGTGAGCAGATAGTCGTCATAGCGCGAATCCCACTGCCCGTCGAAGGTCTCGCCGATCAAGCTCATCGCGTCGGCGGACGCGGCCGTCGGCGTCGGGCCGGGCTCGGCGTTTCCGGGGTCGTTCGCGTCGACCCCGTCGCACGAGCGCGCCTGCGTGTCGGAGGACGCCTCGACTTCGTGGCCTTCGGTCAGGATCGGCCCCTCGAACAGCGTCCGTTCGGCGCCCTCGATGCGAACGTTGACCTGCGTCGGCACCGCCTGTGCCGTAGCGGCGCAGACGATCGCGATCGCCGCGGCGACGATCAGCGTCGCGGTCTTCTTGTGCATCTGTGCCAGGCGTCTTCTCAACATCGGAGAACTGCAAGTAGAGCGTGTCGCCTAGATGGATCGCCGTCGACACGTCGCCGAAGCTCCGGCGCAGTCGCCGTTTATGGCTCTGCAGCGCGCTTTAGATGCTGAGCAGGGTCGTGCTCAGCGGCCTGCGTGGGCGCTGCGGCGGCGTGGCTCGATCATTCGCGCGGCTCGCGCCGGCGCCGAGCGCTCACGAGCGTGAGGAGCGTCGTGAGCAGCGCGAGCGCGCCGAGGATCAGCGCGGCGAGCGCGAGGCCTTTGCTCGCGCCGCCGCTCGTCGCGACCGCGCCTGTCGTGCGGGTACTGCTGCCGCCGTGCGCTGTCTGACCGGCGAGCGGTCCGGCCTCGTCGCCTGCGACGTCTTCGATCGCGCCGCCTTTGGCCGTCACGTCGATCCGCGGCGAAGGGTGTTCGGCGTCGAGCGACGGATCGATCCAGCGCACGACGTGCCCATCGCTGTAGCTCTGCACGGTGCGGAATTCGAGCGCCTTTCCACTCGCGTCGCCGGGGATCGCGACGGACAGCGGAAGCTGGATGAACTGCCCGTCGCGGACCTCTCCGAGCGGACCGGTCCACGTCCACTGCAGCTGCGCGATCTCGGATTCGATCGTTTCGCCGCCGCTGTGCAGCGCAGTAGCGAGCTTGCGTTCGATCACCTTCACGCTCCAGCCGGGTACGGCTTCGTAGTCGACGTCGGTGAAGCCGGCCGGGAAGAGCACGTCGACCTTCGTCACGTGCGCGCCCTGCTGCTCGCCCGGCACGCGCACGTCGAGCGTCGCGAAGGCGCCCGCAGGAACGGTGTTCGGGTGGATGCTGATGTGCGCGAGCGCGCTTGCTGCGCAAGCGAACAGCGTGATCGTCGTGCACGCCGCGAAAAGGATAATTTTATTAATTGTCTTCATCGCTGGGGCATCTCCTCGGATCGGCGAAACGGACGGGTGAAAGTGCGGGGTGAAATGCGGCTCATCGGATCGGCACGTCGATCGTGCGGCTGTGCTGTTCGAATTCGCTGACGCGATCGGTGACTTCGAGCTGCCACGTCCCGGCCGGGCTGAGCACGGCCGAGTTGAGGATGTAGTGACCGGGGCCGGCCGGGATCGTCTTCAGCGCGATCGGGCCGATGTTCTTGGCGGGCAGCTTCGCCGTGACCGTCAGTTCCTTCGTCTGCGTGAACTGCGTGCCGCTGCGCGCGTCGATCAGGTAGATGTGCGCCGTGTTGAGGCCGACCTCGGCCGGTTCGAGCGTCATCTCGAGCTCGGCAGCGCCAAGCGTCGTGTCGATCGAGAACGGACCCGCATCTGCGTCGATCGGCGGCGTGTAGGAGATCAGCGCGGCCGTCACGCCGAAGACGCACAGCATCAGCGCGAGCTCGCTGCGCATCGTGCGCCGCGCGAGCACGCCCGCAGCGCCTGGCGTGCTGCCTGCCTCGACGAGCCGCCGCAGCGCCGGCAGCACGCGGTCGCGGTTGACCCAGCCGAGTGTGATCAGCACGAGCAGCAGCGCGACCTTGACGATCACGAGCGCGCCGTAGGTCGTGTGCACGAGCCCGTCGAAGTTGCGCACGTCGATCAGCGCCTGGACGATGCCCGTGATCGCGATCGTCACGACGGCCGCGAGCGCGAGCGGCGAGAAGCGCGCAAGTGTCGCGAGCAGCAGCCGTGTCCGCTGCGGCCCCGCGAGCCGGCCCGTGGCCGCGGGCAGCGCGAGCAGCAGACATGCGATGCCGCCGACCCAGACGCTCGCCGCGAGCACGTGCAGCACGTCGGACGGGAAGAACAGCCAAGTCGGGTGCTCGATGCTCGCGTGCCCCGCAAGCGCCGGCGTGAGCGCGAGGTATGCCGCGCCGAGCGCGAACGCCGCGAGGATCGCACGCGAGCGCAGCGCCGTCACGAGCGCGCGCCCGCGCGCCTGCGCGCCGATCAGCAGCGCGCCGAGCGCGAGCCAGTCGAGCGCGCGCACGGCCCAGACGGTGCCGAAACGCGTGTCGAGCGTGTCGTTCAGCACGCTGCCTTTGAGCGACGTCCACAGGCTCACGCCGGCGGCGCTCGCGCCCTGCAGCAGGAAGCCGAGCACGCTGACTGTCGCGCCGAGCGCGATCGCGACGTACAGCAGACGCTGCAGGCGCCGTGTGAAGATCAGCGAAGCGGTACGCCACTGCTCGGCGTCGGCGTCGTTCACGGCGAGCGCGCGCGCAGCGGGACCCCACGCGATCAGCACGAACGCGAGCGCGCCGAGCATCAGCGCGATCGAGACGTAATCGAGCGCGCGCGTGACGCCGAACGCGATCTTCGTCACGCGCCCGCTCTCGTTGCGCTTGATCAGGCCTGCGACGGTGATGTTCGAGGCGGCGCTGGCGTGGCCGATGTTGAAGACGAGCCCGCCGTAGACGATGTGCGTGTCGGCCGAGACGACGCGGTACGTCGCCGTGTACGTGCCGTCCGGGAGACCGGCGCGCAGGCCTACGGCGAGCGCGTGCGCATCGCCTTGCGGGTGTGAGACGCTCGCGTCATCGACCTCGTTGCCGGCCGCGCCGTAGACGCGCACGGCGCCGAGCGTGCCGCCGACGTTCTCGCCGAACTCGAAGACGACGAGCTTCGGCTGCGCGGCGAGCGTCGCGCCGGAGGCGGGCTCGGTGCTGAGCAGTTGCGCGTGCGCGAACGCGGCCGGCGCTGCGCCAAGCAGCGCAACGCAGGCAAGCAGCGTCGCTGCGATCTGCGCGCGGATGCGCCACTCGGCAATCAGGCGGGGCTGCATGGGACTCCTCACGTAAGGGCGTGCATGGACGGTCGGGCTCGAGGCCGAGCAGCCGTCGACGCGCGCGGCGAGGACGCGGCTAGCTCAGCAGCGCAGCGTGCAGCGGCGGCGGGCGCACGGCGAGTGAGCATCCGAGCAGCAGCCCGCCACGCGCGATCGTCGCTACAGGCTTGGCGCGCCTGCGCCCCTGCGACCGTGCGCGGGGCAGCCGCGCACGCCGCACAGCGCGCGTGGCGACGAGCAGGCGCTCGCCGGGATAGCGCCGCGCGATCAGCACGAGCGCGAGCAGCAGCGCGGGCAGCAGGCAGAGCAGCGCGTCGCCGCCCCAACCCTCGAGCGCGCAGCATGCGAGCGCGAGCACCGACGCGATCAGCGCTGCAGCAGTCAGGCGGCGACTCGTCTCGTTGCGCAAAGCGCGAGAAACCCTAGCGCGCGGTGCCGGGCTCGGCGGCGCTCGCGAGCGCTAGCATCGCAACCCGTGGCGCCGCGCTCCAATTCAGTCGCGCAAGTCACGGCGCAGAACCTCGGCGAGCTGCTCGTGCTGATGCGCGCGTACTGCGACTTCTACGAGACAGCGCCGGCCGACGAGGCGCTGCTCGATCTCTCGCGCGCACTGCTCGAGCACCCGGACACCCAAGGAGTGCAGCTGATCGCGCGCGACGAGCGCTCGGCCGCGGCCGGCTTTGCGACGCTCTTGTGGAGCTGGGACACGACGGAGGGCGCGCGAGTCGCGATCATGCACGACCTCTTCGTCGCTCCGCCGGCGCGCGGCCGAGGTGTCGCAGAGCAGCTGATCGAAGCGTGTGTCGCGCGATGCCTGGCACGCGGCGCAGTGCGCATGGACTGGCAGACGGCTCCTGAGAACGCGCGCGCGCAGGCCGTCTACGACCGCATCGGAGGCGTGCGCGAGCCGTGGCTGCTCTATACGCTCGCAGTGTCCTGAGCGCGAGCAGCGCGGAGCCTCGAGGCGGGTCAGCGCCGGCGGAGCGGCGCGATCGTCGATGCGCGTCCTGACGTGGAACGTCTTCCATGGGCGCTCGCTGCCGCCGGCGCGCGGAACGCTGCTGTCGCAGTTCGCGGCAAAGATCGCCGGATGGGAGTGGGATGTCGCGCTGCTTCAGGAGGTGCCGCCGTGGTGGCCGCACGCGCTCGCGCAAGCGTGTGGCGCGGACCAGCGCAGCGCGCTGACGTCGCGCAACGCACTGCTCCCGCTGCGCCGCGCCGTCGCCGAGCGCAGGCCGGAGTCGATCAAGTCGAACGGCGGCGGCTGCAACGCGATCCTCTCGCGCGTTCCGATCTCCGAGCACTCGACACTGCGCCTGCGGCTCTGGCCGGAGCGCCGCGTCGCGCAGCTCGCGCGGCTGCGCGACGGCACGTGCGTCGTGAACTTCCACGCGAGCACGCGCCGCGCGCGCGCCGAGCACGAGCTCGCGCGCCTGTGGCAGCACACGCTCGCGTGGGCCGGGCCGGCTCCGCTGATCCTCGGCGGCGATCTCAATCTGCGCGAGCCGCGAGCGCCCGGTAGCGAGCTTGCGCACGCCGCAGCGCACGAGGTCGATCATTTGTTCGCACGCGGTCTCGACGCTGCCCAGACCGGCGTGCTCGACCGCGAGATCGTCGTCGGCGGGCGCCGCGCCGAGCTATCCGATCACGTGCCGCTGTGGGCCGAGGTGCGAGACTCCTGACGCGACGCTGTCGCCCAGCGGTCGCGGTGGCGTCGGCGGGGGGCCGGTGCGCCGGCAGCCGGAGCTAGTCGCTCAGGTGCTCTTCGTCGGCCTCGCCGTAGGAGGCGTCGTCCTGCTCGCTCTCCTCGGCGGCGTGCTCCGTGATCTTCGCTGGCGCGTGCCCGTCGCCGTGCGAGGCGTGTTCGATCAGTTCCTGCTCGGCGAGCTCGAAGCCCTCCGATTGCCCGCCACCGGCCTCCTCGACGGCCTCGCGCTCTTTGCGCCGGCGCTCGCTCAGCTCGAGCAGCGGGTCGGAGGGGAACTCTGCGGCCATGAGGCCACTCTACCCACTCAATCGCATCTCTCACACCGTCGCGACGTGTGAGCTCATTCCCCGTGGGGGTATGCTGAAGCCGATGGCGGAATCAAGCCAGGCGAAGCCGGCTCGCGGCTATACGGCGAGCAAGGACGAGCTGCAGCGGCGCCTCGCGCGGATCGAGGGGCAGGTGCGCGGCGTCTCGAAGATGGTCGCCGACGATCGCTACTGCATCGACGTGCTCACACAGATCGCCGCGATCGAGGCAGCGCTCGACAAGGTCGCGCTCGGGCTGCTCGACGGTCACGCGCGCGTCTGCGTGATCGGCGGCGAGGAGGACGAGCGCGAGCAGCGCACCGAGGAGATGATGGCCGCCGTCGGGCGGCTGCTGCGCCGCGGCTAGAGCTGCAGCGCTTCGTGCGCGGTCTGCATCAAGCTCGGCGTCGCCTTCAGCTCGTCGAGCGCCGTGCGCATCGCGTCGAGCTCGCACGCGATCTTGTCGGGCCAGCGCTTCGGTGGGTGCTCGTCGAGCGTCTTCAGCCCGTTGCCCGTAATCAGCGCGACGACCGTGTCGCCCGCGGCGAAGCGTCCTGCCGCGGCGAGCTTCTCGAGCACCGCGATCGTCGTGCCGCCGGCCGGCTCCGTCAACAGCCCCTCGGTCGCGGCGAGCAGGTCGATGCCCGCGAAGATCTCCGGGTCTGAGGCGAACGCCGCCGTGCCGCCGCGTTTGTGCACGGCGTCGATCACCAGGTAGCCGTCGCCGGGCGCGCCGATCGCGAGCGAGTGCGCCGCCGTCTCGGGCATCACCGGATGGACCTCGGCCTCCTCCGCGAGAATCGCCGAGGCGATCGGGTTGCAGCCGCTCGGCTGGGCGATGTGGATCGCCGTCCGCGCCGTCTCGGCGAGGCCGAGCAGCTCGAGCTCGTTCAAGCCCTTGTGCATGCGCGAGGAGAGCGTGCCACCGGCGGCCGGGCTGACGATGTGGTCAGGCGACTCCCAGTCGAGCTGCTCGACGATCTCGAACGCCGCCGTCTTCGCGCCCTCGGCGTAGAACGGGCGCAACGTGATGTTGGCGAAGTCCATGCCCGTCGCCTCGGCCACCTCGCGGCAGCGACGGTTCGCTTCGTCGTAGTTGCCCTCGACCTGGAAGACCTTCGCGCCGAGCGCCATGCACGAGCGCGCCTTCGTGCCCTCGAGGCGGTTCGGGTAGCAGATGTACGCGGCCACGCCGGCCTTGGCGGCGAGCGAGGCGACGGCCGTGCCGACGTTGCCCGTCGAGACGCAGCCGATCTCGGTCTTGCCACGCTCGAGCAGTCGCGCGACCGACATCGACACGACGCGGTCCTTGTAGGACAGGCTCGGGCGGTTGCTCGAGTCGTCCTTCAGGTAGAGGTTCGCGATGCCGAGCTCGGCGCCGAGCCGGTCGGCGCGGATCAGCGGCGTGTAGCCCGAATGCTGTCCCACGCGCGCTTGCGCGCGTGCGTCGACGATCGGCAGGAGCTCCTCGAAGTGCCACACGTTGCGCGGGCGCTCGGCTGTCGGGAACTCGCGGAAGTGGCTCGCCGCGAGCTCGTAGTCGTAGACGATGTCGAGGCCCTTGCCGCAGTCCGGGCAGGAGAAGGCGGCTGACTCGAGGGGATAGCTGTTCTCACAGCGATGGCAGACGAGCGCCGTCGCGCACGAGCGCGTCCTCTGCTTTGCCCCGGTGGGGGTCTCGATCGTCTGCGGGCTCATGCGGCTATCTCCTGCAACGATACGCCTGGCCAAGGCGTTTGCACAGCGCTCTCGTCGTTGCCGAGCGCGATCCACAGCTCCTCGGCCATGTGTGGAGCGAACGGTCCAAGGAGCTGGGCGAGCAGCGAAAGCGCCTGCAGGAGCGCATCGTTGTCGGCCGCGCCGAGCGCGGCCTGGCGCGCGAGCACGCGTTTCTCGAAGTCCTTGATGCGATCGAACAGGCGCATCACGTTGCGCACTGCGCTGTGCATCTCGAAGCTCTCCATGTCCTCGGTGATCTTCTCGACGCCCTTCTCGGTCCACTGCGCGAGTTTCAGCCGCAGGTGCTCGCTCGTGTCTCTGACGGGCTCGCCGTCGCTGCCCTGCAAGGCCGCAGCGTTCTCGTCCGCGGCGAGCCCGGCCGTCGCCAGGCGCGACTGCGTGAACTCCCAGACCTGCGTCAGGAAGCGGTGGGAACGCAGGACCGCCGACTCGCTCCAGTTGAGCGTCTTCTGCGGACGCGCCGCGTAGAGCACGGCGAGCCTCACCGTGTCCGCGCCGAAGCGAGCGACGAGTGCGTCGGGGTCGACGACGTTGCCGAGATGCTTGCTCATCTTGCGACCGTCGCTGATGACCATCTCGTGAAACAGGCAACCGGCGAAGCACTCGCCGTCGGCGAGGAACGACAGCGGGCCGATGTCGCGCAGCGCCTTCGTCACGATCCGCTGATCGAAGACGAAGTTGCCGCTGTCGGAGCCTGCGACGACTCGCTCGGAGGGCAGCCAGTGGCGCAGGTCCGGGAGCGCGAGGATCTCCTCGAGCGGCGCCTCGCGCGACTCCGGCGGCACGCACGCCGGCACCCACAGCCAGAGCGCGTCGAAGTGGCAGTCGAGTGTGTCCGTCTCGCGCTGCGCCGGGCCGCCGCACAGCGGGCAGGTCGTCTCGACGAACTCGCGCAGCTCCGCGAGCGGGTTGCCCGTTCCCGTCGGCGTGATGTCGAGCGGCAGCAGCACCGGGAGCTGCTCCTTCGGCAGCGGCACGGCGCCGTGCTCCTCGCAGTAGACGATCGGGATCGGCGTCCCCCACGAGCGCTGGCGAGAGATCGAGAAGTCGTCGGCCTTGTAGCGGACCGCCGCGCGCGGGGAGGAGGCGCTCCCCGGCGATGCGGAAAGACCGGCGGGCGGGTCGTTTGCCGGCTCGCCGGCGTCGCCGAGGCGCTCGGCGAGCACGGCATCGGTCTTGTCGGCCTCGGGGATCCCGAACACGGCCGTCGCGCCGAAGCGCCCGTCGACCCCCGGCGAGATCAGCACCGGAAGCGAGCCGGCGCCGGTTGGAGCCGGCAGCGTGCGGCCGGTGTCGATCAGCGCGATTGCGCCCGCGTCGCGCGAGCTTCGCTGCAGGCCGCCGGAGCGCAGCTCCTCCAATCCCGCGCGCACCGCCGGATCGAGCGCCCAATCGTCGATTTGCGGGTGCTTCGGCGAGATCAGCACAAAGCGCGCGTCCGCGAGCGCGTCGGCGTGCGGCGTGAAGACGGTCAGCGTCGCGCCGTCCTCGGCGGTCAGGTCGACCTCGACGCCCTCGGCGCGACCGAGCACGAAGCGCTGGCTCGCAAGCGCGACCTCGTCCCAGCGACCGCTCTCGGCCAACTCGCCGAGGCGCACGTCGTTCTCGGGCACGTAGGCGCTGATCCGCAGGTACCACGCCGGGCGCTCGATCAGCCGCACCGGGTTGTGGCATCGCCAGCAGAGGCCGTCCTCGACCTGGATCGAGGCGAGCGTCGTCTGGCACGTGTCGCACCAGTCGACGTTGCCCGTGCCGCGGTAGACGAGGCCGGCCTCGAGCAGCGTGAGGAAGAGCCACTGCGACCAGCGGTACATGATCGGGTCGGAGCTGAGGAACGTGCGCTCCCAGTCGAAGGAGAAGCCGAGCCGCTCGAGTTGCCCCTTCATGTGCTCGGCGCAGCGTGCGACCCACTCGCTCGGCGGCACGCCGCCGGCGATCGCGCCGAGCTCGGCGGGCAGGCCGAAGGCATCGAAGCCGAAGTTGAACAACACCTGGTCCCCGCGCGCGCGATGGAAGCGCGCGTAGGCGTCGCCGAGCGAGTAGCTGCGCACGTGGCCGATGTGCACGTTGCCCGAGGTGAACGGCGCCGAGGGCTTGATGTACAGATGCGGCCGATCGTCGAGGATCGGCGGTGTGCGAGCGGCGTCGCGCTCGCGCCAGGCCGCCTGCCTGCGGGCCTCGATTGCGTGCGGGTCGTACTTGATGTCGGCTGCCTCACTCATCTAAAGCGAGGATACCCAAGGGCTCAGGACGCAAGGCGCCGTTGCTATGCTCAAACTCGGTTGGCCGACGCTCGCGAAATCATCCTCAGGGCGCCCCGCCGACACCTCTTCGGCCTCGTCTCGAACGGGGTCTTCTTGTCCGGACCGACTGCGAGGATTGAGCGATGGAGATAGAGATCGGACGTGGCAAGAAGGCCCGTCGTGCTTACGGCTTCGACGACATCGCGATCGTGCCCTCGCGGCGCACGCGCGACCCCGACGACATCGACATCTCGTGGAAGCTCGGGCCGTACCAGTTCGAGCTGCCGATGCTCGGCTCGGCGATGGACGGCGTCGTCTCGCCGCGTACCGCCGGCATCATCGGCGGCCTCGGCGGCTTGGCGGTGCTCAACCTCGAGGGGATCTTCACGCGCTACGAGGACGCCGAGGAGCAGCTCGAGCGGATCGCGGCGCTGCCGAAGGATCTCGCCACGCGCGAGATGCAGGAGATCTACGCCGAGCCGATCAAGCCCGAGCTGATCGCCCAGCGCATCTCCGAAATCAAGGAGCAGAAAGTCGTAGTCGCGGCGTCGCTGACTCCGCAGCGAGTGCTCAAGTACCACGAGATCGCGATGGAGGCGGGCCTCGACGTGCTCGTGATCCAGGGGACGGTCGTCTCCGGCGAACACGTCTCGACTGTCTCTGAGCCGCTCAACCTGAAGGAGTTCATCCCCTCGCTCGACGTCCCGGTCGTCGTCGGCGGCTGCGCTTCCTACCACACGGGCCTGCACCTGATGCGCACCGGCGCGGCGGGCGTGCTCGTCGGCGTCGGCCCGGGCGCTGCGTGCACGACCCGCGGTGTGCTCGGGATCGGCGTGCCGCAGGCGACGGCGATCGCCGATGTGGCGCATGCGCGCTCGACGCACATGCTCGAGACGGGCGAGTACGCGCAGGTGATCGCCGACGGCGGCATGCGCAACGGCGGCGACGTCTCGAAGGCGATCGCGCTCGGCGCGGACGCCGTGATGATCGGCTCGCCGCTGGCTCGCGCGTACGAGGCGCCAGGGCGCGGCTTTCACTGGGGGATGGCGACGTTCCACCCGAGCCTGCCGCGCGGCGCGCGCGTTGCGACGCACCAGAACGGCACGCTCGAGGAGATCCTCGTCGGCCCGGCGCGCGAGAACGACGGCACGTTCAACTTGTTCGGCGGCTTGCGCACGTCGATGGCGACGTGCGGGCACAAGGACCTCGCGGAGTTCAACCGCGCCGAGGTCGTCGTCGCGCCGGCGCTGCAGACCGAGGGCAAGGCGCTGCAGCGCGACCAGCA
>DASZLB010000242.1:0-6005 GCA_035552575.1 Solirubrobacteraceae bacterium | reverse complement strand
CTGCCGATCGACTTCGCCTTCCCGACGTTCGCCGCGATCCTGTTCCTGATGGGCATCTCGATGGGCCTGTTCGCCTCGCCGAACCGCGCCGCCGTGATGAACAGCCTGCCGCCGGAGGACCGCGGCGCCGGCGGCGGCATGAACCAGACGTTCCAGAACTCCGCGCAGGTGCTCTCGGTCGGGATCTTCTTCACGCTGATGATCCTCGGCCTCGCGTCGAACCTGCCGCACGCGCTCTCCTCGGGCCTGCAGGCGCACGGCGTCTCGGCCGGGACGGCGCACAGCGCGTCGCAGATCCCGCCCGTCTCGATCCTGTTCGCGGCGTTCCTCGGCTACAACCCGATCGAACACCTGATCGGCCAGCACGCGCTGTCGAGCGTCTCGGCGGCGAACCACGCGGCGCTGACGGGGCGCTCGTTCTTCCCGCACCTGATCTCGGCGCCGTTCAGCTCGGGCTTGCACGAGGCGTTCGCGTTCGCGATCGTCGCCTGCCTGATCGCGGCCGCGTGCTCGCTGATGCGCGGCGGCAAGTACCGCCACGGCGAGCAGCCGGGCGGCGGTGACGGCACGGCGCAGGCGGGTAGAGATCGGGAAGCAGCCGCGCGAGCGACGCGCAAGGGCGCCGTGGAGGGCGAGCAGCCCGCGGCGAGCGGGGCGCGCCGGCGGCTGCGCGACCCGATCGGCAGCTACGTCAGGTCAATCACCAGAAAAGAGGAGCAGCATGCGCGTTGAGTGGTTGGGCAGTCGGCGTTCCGCCTCGACGGCGACGGCAAGACGGTCGCGATCGACCCGTTCGGCGACATGTCGGCGTTGAGCAGCGGCCGCGGCATCCAGTGGGACTACCCCGCGATCGCAGGCGTGGAGCCGGATCTGCTGCTCGTCACGCACGAGCACGTCGACCACAACGGCGTCGAGGCGATCGACGGCGAGCCGCACACGCTGCGCTCGACCGCCGGTACGCACGAGTCGCCGATCGGCCCGGTCACGGGCATCGCCTCCGAGCACGACGACGCGGCCGGCACCGAACGCGGCCCGAACACGATCTTCGTCTTTACGCTCGACGGCGTGCGCGTCTGCCACATGGGCGACTTCGGCCAGAAAGGCCTGCGCGAGGAGCAGGCAGCGGCAATCGGCGCGATCGACCTGCTGTTCGTGCCGGTCGGCGGCGGTCCGACGCTCGGCTCGGAGCAGGCGGCGCTGATCGTCGAGCGCCTGAACCCGCGCTGGGTTGTGCCGATGCACTACCGCACGCCGCGGATCGGCTTCCTCGAGACGGCCGACGCGTTCCTCGACGCCGCCGCGAACGTCGAGCACGCGGCCGCAGCGTCGTTTGAGACGGCCGAGCTGGCGCAGGTCGAGGGGCCGCTGATCGTCGCGCCCGCGGCGCCGTAGGCGGGCAGCGAAGGCGAGTGCGCCTGGAGCGAAACGGACCGTGGTTCTTCTACGTCTACGGTGGGTAACGACTTCTTACGCACGCACCTCACCCGAGAAAGAAGGCACCAGAGATGAAGATTGGACGATTGCTGCTTCGCGCAGCCGTAGGTGGGTTCTTCGTCGGCCACGGCACGCAGAAGCTGTTCGGCTGGTTCGGTGGTAACGGGCTGAAGGGGACGACCGAAGGCTTCGAGCAACTCGGCCTGCGCCCGGCGAAGGTCCACGCGACGGCCGCCGGCATCGCCGAGGCCGGCGGCGGCGCGCTGATGGTCGCGGGCCTCGAGACGCCGCTGGCCGCGGCCGCGCTGACGGCGACGATGATCACGGCGATCCAGAAGGTCCACCTGAAGAACGGCCCGTGGACGGCGAACGGCGGCTACGAGTACAACCTCGTGCTGATCGCAGCGGCGCTCGCGATCGCCGAGGTCGGCCCGGGCCCGCTGTCGCTCGACGCCGCGCGCGGCAAGGAGCGCGAGGGCTCCGGCTGGGCGCTCGCGGCGCTCGCGGCCGGCATCGCCGGGGCGGCCGGGGCACATCTGCTGAACGGCACCTCGTCCGCGCCGGAGCCTGCGCAGTCCTCGCCCGAGGCCCCGGACTCGCTTCAAGACGAAGTCGCGCAAGCGGCATCCGATTCGGCGGAAGAGGCGACCGCTCCGTCGGCCGGCGCGCCGGCGAGCCCGGCGGCGGTCAGTCCAGGTAGCTGACGAACTGCTCGAGCGGCGCGCGCTCCGGCACGCGCTGCTCCTGCACGGCGCTGCCGAGGTAGAGCAGCCCGACGGGCGTCTCCTGCGCGGGCAGCCCGAGGATCTCGCGCCCGCGTGGATCGTCGAGCAGCGGCACGGTGCGCCAGTAGCCGGCGAGGCCGCGCGCGTGAGCGCCGAGCAGCACGATGTAGGCAGCGACGGCCGTCGCGAGCAGATCCTCGCGATCCTGCTCCTGCTCGCCGCTGAGCGTCGAGCTCGCGGCGACGAGCGTCGGCGCGCGGCGCAGCTTGACGGCCGAGCCGGGCTGCACCGCTTCGGCGAGCGCCATCAGCCGCTCCCGCGCGCGCTCGCCGAGCACGCGAAAGCGCCACGGGTTCGTGACGTGGTGGTTCGGCGCCCAGCGCGCGAGCTCGAACAGCTCGTCGAGCACGTCCGGCGCGACGGCGTCGGGGCCGTATGCCTTGTGCGTGCGTCGCGTGCGGATCGCCTTCTCGAGCTTCATCGCCCCCACACCGTAGGACGTCGCCGCGCCGCACTCGGCGGCGATCGCACGCCGGGCTCCGGCGGGCGCCCGAGTCAAGCCGCGGCCGCGGGCGTATGCTCGACGGCACGGTGACGCCCGTCGGCCCGCTGCGGCCGGGAAGGATCTGCGCCGGGCGGTGTCGTAAGAACCGACGACCCCGACCAATGGAGGATCTGACGTGAGGCTCCCAGCAGCAGGCCGAACGACGACGAGACGTTCGAAGGCAACCATCTCGATGCTCGCGCTGCTCGTGGCGCTGCTTGCGCTCGCGGGCTGCGGCAGCTCCTCGTCGGGCTCCTCCTCGACCGCGGCGAGTACGTCGACGCCGGCCGAAACGACCTCGACGACGAGCTCGGCGAGCACGTCGACGCCGGCGCCCGCGGCGTCGGGCGGCTCGAGCAGCGTGAAGCTCGAAGCGAACCCCGAAGGCCAGCTCGAATACAACACGAAGGCGCTGACGGCGAAGGCCGGCAAGGTGTCGGTCGACTTCACGAACTCATCCTCGCTGCCGCACAACGTGACGATCGAATCGTCGTCGGGCGAAAAGGTCGGCGCGACGCCGACGTTCTCGGGCGGCTCGAAGAGCCTCGCGGTCAATCTCAAGCCGGGCACGTACAAGTTCTTCTGCTCCGTTCCGGGCCACCGCCAAGCGGGCATGGAAGGGACGCTGACGGTTCAGTAGCTGCGAGCGCGGCCGCTGCCGCCTCGCGCGGCGAGGCTGCGCGGCGCGTTCAGCTCCGGGTCCAGCTCGCGCTGGATCCGGAGATCGCGCCGGCCGCGACGGCGAGCGCGACCGAGAGGGCGAACGCGAGCGCGATCGCCGCTGCGATCGACACGTGCAGCACGAGCAGGGCGCCGGTCAAGGCGCCGAGCAGCATCGCGACGACCGCGACGCCGCGTCTGCCCGAGTGCGAGCCGCTGCCGCCGACGATCCGGGCCTGCGAGGCGATGCCGGTCAGCGTGCGCGTCAGCACGGTCGTCGTCAGCTCGGGCACCGACAAGCGCAACGCGGCCGCGTTCTGCACGCCCATCGCCAGCGCGAGCGCGACGATCAGCTCGTAGCGGACCGACTTCTGCGGCGGTTCGCGCGCGAGCAGCGCGATCAGCAGGGCGAGCAGGATCAGCGCCGCCTGGACGGCCGTCGCCGCGCGCAGCAGGCGGCCGCGGTGCGCGGCGTTGCGCGCGCTCAGCCAGCCGCCGGCGAGCGCGCCGAGGATGAACGAGGCGAGCGCGAGCAGCGAGGCGACGGCCGAGAGGCCCGCCGCGCCGGCGATCGCGAAGCCGAGGAAGACGACGTTGCCGGTCATGTTCGCGACGAACACGTGACCGAGCTGCAGATAGCTGACGGCGTCGACGAGGCCCGTCAGGACGGTCAGCGCGACCATCATCGGCACGAGCGGGCCGTGGCGCTCGTCGGCGCGCGGGCGAAACGTCTGCGCGGCGTCGCGCAGCACCCCGGAGCTCATCCCGTGGTGGCCGCCGAGCCCGCAATCGAGCACAACTTCACAGAGCGAGTGTCACCGCTCGCGCGGACGGCTCGCGTTGGCTAGCGTTCGCTGAGCGCGGGGCTGCTCCGGCGCTCGCCGCGGCCGGCCTTGGCGCGGTACAGCTCGAGGTCCGCTTCGCGGACGAGGTCGTGCGGGCTCGTGTGCGTGCCCGTCGCGACGCCGACGCTCAGCGACACGCCGTCGGGAAGGCCGATCTCGGCCAAGGCGATCCGCGCCGCCGCGTCGCGCAGTCGCGCGGCAGTCGCGCGGGCACCATCGGCGTCGGTCTTCGGCAGCGCGACGAGGAACTCGTCGCCGCCCCAGCGTCCGTATAGATCGTCGGCGCGGAGCACCTCGCGCATGCAGTCGGCGACCGTGCAGAGCACCTGGTCGCCGGCGTCGTGGCCGTAGCTGTCGTTCGTCTGCTTGAAGCGGTCGAGATCGATCATCAGCACCGACACGGGCTCCTCGTGGCGCCGTGCGCGCGCGGTCGCACGCGTCAGCTGCTCGGTCAGCGCGCGGCGGTTGTACAGGTCCGTGAGCGAGTCCGTCTGTGCCGTGCGCTCCATCGTCGCCGAGAGGATCGTCAGGCGCGCGCGGTCGGCGAGCGAGCGGGCGAACAGCGCGACGAGCAGAATCCCGAGGATCGTCACGAGCGCGAAGACGAGCCACGGGACGAGCAGCGTCCAGCCGGTGATCGACGCGTACAGACGGCTGTTCGGCACGGCGACCACGAGCTTCCAGGAAGTCCCCGGGACGGGCGCCGTCGTGAAGGTGCTCGGCGTCTCGGATCCGGCGACGGGCCCACGCGAGCCACGGGCTACGGCGGTTGCGAGCGCGGGATCCGCCTCGGCAAGCGTGCCCGCTCGCACTCGCGGGCTGGCGGCGATCACGCGGTCGGCCGCGTCGACGAGGAAGACCTTGTGCTGCGGATAGGTGATCGTGTGATCGACGAGCGCCGTGAGCGCGAGGCTCGATGCGGGATAGTCGGCGCTGAGCACCCGCCGGCCGCCTGCCGCCGGGTAGGCGACGGCGATCGAGGTGACGGCGGCGCCTGTGACCGGAGCCGAAGCGATGCTGACGCTCGTGCGCCCGCGCTCTGCGGCGGCGATGCTGGGGTAGCCGCGGCTCAGCGGCGCGTCGCTCAGCGTCGTCTGCGAGGGGCTCGAGTAGAGCACCCGACCGTGCTCGTCCAACAGCACCGCGGAGCTGCTGCCGAGCGCTTTGGCGGTCACCTCGAAGTCGTCCCGTGCGACATGCCGGGAGTCGAGGAAGTCGCGCGCCGTCTGCTGCTCGCGGCTCGCCTGGCTGGCGAGGTACGTCGAGACGAATGTCGCCGAGCTCGTCCCGCGCAGGCCGTACGTGGCGAGGAGATGCGATTTAGTCTGCTGCCGCGTCAGCATGATCGCCGTCGCGAGCGTGCCGAGCAGCAGCACGAGCCCGACTGCCGCGAACACGCTCGGCCAAGAGCTCCGCGCGCGCGCGATCCCGATGGCATATGCCGATTTCGCGGTCATCGCCGCGTGCGCCTGTTGTTGTCCATCTTGCCGTGCCTGTCGAAGCCTTGCGGGTCAGATCGACGCGCGCGTGAGGAAACTTGAGCGCTTTTGCGCAGGACTGCGTCGATAGGCTCCGCCGGTGCCCGTTCGCGACCGATTCACGAGCTGGGACGGGACCGAGATCGCCTACTGGACGTGGGGCGAGCCGGCGGACTCCCCGCCCGTCGTCGTCCATCACGGCTTCGTCGCGCACGCGCGCGCGAACTGGGAGGCGCCCGGCGTCGTCGACGCGCTGTTGAGCGCTGGACGCCAGGTGATCGGGCCGGACGCGCGCGGGCACGGGGACTCGCAGAAGCCG
>DASZLB010000241.1:0-5730 GCA_035552575.1 Solirubrobacteraceae bacterium | reverse complement strand
GCCGAAGTTGAGCGCGAGCGCACCGCGCAGGCGCTCGGGCTCGACGACGTTCGGCACGATCGCCGAGCGCGCGACGTTCTGGATCGCGCTGAATCCGGCGAGCAGCGCCGCGAGCACGTACAGCAGCGCGAGCGGCGGGCGTCCCGAGAACGCCCCGGCGGCGAGGCCGGCCGCGATCGCGACGAGCGCGAGCTGATCGAGCAGCAGCAGCCGCCTGCGGTCCATCCGGTCCGCGAGCGCCCCGCCGTACAGCGACATGCCGATCAGCGGCAGCAGCTCGACCGCGCCGAGCAGGCCCGTCAGCAGCGGCGAGCGCGTCTGCACGTAGACCTGGTAAGGCAGCGCGACGAGCGTCGCCTGCGTGCCAAGCCCGGTGACGAAGTTCCCGAGCACGAGCAGCCGCAGATCGCGCGAGGCGCGCAGCGGCGTGATGTCGACGGCGATCCGCCGCAACCCCTTGCGCAGCGGCGCGCGCCTGGCTTCGCCGTCTCGCGCTTGGCGCTCGTCGCTCACGCGGGCCAGTCAAGCAGAGGCGATCCGCGTCGCTAGCCTCTCTGTGATGGCCGCGAAAGCACACGATTTCGACCTCGGCGCGCTACGCCTGAGCTCCGGCGAGGGCCGGCACCTCGAGCTCGAGGTGCCCGTCGAGCCGCTCGAGCTCGGCGGCGAGCAGTACCGCGCCGAGCCGGCCGAGCCGGGCCTCGGTGGCATCCCGGTCGTGCTCGACGTCTCGAGGATGATGGGCGGCGGCTATGCGCTTCGGTTGCGCTTCGGCGCGATGCTGTCGGGACCGTGCATGCGCTGCCTGAAGCTTGCGCAGCCGCTCGTCGAGGTCGACGCGCGCGAGGTCGACCGGCCGGGCGAAGGCGAGGAGCTCGAAAGCCCGTACGTCAAAGACGAGCAGCTCGATCTCGCCGCGTGGGCGCGCGACGCGTTCGCGCTCGCGTTGCCGGTGAAGGTGCTCTGTCGCGAGGACTGCGCCGGCCTGTGCCCGATCTGCGCGGCGGACCTCAACGAAGCCGGCCCGGAGCACCATCACGAGAGGACGCCGGACCCCCGCTGGGCGAAGCTCCGCGAGCTCGAGCTCGAGTAAGCCGCCGATGGACTGGTAGCCTTCGCTGCTGCTATGGCGGTCCCAAAGAAAAAGCAATCGCACAGCCGCACGGCCAAGCGCCGCGCGCAGCACAAGATCGGCACGCCGGCAGTGAACGCGTGCCCGCAGTGCCACAGCCCGCGCCGGCCGCACCGGATCTGTCCCGTGTGCGGCTTCTACGCCGGCCGCGAGGTCGTCGCGCCGGCTGCGCACGGCCACGACCACGATCACGAGCACGACCACGACGAGTAGCTCCCCGGTGGCGCCCGAGCCACTGTCCGCTGCTCCCCAGATGAAGGATCGCCCGGCCTCCGCAGACGGCCCGGTAGTCGCCGTCGACTGCAACGGCGCCGACCTCGGCCCCGCCGAGGTCGCCGCCGGCGCGGCGCTCGCGGCCGCGCGCGGAGCGCGCGTGATCCTATTCGGCCCGGCCGCGGAGCTCGGCGAGCCGGCAGCCGGCGTCGAGATCGTCGATGCGCCGATGTCGATCGCCAAGAGCGCCGACCCGGCCAGCGCCGTGCGCGCGAACGCCGACGCGTCGATCGTCCAGGCGGCGCGGGCCGTCGCCTCCGGGCGCGCGCAGGCGCTCGTCTGCGCCGGCGGCACCGGCGCGGCGCTCGCTGCCGGGCTGTTCAACATCAAGCGCACGCGCGGCATCTACCGTCCGGCGCTCGCGCTGCCGCTGCCGGTCCCGGGCGGCCCGGTGACGCTGCTCGACGTCGGCGCGAACGCGGTCGTGCGTCGCGAGCACCTCGTGCAGTTCGCGTTCATGGGCGCCGCGCTGTCGAGCACCGTGCTCGGCGTCGCGCACCCGCGCGTCGGCCTGCTCTCGAACGGCGAGGAGCAGGGGCGCGGCAGTCCGCTCGTGCTCGAAGCGCACGCCGAGCTGCTCGAGCGCGCCGGGTCGGACGGCGCCTTCGAGTTCGTCGGTAACGTCGAGGGCGGAGACGTAACGAGCGGGATCGCCGATGTCGTCGTCACGGACGGCTTCACCGGCAACATCGCGCTGAAGCTGATGGAGGGCGTCTCGCAGACGATCCTCGGTGCGGTGCGCAACGCTGCGACGTCCTCGACGCGCGGAAAGCTCGGCGGTCTCTTGCTGCGCGGCGCGCTCGGCGGCTTTCGCGCGGAGATCGACCCGGAGCTGCAGGGCGGCGCCTACCTGCTCGGCCTGCGCCGCCTCGGCGTGGTCCCGCACGGGCGCTTCTCGCGGACCGGCTTCGCCGAGGCGATCATGCGCGCCGAGCGCGGCGCGCGCGAGGACATCGTCGGGCGGACCGAGCGTGCGCTCGCCGAGGCGGGCGCGCTGAGGCAGGCGCCCGTGTCCGCGGCGGGCGCTAGCCTGCGCGAGACTTGATGAGCAACTCGATCTCGCCCCCGAACACGTGGCGTGCGCGCCCTCGCGCGACGGTCCTCGCGCCCGCGCCGTGCCCGCGGCGATGAGCGCGCGAACGCGCGAGGAGGTGTTCGCGCTGATCCAGGCGCACCTCGCCGATGAACTCGACGTCGAAGCCGGCGCGATCGGCGAGGCGACGCGCTTCAAGGAGGACCTCGAGGCCGACTCGCTCGATCTCTACACGCTCGTGCAGGAGCTCGAGGACACCTACGGCGTGAGCATGTCCGACGAGCAGGCTGCGCAGATTCTCACCGTCGGGCAGGCGGTCGACTTCGTGCTCGCGCACGACGGGGCGGCGAATGGCCGGCCATGAAGCTGCTCGCCGAGCTGCTGGAGGAGCTGCCGGACGACCTCGCGCGACAGGTGTTCACGCACGCTTCGTGGAGCGAGCGGCGCGGGGACTCCTATGCGAGGCTCGCGTTTCTCGGAGACAGCGTGCTGTCGCTGGCCGTGACGACGCATCTGTACCCGCGCTTGGCGGCCGACCGCTTCGGTGCGGGACGGCTGACGAAGATCCGCGCGCAGGCCGTCTCGGGCCCGTCGTGCCGCGCCGTGGCCGAGCGCCTCGGGCTGCCGGAGCGCTTGCGCGCGGCAGCGCCGCCCGGCGTGCAGGGCAGCGCCGCGGCGCTCGTCGAGACCGAGCGCGTGCTCGCCTCGGTGATCGAGGCCGTGATCGGTGCGTGCTACCTGCACGCTGGCTACGAGCGCACGGCCGAGGCTGTCGTCGAGGCGTTCTCGCCGGAGATCGAGGAGGCGCTCGAGCACCCCGTCGACTTCAAGTCGGCGCTGCAGGAGCTGCTTGCACGCCGTGGCGAGGAGGTCGAGTACGAGGTGACGGCCGAGGACGGCCCGCCGCACGAGCGCACCTATACGGTCGCCGCGCGCGTGGCCGGCAGCACGCTCGGCAGCGGCCGCGGGCGCAGCAAGAAGCACGCCGAGCAGGAGGCCGCGCGCGAGGCCGTCGAGCAATTGGGGGTCTAGCAGCACGATGCGCCTGAAGTCGCTCACGCTGAAGGGCTTCAAGTCGTTTCCCGACCGCACGCGCCTGGACTTCGGGCCGGGCGTCAGCGTCGTCGTCGGGCCGAACGGCTCGGGCAAGTCGAACGTGACCGACGCGGTGCTCTGGGCGATGGGCGAGCAATCCCCGCTCGCCGTGCGCGGGCAGTCGATGCAGGACGTGATCTTCGGCGGCGGCCACGGCGTGCAGGCACGCAGCGCCGCAGAGGTCGAGATCGTGCTCGACAACTCAGACGGCACCGTCGATCTGCCGCTCAGCGAGATCTCGATCGTGCGGCGCCTCGATCGCGCCGGCGAGGGCGGCTACCGGCTGAACGGGGCGCGTTGCCGTCTGACTGACGTGATCGAGGTGCTCTCCGACACAGGGCTCGGCAAGGAGCAGCACTCGGTCATCTCGCAGGGTCGCGTCGAGGCGATCGTCACCTCGAAGGCGCGCGATCGGCGGCTGCTGATCGAGGAGGCTGCAGGCCTCGGCAAGCACCGCAAGCGCCGCCGGCGCGCGCAGCTGAAGCTCGAGCGCACGCAGGAGAACCTCGACCGGGCGCTGGACGTCGAGCGCGAGGCACGCACGCGATTGCGCCCGCTCAAGCGCCAGGCCGAAGCGGCCGAGCTGCACGAGCGCCTGGAGCGTCAAATCCTGCAGGCGCGATGGGAGCTGGCGAGAGACGTCGCGGCGGGCTGTCGTGTCGAGCTCGTCGAGGCCGAGTCGCTTGTCGCCGCGGCGCGTGTCTCGCGCAGTGAGATCGAGGCGAAGCTCGAGCAGACGATCGAGCGGCGCGGGCTTGCGGAGCGGGCGCTCTCGGAGCGGGCCGCGCGCCACGACGTGCTCTCCAAACGCGTCTACGAGGCCCGCTCCGCGCACGAGCGGCTCGGGTTGCGCAGCGAGCAGGTCGAGGCCGCGATGCAGACCGTCTCGCGGCGAATCGCGCGCGTGCAGCAGGAGCTTGGCGAGCTCGAAGGCGCCGGGCAGTCCGCCGATGCGGGCGTCGAGCCGCCGGGCGCGGAGCGCGTCGCGGCGCTCGAGGCCGAGCTCGCCGAGATCGAGCTTCGCCGCGAGCAGCAGCTCGGGGTCGAGCTGGCGGAGCTCGAGCGCTCGCTCGAGCAGCAGCGTGCCGAGGAGCAGCAGGTGATCGCTCGGGTGGCGACCGCGAAGACGGCACGCGAGCAGGCCGACGCCGCGGCCGCGAGCGCGCGCGAGCGGATGCTCGAGGCCGAGCGCGCAGTCGAGGCGGCCCGCCGCGAGGCGGCGCGGATCGGCTCGGAGCTAGCCGCCGCGAATCAGTTCCTGCGCGGTCACGCCGGTGCCTGGGGAGCCGCGCGCGAAGGGACTCCGAAGGCGCTCAGCGAGGAGCTGCGCGTCGGCGACGGCTACGAGCTCGCGCTCGCGGCGGCGCTCGGCGGCCGTCTCGATGCGGCGATGGTCGACGACGTCGCGGGTGCGGAGTCGCTGCTCGACGGCGCCGGCCCGGACGGTGGCAGCGCGCTGCTGCCGGTCGCTCACGGCGATTCCGCGGCGCGCGCCGCGAGCACGGCCGACGGCACTTCGATGCCGCCCGGCTCGCAGCGGCTGCTCGACCTCGTCAGCGGCCCGCCGGAGGTCTTCGCGCTGGCCGGCCGGCTGCTCGCGGACGCGTGGGTAGTCGAGCGCCTCGAGCAGGTGCCGAGCGACTTCTCCGGGATAGCCGTCACGCGCGCGGGGCGCGTCTGGTTCGCGGCCTGGGGCGAGGTGCGCCAGCTCAGCGAGGGCGGAACCGAGCGTGTGCTCGCTCGCCGCAACGAACGCGACCGGCTGATCGCGGCCACAGAGCAGGCAGCGCAGGGCGAGCAGGCCGCGAAGCGTGCCTGCGACGCGGCGCTCGCCGAGACGCAGTCGCTCGAGCAGGCGCGCGGCGGCGCCGAGCGCGCGCTGCGCGAATGCGAGCGCAGCCAGACCGAGGCGGCCGAGGCGGTGCGGCGCACGGAGTGGCTGATCGAGCAGCGCCGCGCGGCGCCGGCGGAGGGCCCGCTCGCGGTGCGTAAGGCCGAGCTCGAGGGACAGCTCGCCTCCGAGCGCGCGCAGGCCGAGCGACTCGCGCGTGAAGCCGAGCAGCGGCGCGCGCGAGTCGAGCGCTTGCGCGCCCAGCAAAGGATCGACCGCGAGCTCGTCCCGCGCGCCGAGCGCCTCGCCGCGGCCGTGCGCGCCGCCGCCGAGGCAGTGCAGGCGCGCTACGCGGCACTCGAGCAG
>DASZLB010000240.1:0-19138 GCA_035552575.1 Solirubrobacteraceae bacterium | reverse complement strand
CGTAATCGCGTGAGATCTCCTCGCCGAGCTCGGCGACGCGGCGCTGCACATCCTCGGCACTGACCAGCACCTCGCCGATCGCGCCTTGCTCTGGGGCTCGCACGGAACTCGCCACCGATGGGAGTCTAGTCCTCACGCGGCGGCCGCCTGCGCGGCTGCCGCGGCGCCAGCCGGTGCATGCTCAGCGCACCCGCCTCGACGACCGCGCTCGCCTGTCCGCCGACGTGCAGTTCCGCGCGCCCGCCGTGCTCGCCGAGCGCGAGCAGCTCCTGGACGCGCTCGCCGGCCTGCGGCACGTAGGAGCCGACCGCGTCCTCGGCGAGACGGATCACGACCATCCGCGCGAGCGCCACCGGCAGCGCGCGCAAGCGTGCGAGCGCGATCGAGTCGGCGCCGGCCAGCTCCGTCTCGACGAGCGCGTCGAGCAGCTCCGTCTCCTCCCGCAGCAACCGCGCCGTGCGCAGCACGTTCGCCTCGGCCGCCGGATGCACGGCGCGCAGCGCCGGCACGAGCCGCTCGCGCACCCGCACGCGCGCGTATCGCTCGTCGGCGTTGCTCTCGTCATCGCACCAGCGCAGCCCGCGCGCTTCGCAGTAGGCCGCCGTCTGCTCGCGCGTGAGCCCGAGCAGCGGCCGCACGAGGCGACCCTCGACAGCTCCCATGCCGAGCAGCGCGCGCCGGCCAGGAGAGGCTGCGAGGCGGTAGAGGATCGTCTCGATCTGATCGCTCGCCGTGTGCCCTGCCGCGATCAGCGCGTCCTCCGGCAGCGCGAGCGCCTGCGCCGCTTCGTAGCGCACCGCACGAGCCCACGCCTGCAGGTTGCCCGTGACCTCGCCGGAGTCCTCGCCGGAGTCCCCGCCGGCCGCCGCGCCGTGCTCGGCGCGCACGACCTCCAGCGCGACGCCGAGCTCTTCGCACAGCTCGACGCAACGGCGCTCCTCCTCGGCCGCGGCCGCGCGCAGACCGTAGTTGACGTGCAGCGCGCGCACGCCGTCGCTGCCGCACAGCGCAACGGCGACGTCGAGCAGGCAGACCGAGTCGCGACCTCCGGAGAGCATCGCGACGACCGCACGCCCACCCGAGAGCAGGCCCCCGGCACGCACCGCATCGCGGACTTGCTCGACGCCCACGCCGCCGCCTACTCGCCCCTGACCGACGCGATGAACAGCTCCGTCGGCTCGGAGAAGCCCTTCAGGCCGACCTCGCCGATGCGTTCGAACTTGACGCTGTCGAAGCCCGCCGCGACATCGGCGACGGGGCGCGTGACGAGCACCTCGCCGCCGCCCGCGCGCGCGACGACGCGCGCGGCCTGGTTGATCTCGCGCCCGTAGTAGTCGCCGTCGCGATACAGCGCCTCGCCGTAGTGCATGCCGATCCGCGGCGGCGGGTCGCCCGCCGCGATCGCCGCATGCAGGCCGACGGCCCAGCGAACAAGCGCGCCGGCGTCGGGACCGACGACCATCACCTCGTCGCCGAGCGTCTTGATCACGCGCGCGTCGGCCGGCAGCGTGCGCTCGACAGCTTCGAGGAAGCGCTCGACCGCGGCGAGCGCTTCCTCGTCGCCACGCTCGACCGTCAGCCGCGCGTAGCCGGCCAGATCGGCGAACACGATCGCTACGCGCACGCGGCCTTCCTCGGAGGAGCTCTCGGCGAGGTCCGTCTCCATGTGCCCGATCACGTCCTGCTCGACGAAGTGGCCGAGCAGGCGGTTGTGCGAGTAGCGCAAGAGCGGCACGACGAACGGAATCAGCTCGCGCGCGAGACCCTCCATCTCCTCGGCGATCTCGACGTTTGGCATGCCTTCGCGCATCAGCGGCTCGTGCACGTAGAGGTGGATCAGGCGCACCTCGGCTTCGGCGATCTGCGCGATCGACTGCCCGTACACGCGCGCGAGCTGGACGAACGCGACAGCCGGCAGGCCCGCCTCGAGCACCGCGGCGACGTACTTCATCATTTCGAGGTCCTCGTCGGAGAGCAGCTCGGAGCTCGACGTGCCGAAGCCCATCGCGCCGAGGATGCGCTCGATGAACGCCTCCTCGAGTCCGCTCTCGCGTGCGACTTGGCGCAGCGTGTAGCGACCCTCCGAGCCGCCGAGCAGATCCTCGAGCGGGCCGACGGCGAGCTGGCCGTTGTCGCTCGCGCGCTTGATCTGCTCGAGCGTGTGCCCGCGCGCGCGCAGCCGCGCGACGACGCGGACGTACGCGACGGCCGCCGGCGTCCAGCGCCCCGCGTAGCCCGGCACGAGGCCCTTCTTGATCCAGCGCGCGACGGTCGCCGGCGAGACGCCCGCACGCGCGGCAACCTGCGCGAGCGTCGGCTCGATCGCCTCAGGCGCTCGGTCGTCGGTGGGCTCAGCCACGCTGGCGCGACGCGAAGGGCTTTCCCATGCGGCTCAGTCTAAAGTCGCGGCCGGTGCCCGACAACGCGACCGCCCCAGACGAGCCTGCTCCGCCGCCGCAGGCGATCCACCTGCACCCGACGGCGCCGCTGGCTGATCGCGTGCTGCTGCCCGGCGACCCCGGACGCGCGCTCGCGCTCGCGCAATCGCTGCTCGAGCGGCCGCTGATGTTCAACCACAACCGCGGCCTGTGGGGCTACACGGGCACAGCCGCCGACGGCGAGCTGCTGAGCATCCAGGCGACCGGCATGGGCGGTCCGTCGGCGGCGATCGTGCTCTACGAGCTGATCGCGCTCGGTGCGCGGCGCGCGATCCGCGTCGGAACGTGCGGCGCGCTTGCGCCCGCGCTCGAGCTCGGCGAGCTAGTGATCGCGCGCGAGTCGATTTGCGCCGACGGCACCTCACGGGCGATCGGCGCCGGCGCGGAACGGACGAGCGCCGATCAGGAGCTGACCCGTGCGCTCGCCCGCGCCGCGCCGGCCGCGCACGCCGGCACGATCGTCAGCGTCGACCTGTTCTACGAGACAGACAGCGCGCCGCGCGCAGAGAGCCACGGCGACGCGCTCGCGGTCGAGATGGAGGCGGCGACGCTGTTCGCGCTCGGCGCCGCCGAGCGCATCCCCGTCGCATGCCTGCTCGCCGTCACGGACAAGTTCGACGCCGACGGCGCGCGCACGCGCATCGACACCGGCGCGCTGCGAGACGCCGCCGAGCGGATGGGCGCCGTGGCGCTCGCCGCGCTCGGCGGCTGACTGTCCCCGTAACTGATCTTCCCGGCGACTGCTTCCCCGCAACTGATCAGGCTGCGGCGGACGTGGGCCCGCCGCGTCGTGCGTCGCTCAGCTCCTGCGTGCTTTCGGTTTGCGCGCTTTGCCCGCAGCCGTGCTGCGTTTGGCGGCGGCTTTCGCTTTGCCTGCAGCTTTGCCCGCTGCTTTCGCTTTCGCTTTGGCCGGTTTCGCTTTGCCCGTGCTGCTCCCCGCTTTGCTTTTCGACGCGGCCGCTTTGGCTTTGCCCGCGGCTTTGCCGGCAGCTTTAGCTTTCGCTTTGCCTGCGGCCGCCGCTTTGCCCGCAGCTTTACCGGCGGCTTTCGCTTTCGACCGCGTCGATTTCGCGGCAGCTTTCGCTTTTGCTTTTGCTTTTGCCGGAGCTTTCGCTTTCGCCGCGGATTTCGCTTTCGCTTTCGCCGGAGCTTTCGCTTTCGGTTTGCTCGCGGCTTTCGTTTTGCTTGCGGCTTTGGTTCTGCTTGCCGCTTTCGTTTTGCTTGCCGCTTTCGTTTTGCTTGCCGCTTTGGTTGCTTTCGTTTTGCCGGCTGCTTTTGCTTTCGCTGCTTTTGCTTTCACAGGTTTCGCTTTCGTCGATTTGCTGCGCGTCTGTTTTGCCGCCGCGACGGCACGCGCGGGCCGTACAGCTTCGGGTCTGAGCTTGTCCGTGAGCTTCCCCAACTGCTCCTCGATCGCCGAGAGACGCGACTCGACGGCGCTCGGGGCGAGTGCTCGGTCGAGCCGATGCACTCCGTCCTCGATCCCCTCGAGTCGATGCGACACAGCGCGCAACCTCCGCGTCAGCCGTTCGATGTCGGCCGCCGACGGAATGTTCAGCGCTCCCATTGCCACCTCCTGTGCTTGAGAAGCCTTCTCGCGGGCATCGAACGCCCGGCCGATCGCTCCTGTTATCAGCGGATTTTCCAGCAGGTCGGAAAGCGCTTTCCCGAGCCGCTCCTCCGTGTTCCCGCCCAACCGCTCGCGCAGGCTCCTGGCGACGTTGCTCGCATCTGACATCCGTGCGCTCCTGGGTCGTGGTCGAACGGGTTCGCACCCGCGGCGGTCACTCGGTCGCCGCCAACGCGCAAGGATACGGTGCAGCGATGCCCGACCGTTTGTTCCTGTTCATACAGTTCGAGTTTCCGTGGGAGCTCGGCCCACCGGACGGGCGCTATCTGATGCGTCCGCACGAAGGCGCAGAGCCGCGGCGCGTCGTCGTGCTCGGCACGCTCGGCGCGAGCCGTCGCGCGCCGACGCGCACGCAGCGCCTGAGCGAAGCGACGCGCGCTTCGCGCAAGCGATCGGTCGAGCCGGAGCCCGCGCCGGAGCCGGTCGCGACGACGCGCGCGACGCTAGTCGATCCCGTCTCGGTGGCGGCCGAGCGCCAGGCGCAGGCGTGGCTCTCCGAGCTCGACGGCGAGCAGGAGATCCGCGCGGCGCTCGGCGTGCTCAACCGCGTGCTCCACTTCCACCGGATCGCGGCGGCGGACCCGCACGTGCACGAGGTCGCGCCCGAGCAGGCGCTCGTGATCCGCGCGGGCTGGGGCGAGGGCGAGCAGGTCGCCGACGGCGTGTGGACGCACGCGCAAGAGCTGCGCTGGCGCGGACCGAGCGGCGTGCGCAAGAAACGGATCGGCGACCGCGCGGCGGCGCTGCGCCCGCAGGAGCGTCTCGCGGTGCTGCTTGCGGCGCGCGGCGTCGCGCTGCTGTGCGAGGACCTCGTCCTGCGTGCGCGCGTCGACCTCGACCACGGCCGCACTGCGCACGCGGCGATCGAGTTGCGCGGCGCCTACGCCGCCGCGCTCGCGGAGCTCCCGAGCGAGTCGCGCGAGGATCTGACGATCCGTGTCGCAGAGCTCGAGAAGCTGCGCGACGGCGTCGAGGCGCAGGCGCGAGCCGCGCTCGCGCGCGGCGAGCTCGACGAGGACGTCGTGCGCCACGCGCTCGGGCGCCTCGAAGCGACGCTGCGAGCACGCACGGCTACGGGCTTTAGGCTGAAGTGAGCATGGACCCGACGACGAGCGCGATCGGCACGTGGAGCGGAGGGCGCTTCATGCACTTCGGCGAGCCGCTCGCCGAGGATCGCCTGCTGGCGATGCTGCGGCCGGGCGAAGGCATCGACACGGTGATCAGCGCCGACGCCTACGGCGCAGGCGCGGCCGACGAGCTGCTCGGGCGCGCGCTTGCAGGCGTGCCGCGCGAGGACTACTGCCTGGTCGCCGCGATCGGACACGACTTCTACGAGGGCACGCGCGAGGGCGCGAAGGGCTTCCCGCGCTTCACCGATGCGCGACTGCGCAGCGAGCGCGACTACGCGGGCTACATCCGCATGGCGACAGAGCAGAGCCTCGCGCGCCTCGGCGTCGAGCAACTCGACGTGCTGCTGCTGCATAACCCCGACCGCACCGGCTACACGAGCACGGCCGTTTGGCAGGGCTTGCAGGCCGTGCGCGACGAAGGCCTGGCGCGCCGGCTCGGCGTCGCGCCGGGACCGGCGAACGGTTTCACGCTCGACCTGATCGACTGCTTCGAGCGCTTCGGCGAGCTGATCGACTGGGCGATGATCATCCTCAACCCGCTCGAGCCGTGGCCGGGCGAGCTCGCGCTCGGCGCGGCGCGCGCACACGACGTCGAGCTGATCACGCGTGTAGTCGACTACGGCGGGCTGTTCCACGACGACGTGCTGCCGGGTCACGCCTTCGCCGAGTACGACCATCGCAAGTTCCGCCCGCACGGGTGGGTCGAGCAGGGCCGCGAGAAGCTCGAGTCGATGCGCCCGTATGCGCAGCGCCACGGTCTGACGATGCTGCAGCTCGCCTGCGCGTGGAACCTCGCGCAGGCGCCAGTCGCATGCGTCGCGCCGACGCTGATCCAGGAGTCCGGCGCGGATGCGCGAGCAATCGAGCAAAAGCGCGCGGAGCTCGCAGCCGTGCGCACGCCTTCGCCGCTCAGCGCCGAGGAGGTGCGCGAGCTGCGCGCGATCGGCGACAACAGCGGCTGCATGGCGCTGAAGGGCGCGAGCCCCGAATATGAAGGCCCGGCGGCAGCCGATCGTTGGGAGCTCGACGATCGGCTTGCGACGCTCGCCGCGCGCTGGGAGATCGCGCCGGAGCGCGCGCTCGTCAAGCAGCACTAATCGACTGACCGACAGGGGGAAATGCGATGAGCATCGACGTAAGCGGCATCAAGCAGGGGCAGCGGATGATGTGGACTGCCGGTGACTATCCGGAGCTCGCGCGCACGATCGCGACCGTCGGCGAGCTCGTCGCCGAGCGCGCCGCGGAGCCGGGACAGACGCTGCTCGACGTCGCGACCGGCAGCGGCAACGTCGCCGTTCCAGCCGCGCTCGCGGGCGCGAAGGTGACGGGCCTCGACCTGACGCCGAAGCTGCTCGAGGTCGCGCGCGAGCGGGCCGTCGAGGCCGGCGTCGAGATCGAGTTCGTCGAGGGCGACGCCGAGGATCTTCCCTTCGACGATCGATCGTTCGATCGCGTGACGTCCTGCTTCGGCGTGATGTTCGCCCCGCGCCACGACGTCGCCGCGGGAGAGCTAGTCAGGGTCGCCAAGCCAGGCGCGCGGATCGTGATCGCGGCGTGGACGCCCGAGGGTCTCAACGGGCGCATGTTCAAGACCGTCGGCTCCTACATGCCGGTGCCACCGCCCGAGCTGAAGCCGCCGGTCATGTGGGGAGACGAGCAGCACCTGCAGACGCTGTTCGCCGCGAGCGGCGCAGAGCTCGCGTTCGAGCGTCACACCGTGACGTTCGAGCACGAATCGCCCGAGGCATGGCTCGAGTACAACGAGCGCGTGCTCGGCCCGACGATCATGGCGAAGGCCGCGCTCGAGCCGCAGGGCAAGTGGGAGGCGCTGCGCGCCGAGCTGATCGCGCTCTACACAGACGCGAACGAGGCCGACGACGGGACGATGCGCGTGCATGCCGAGTACCTGCTCGCGGTCGCGCAGCTGCCTGCCTGAGCGACGAGCGACTACGTGGCGTCGAGCGCCGCGAGCAGCCCTTGCAACTCGGCAACGACGTCGCCGCGCAGGCGCACCTCGGCGATCGCGTCCAGCGGCGTCGGGCCCTGCGTGAGGATCGCCACTGCACCCCCGGCCGCGCGCGTCAGCGACGGCAGCGTCGCGACCGGGTGGACCTCGAGCGAGGAGCCGACGCAGAGCAGCACGTCGGCGCCCTCGCACAGCTCGCGCGCGCGTTCGAGCGCGGCCGGCGAGAGCAGCTCGCCGAACAGCACGACGTTCGGCTTCAGCGGCCCGTCGCAGGCGGCGCAGCGCGGAACGCCGTCCTCGTCGGCCGCGAGGCGTTCGCGCACATCGGTCAAGCCGATCTCGCCACCACAGCGCGGGCACGAGCAGCTCGCGATGCTGCCGTGCACCTCGACGAGCTCGCGCGTACCGGCCTTGCGGTGCAGCATGTCGATGTTCTGCGTGACGACGCCGTCGAGCAGACCGCGCGCTTCGAGCTCGACGAGCGCTTCGTGCGCGCCGTTCGGACGCTTCTCGCCGAGCGTCGCAAAGCGCTCGCCGTAGAAGCTCCAGAAGCGCACCGCGTCCTCGCGGAACGCGTCGATGTGCGCGACCTCCACCGGGTCGACGTTCTCCCACAATCCCGTGCGCGGCGTGCGGAAGTCGGGGATGCCCGACGGCACCGAGATGCCGGCGCCCGTAAGCGCGACGACCGAGCCCGCGTCGCGCACGAGCTCGGCCAGGCGCGCGAGCTGAGGAGAGGCGGCTGCCGTCGCGCCCTCCCCCGTGCCGGCGCCCGGCGCCGGCCGCGTGCCCGTGCCGGCGCTCACTTGCCCCGGAAGTGCGGCGCGCGTTTGCCGAGGAACGCCGCGATGCCCTCCTTCGCGTCCTCGCTCGCGAAGACCTCCGCGAACGCGCGCTTCTCGGCCTCGATGCCCTGCTCGAGCTCGCCCGCGGCAGAGACGCGCTTGATCTGCTCGAGCGCGAGCGGCGCGGCCTGCGCGAGCTTGCGCGCCCACGACAGCGCCGTGTCGAGCAGTTCATGATCCTCGACGACGCGGTTGACGAGGCCGAACTCGAATGCTTCCTCGGCGCCCATCGGGTCGCCGATCAGGTTCATCTCGAGCGCCTTGTTCGCGCCGACGAGCCGCGGCAGGCGCTGCGTGCCGCCGAAGCCCGGGATGATCCCGAGCTTGATCTCGGGCTGGCCGAACAGCGCCGAGCGCGCGGCGATCCGCACGTCGCAGGCCATCGAGAGCTCGCAGCCGCCGCCGAAGGCGAGACCGTTGACGGCGGCGATCGTCGCGATCCCGTCGCTGCCGAGCTCTTTGAACAGCGCGTGCGTCTCGTGGATCAGCGTCTCGCCGGCGGCCGCGTCCATAGTCGTGAACGCCTTGATGTCGGCGCCCGCCGAGTAGAGCATCGGGTTCGAGGAGGCGATCACGAGCGCACGCACGCCCGAGGACTTCGCCTGTGCCCAGACCTTCGCGAGGTCGCCCGCGACCTGCGGCGAGATCGAGTTCATCTGCCCGTTAGCGAGCCACGCGATCGCGACGCCGTCCTCGCGCGTCTCGAGCTTGACGACCTCGGCCGGCTGCTCGGCGTCGGGCCGCGGGTAGGCGTAGAAGCCCTGGCCGCTCTTCTGCCCGAGCCGGCCCTGCGCGACGAGACGCCTGAGGACCGTCGGCGGCGTGAAGCGCTCGCCGAACTTCTCCTGCGCGTTCTCCATCCGCTCGAGCACCGTGTCGAGCCCGTCGACGTCGGCGCGCATGAACGGCGGCAGCAGGCCGCGGCGCGGGTCGAGGCCGGCGCCGGCCATCATCCCGAAGTCGATGTCGCGGTGGCTCGCGACGCCCTCCTCGAGCACGAGGCACGCCTCGAGGAACGTCTTCAGCGAGAGCAGCTCGACGAGCTCGTCGATGTCCGGGTCGTTCTCGCCCGGCATGTTCGCGTTGCCCTGCGGGTCGTAGAACCCGTCGCCGCCGCTCTTCGCGCCGAGCTTGCCTTCGGCGACGAGCTTCTGCATCCCCTTCGGCACGAAGAAGCGTTCTTCGCCGTAGGACTCGATCAGGTGCTCGGCGACGTGCAGCACCGTGTCGAGGCCGAGCAGGTTGATCAGCGTGTACGGGCCGAGCGGCAGGATTCCGGCCGCGCCGAGCCCCTCGTCGATCTTCTTGATCGAAAGGCCCTTCTCCTCCTGCTCGCGCCAGACCTCGGCGCTCGAGGAGTTGAGGATCCGGTTGACGACGAAGCCCGGGACCTCGGCGCACGTGATCGGCTGCTTGCGGATCGCCTGCGCGAACGTCACAGCCGCGCTGATGGTCTCCTGCGATGTCTCCTCGCCTTCGACGATCTCGATCAGCGGCATGATCGAGGCCGGGTAGAAGTAGTGGAAGCCGACGACCTTGTCCGGGCGCAGCGTCGCTTCGCCGATCTCCGTGATCGACAGCGAGGAGGTGTTCGAGGCGAGCACCGCGTGGCCCGGCGTCGCCGCGTCTAGCTCGGCGAAGACGGCCTGCTTGATCTCCATCCGCTCCGGCACGGCCTCGACGACGAAGTCGACGTCGCCGAACGACGCGTAGGAGGTCGTCCCCTCGATCCGGCCGAGGATCTGCGCGATCTGCTGCTCGGCCTGCTCGGCCGTGATCTTGCCCTTCTCGGCGAGTTTGCCGATCTGGCCGGTCGTGACGTTGCGAGCCTCGTCGAGTCCTGCCTGCACGAGCGCGTCGTCGATGTCCTTGAGCACGACAGGAATCCCGGCGGCGGCGATCGTCTGAGCGATCTGTCCGCCCATCGTCCCGGCGCCGACGACGGCGGCTTTGAACACGAACATTCTGTTAGGTCTCCTCTGCTGGCTAGGGTTGCCGGAGCGTAGCGTCCGGCGGCTTACGAGCGCATCTCTCGGCTTCCGCTCGGGTTGATGTCAATGACAGGCAACCGCAATGCGGGGTAGGGAGGCGTCATGAACAAATTCACAGGACTTGCAAATCGGCATCGAGGGGGTGGGCGCCGTCAGGCGCGCGCCGCGCGGCGGTACAGGCTGGCGGCCGGAGCGGCGAGCATCGCCGTGCTCGCGCTGCCGGCCGCCGCGCATGCAGCCGGCGCGCCGAAAGCGACGACCGGCGGCGCGCGCGAAATCGGCTACGCCTCGGCCGTGCTCGCCGGCTCGGTCAACCCGAACGGCGCGAACACGTCGTACTACTTCCAGTACGGGCCGACGAAGGCGTACGGCTCGCAGACGGCGATCTCCGACGCGGGCAGCGGCACGAGCGCAAGCACCGTACGGCTGGCAATCGCCGGCCTGCAGCCGATCACCGTCTACCACTACCGGCTCGTCGCGGTCAACGCGAGCGGTGTCGACACGGGCGCCGACAACGCGTTCAAAACGACCGCGGTGCCGCTCTCGCTGGCGATCCTCTCCTCGCCGAATCCCGTGCCGTTCGGCGGCTCGGTGACCGTGCAGGGCACGCTTTCGGGCACGCTCAACGCGAACCGCGCCGTGGTGCTGCAGGCGAACACGTTCCCCTTCACTGCCGGCTTTCAGAGCATCGGCAATCCTGAGCTGACGACGTCGACGGGCAGCTTCAGCTTCACCGTGCCGAGCCTCGAACAGATCACGCAGTTCCGCGTCTTCACTACGACGAGCACACCCGTGGTCAGCCCGGTCGCGACGGAGAACGTCGCCGTGCGCGTCTCGAGCCACGTCGCGCGCACGAAGCGCGCCGGCTTCGCGCGGATCTACGGAACCGTCACTCCGGCGGTCGTCGGCGCGCAGGTCGGCATCTTGCGAATCGCACAGGGTCACGGGATCCTCGCCGGAGGCACGATCGTCAAAGGCCGCAACTCGATCAGCGGCCAGTTCAGCCGCGTCGTGCGCGTCAAAAAGGGTGCGTACCGCGTGCTCGTAAAGGTCGTGCCCGGCGGCGTCGTCTCGGCCTACGGCACGCCGCTGCTGATCCGCTGAGCTGAGTGAGTGCCGCCGCGCTTGGGCGACGGCACTCACCGACCCTTCAATCGATCGATAAAAACGGTCCTCGCCGCGGGTGCCGGCTAAACGGCGACCGTTTCGACGCCGCCGACCTCGGCCGGCTCCTCGGCACGACGCGGGAGCAGCGTTTCGCGCGCGATCACGAGGCGCTGGATCTGCGACGTGCCCTCGTAGAGCTGCATGATCTTCGCGTCGCGGAACAGCTTCTCGACGGGGTACTCCTTGATGAAGCCGTAGCCGCCGTAGACCTGCACTGCTTCGGTCGCCGTCTTCATCGCCGTGTCGGCGGCGAAGCGCTTCGCGTGCGAGGAGACCAGCGTGTTGCGTTCGCCGCGGTCGAGCATCGTCGCGGACTTCCACGTCAGCAGGCGCGCCGCCTCGATCTCGGTCGCCATGTCGGCGATGATGAACTGGATCGCCTGGTGCATCGCGATCGGCACGCCGAACTGCACGCGTTCGCGCGAGTAGTCGGTGGCGAAGTCGAACGCCGCGCGCGCGATGCCGGTGGCCATCGCGGCGACGCCCGGGCGCGTGCGGTCGAGCGTCATCATCGCGAGCTTGAAGCCCTTGTTCTCCTCGCCGAGCAGGTTCTCCGCCGGGACCTCGACGTCGTTGAACGAGATCGTCGCCGTGTTCGAGGCGCGCTGCCCGAGCTTGTCCTCCTTCTTGTCGACGACGACGCCCCAGTCGCGCTCGACGACGAACGCCGAGATGCCACGGTGCCCGGCGTCCTTGTCGGTCTTCGCGTAGACCGTGTAGTAGTCCGCGTAGCCGCCGTTCGTGATGAAGCACTTCGAGCCGTTGATGACGTACTTGTCGCCCTTCTTGACGGCCGTCGTGCGCATGCCCGAGACGTCCGAGCCGGCGTCCGGCTCCGTCAGGCAGAACGATGCGAGCTTCGGCGATTCGGTCAGCGCGCCGAGGTACTTCTTCTTGATCTCCTCAGAGCCGCCGAGCGCGATCGGCGCCGTCGCCAGGCCGTTGCAGCCGAGCGATGTCTGGATTCCCGAACAGCCCCACGAGAGCTCCTCCTCGATCAGGCAGCCGTCGAGGTAGCCCGCACCCGCGCCGCCGTACTGCTCTTCGATGTGCGAGTTCATCAAGCCGACCTCCCAGGCCTTCTCGATGATGTCCTGCGGCCACGTGCCGTCCTTGTCGTACTCCCATGCGACCGGACGGATCTCCTTGACCGCGAAGTCGTGCGCCATTTCGCGCAGGTTCTTCTGCTCGTCGGTGAGCGTGAAATCGACCATTCTTGGAACTCCCCCTGTGGGTGGACGGATGCGCGTGGCGCAGACTCTGGTGATTGACTGGTCAGTCAATCTTGCCTCGCCAGGGTAGCGAAGGGCGCTTCGATCGGCAACAATCAAGGCGTGCTGCAGAGCGCCTTTCCGATCGTCGTATTCGGCGCGGTCGCCGTGTCGATCGTGATGTCGCTGATCTTTCTGTTCAGCCGCGGCAGCATGTTCGATCACATCGGCGACGGCGGCCTGACGGGCGAGAGCGACCCGTACGGCTCGCCGCCGCCCGAGATGTACGCGTCAGTCGCCTCGCTCGCCGAGCAGGAGGCCGAAATCCGCCAGATGCTGAGCGCCCGCAGCGCACGCCTCGTCGGGCGCGGCGAGCCTGCGCTCGACATCGACGCCGAGGTCGCGAAGCTGCTCGCGCCCACGCAGGCGCCCGGGAACGACCCCGGCCTCGCGCGCGAGGTTCGCCAGCTCGTCGTCGCGCGCAACGAACGCCGCGGGCGCCAGGGTCTCGAGCCGCTCGATGTCGACGCCGAGGTGCAGCGCACGCTCGCCGAACTCGCTCCGTAGGCGAGAGGCGGTATAAACCGGCCCGATGAAGGACGCGCGCCGCTTCCAGCTCGACGAGCTCACGATCCGCCCGGGGACGTACTTCAACCCGCAGACCGAGGTGCTGATCGTCGTCGACGACTCCCCCGATGTCGATCACGAGGTCTTCGACATGGACGCCTTCGAGAGCACCGACTGGGTGCTGATCTCCGACGAGGTAGCCGTCGACGAAGACAAGCGCGACGACCTGATCGAGGACTTTCGCGCGACCTATCAACCCGGCGCCGAGCTGCCCGCCGGCGACGGCGACGACCCCGGCGAGGAGGAGGACGAGCTCGAACCGGACGAGCTCGATCCGGACGAGGAGTAGGTGGGCGCGTCGCAGCGCGACGCTCCTCAGCCGCAACTCGCCCGGTGTCACGCGTGTTCTCAGCAACGTGGCCCGACCCCGCCGAGCTCCTGCAACGAGCGCTGCACCCTCGCGCCGCCACGCTCGTAGCATGCGGCGCGTGCGCGCAAAGCATCTGGCGGCGCCCGCCCTCTGCGCGCTGGCAGTAGCCCTCACGAGCGCATCGGCGGCGGCCTCGCCCTCGACTTCGGCAAAGCTCGCGAAAGCGCCGCTCGGCCCGGCGCACGCGGCCCATGCCGCAAGCGCGTCTCGCGCCCGCGCCCGCGCCCGCGCAGCCTCGGGCCCAAGCGTCACGGCGGCCCTGCAGAGCTTGCAGCGCAGCGGCCAGATCACGCCGGCGCTGTACACGAAATACGCGAGCGCGTACGCCGCGGCGAAACGCTCGCTCGGCAAGCTGAGCGGCACGCGCCGCGCGGAACTCGGCGCGGTGATCAGCAACGTGCAGGCGATGGCGGCTGCTGGCTACTTCATCGCCTCGCGCCTGCCGGTGATCTTCTTGACGCTCGAAAACAATCGCAAATGGTGGACGACGGAACCGCTGCTCGCGAGCGGCACGCGCGTGAGCTTCCCGGGAAGCAAGATCGTCTGGGAGTACTACGGCGGGCAGGGGATCGAGATCCAATGGCTCGGGACGTTCGGCGAGGGCAACGGCTACTTCCTCTCGGGTCGCGAAAACGCGAACCTGCACCAGCTGCTCGCCGAAGTGCTGCCGCTCGCGACGAAACGCGCCGGCGGGATCGCATGGGAGTACATGTTCCAGTTCGACGGCGGCAAGCCGCCGTGGACGAGCGGGCTCTCGCAGGGCACGGCGCTGCAGGTGCTCGCGCGCTCGTGGTCGCGTTTCAAGGAACCGGCGCTGCTGACTGCCGCACAGCAGGCGCTCGGCATCTTCGAGACGGCGCCGTCGAACGGCGTGCAGGTGAAGACGCCGGCCGGCTCGGAGTACGCCGAGTACACGTACGCGCCTGGCGATCGGATCCTCAACGGCTTCATCCAGGCGGTCATCGGGATCTACGACTACACGCAGATCACGCGCGATCCGCTCGGGCAGAAGCTGTTCGAAGCGGGCGATGCAGAGGCGCGCGCGGAGACGCCGCACTACGACACGGGCGCGTGGTCGATGTACGACCAGTTCTCCGAATCGAACCTCAACTACCACGAACTGCTCACGGAATTCCTCGTCCACTTGTGCGAACGCACGCACGAGGGCCCGCCGATCCCGGTCGCCCCGGCCCCGGCACCGACGACGACTCCGACGACGACGACGACGCCGCCTGCGACTACGACGCCGACGACGCCGTCGGGTGGCACGGCGCCGCAAGGCACGAGCACGACGGCGAGTGCGAGCGCGAGGAGCGCTGCGTCGGCGGCGAAACCGGTCGCGACGCCGATCGCGGGCGATCAGATCTACTGCACGACGGCGCAGAAATTCACGAACTACGAGAAGACGGCGCCGGTCATCTCGCTGCTCACGACGAAGCTGAAGGGCGGCACGCGCGCGGGCGTGCAGGTCTCGCTGTCGAAGATCTCGACTGTGCGCCTGACGATCCGCCAGGGCTCGCGCAGGGTGTGGACGAACAGCGCATACGTCGGGCGCGGCAAGCCGAAGCTGCTGTGGACGACGCCGAAGGGCGGCGGCACGTTCAACGTGACCGTCAGCGCGACCGATCCGGCGGGCAACTTCGCGACGAGCGCAGGCACGATCGTCGTCTCGCGCGGCTGACGCGGTCCTCCGGCCGGGCCGCGCCTAGACTGGCTCGGTGAGGCAAGCGCGGGCGAGATGGCGGGCACGGTGATGCAGGGACGAGCGATTATCGGCAGGCTCGCGGACGCGTGGCGGGCACTCGGAAGCGATCGGCGCGTCGCCGCGCTGACGTCGCTCGGGCTGTTCGTCACGATGCTGCTGCCGTGGTACAGCAAGACGGACACCGTCGTCGTGCGCAATGCCGCGCACGCAACCGAGCAGAGCCTCAGCGCGTTCCAGGCCTTCTCGTTCGTCGAGGCGGCCGTGCTGCTCGTCAGCGCCGGCGTGCTCGCGCTGCTGTTCGCGCGCGCGGAGGAACGCGAGTTCCACGTGCCCGGCGGCGACGGAACGATCGTGATGGTCGCGGGCGCGTGGGCGGCGATCCTGATCTTCTACCGGCTGCTCGACAAGCCGGGCCTGCAAGGCAACGAAAAGGTCACCTCGGCCGTCGGCGTGCAGTGGGGCATCTTCGTCGCGCTGCTCGTCGCGCTCGGTCTTTCCTACGTCGGCAAACGGATCCGCGCGGCCGAGCACGAAGAGCCGCCGCTGATGCGCTCGGGCGAGGATCGACCCCCCGGAGCAGAGCCCCGTCGCCCGCCTCAGACGGCCGCCGATCCGGATTTTTATGAAGATCGTGGGTCGCGTCGTGCTCGTGCCGAGGGCGAGCAGCCCACCGACGCGACGCGGCCCGTGCCGGCGCGCAGGCCGAGCGAGCAGCTCCCGGCGATGGGCGGCGAGGAGACCGAGCCCACGCCGCAACGCCGCGCTCGCCCGCGCTTTCCGCCCGCGCCGAGCTCGGGCTCGGGGCAGATGTCGTTCGAGGACACGCCGCCGGGCGAGGAGTAGCGCGGACGGGCGTCGGCGGACGCGGGCGGGGAATCGCGCTCGCCACCTATCATTGCGCGGACGATGTCCGCCGCTCCAGACAGCGCCGTGTCCGCGCCGACGTCCGTGCAGGACGTCTCAGCAGGCCTGCGCGAGGTCGGCTACCTGCCGGGCGAGTCGACGGCGCTCGTCTCCTATCTGGCGACGCGGCTCGGTAAGCCGGTGCTCGTCGAGGGTCCGGCGGGCGTCGGCAAGACGGAGCTCGCGAAGGCGCTGTCGAAGTACCTCGGGCGCGAGCTCGTGCGCCTGCAGTGCTACGAGGGACTCGACGAGGCGAAGGCGCTGTACGAGTGGAACTACCGCAAGCAGCTCTTGCGGATCCAGGCGGAGGCGTCGGGTACGGGCTGGGACGCGGTGCAGGAGGACATCTTCGGCGAGGAGTTCCTGCTCGCGCGACCGCTGATGACGGCGATCTCCTCCGAGCAGCCGGTCGTGCTGCTGATCGACGAGATCGACAAGACCGATCAGGAGTTCGAGGCGATGCTGCTCGAGGTTCTCTCGGACTTCCAGATCTCGATTCCCGAGCTAGGCCGCGTCGAGTCGCGCACGCACCCGATCGTGCTGCTGACGTCGAACAACTCGCGCGAGCTGACGGAGGCGCTGAAGCGCCGCTGCCTGTATCTGTGGCTCGACTACCCGGAGCTCGAGCACGAGCTCGAGATCGTCCGCCTGCACGCGCCGGACCTGAGCGAGACGATCGCGCGGCGGCTCGTCGAGGTGATCGGTATGGTGCGTTCGCTCGACCTGAAGAAGCCGCCGTCGATCGCGGAGTCGATCGATTGGGCGCGCGCACTCTTGCTGCTTGGCGTCGAGGACATCGACCGGGACACGTTCAACGAGACGATGTCGGTGATCGTCAAGCACCGCACCGACATGGACGTCGTCGCCGAGCGGGTCGGGCTGAAGCTCGGATCGCCGGCCGATGTCGCCTGAGCGCGAACCGGCGCTGGGCAGGCTGCCGGCCCCCGAGGGGCTGCCGGCGCGAATCCTCGAGTTTGGCGAGGAACTGCGCGGCGAGGGCGTCGCCGTAGGGACCTCGGAGCTGCTCGACGCGTTCGAGGTGCTGCGCGAGATCAGCTGGACGACGCAAGAGGACTTCCGCGAGGCGCTCGCGGCGACGCTCGCGAAGAGCCAGGAGGACAGGCGCGTCTTCGAGCTCGTGTTCGATCGCTTCTTCTTCCGCGCCGTCGAGCTCGCGGCGACTCGCGAGGGCGTGCGCGAGGGCGAGGAGGCGATGCTCGCGGAGCTGACCGAGGACGAGCTCGATGCGCTGCGCGCCGAGATCGCGGCAGCGCTGCGCGACGGCTCGGAGGGCGCGATGCGCGACCTCGCGCGGATGGCGATCGCCGCTTTCGCGCGCCGCCAGGAGGGCTCCGGCGTGATCGGCGTCGACGTGCAGCGGATCCGCCGCGCGCTCGGCCTGCGCGCCGAGCCGCAGCCGGATCTGCCGCCTGAGGACCCGCGCCACGACGGGCTGCCGCGCGAGGCGCTGCGCCGCTTCGAGGCGCTCCTGCGCCGCGAGCTCGAGCGCTCGCAGATCGAGCGCACGGGCAACCTGCCGCCGGCGCGGGCGCTCGGCGAGCTGGATCGCGCGCTGCCGTCGGGCCCGCTCGCGGACCTCGCGGCGGTTCACCGCGTCGTCACGCAGCTGCGCCGGCGCCTGGCGACGCAGGGGATGCAGAACCGTGGCCACCGCCGCCACGCCCAGATCGACGTCAGGCGCACGATGCGCGCGTCGCTTCAGACAGGCGGCGTGCCGGTCGAGCTGAAGTTCCGCCCGCGCCGCCCGAAACGCCCGGAGATCTACGTGCTCTGCGACGTCTCGACGAGCGTCACGTCGGCATCGGTCTTCTTCCTCTCGGTGCTGCACGCGCTGCACGACACGTTCCGCAAGATGCGCTCGTTCGTGTTCATCGAGCGAATCTCCGAGGTCACGGACATCTTCGAGCACGAGCGCAACTTCAAGACGGTCAGCGAACGGATCTCGGGCGACGCCGGCGTCGCCGACATCTCCGGCTACACCGACTACGGCCGCGTCTGGTCGGAGTTCCTCGTGCAGGTCGAGGACGACCTGCACCCGCGCGCGACCGTGATCGTGCTCGGCGACGCGCGAACGAACGGCCGCGACCCGCGTGCGGACATCTTCGCGCAGATCGCCGCACGCGCCGGGCGCACGTTCTGGCTGAACCCCGAGCCGCGCCTGTACTGGAACTACGGCGACTCCGTGATCGCGGCCTACGAGGAGTTCTGCACGGCGTTCGAGTGCTGGACGACGCCACAGCTCGAGGACTTCGTGCGCGCGCTGACGCGGCCGGTCGTCGGCGTCTGAGCCGGTCAGGCCTGCGGGGCCAAGGCCAACGCGCGGCGCAGGCCGCTGTCGACCTGCTCCATCAGCCAATCCGGCAGCGCCGCGATGCGCGCCTCCAGCGTCGCGCGATCGACGCTCGCAAGCTGCGTCACGTTCACGACCGAGTCGCTGTCCAAATCGGCGGCACGGAGTAGCATCAGGCCCAAGCAAGAGCAGACACCAGGGGGGCTGGCGGGAAGGCCGGCTGAGATGGCGCCCAGGACGCGGATTCCCGGCGCCGACCCTTCGAACCTGTGGGGTAATGCCCGCGAAGGGAGTCGAGTGGCGACGGAGCTTGAATCACGCGCAGTGCCTTCGGTGGCCGGCGGAGTGGAGCGCGAGCGAGACGCCGGTGATCGTGCGCTCGGGCTCGCGATCGACGTACGCGACGTTTCGCGCACGTTCACCGCTCGCGGCGGCACGCCGGTCGAGGCGCTCGCCGGCGTCTCGCTCGGCGCCGCACGCGGCGAGCTGCTCGCGGTCGTCGGGCCGAGCGGTTGCGGCAAGACGACGCTGCTCGAGCTGATCTGCGGACTGCAGACTCCCGAGACGGGTTCGATCGTGTGCGACAGGGCCGTGCTGATGCCGCAACACGACCTGCTGCTGCCATGGCTCGATGCGCTCGACAACGCGTCGCTCGCGCTGCGCATCGCACACGTTCCGCGCGCGACCGCTCGCGCACGCGCCCTCGAGCTGTTCGCCGAGCTCGGCTTGGCTGGCTTCGAGCAGGCGCACCCACGCGAGCTCTCCGGCGGCATGCGCCAGCGCGTCGCATTCGTGCGAACGCTGCTCTCGGGCAAGCCGCTGTTGTGCCTCGACGAGCCGTTCG
>DASZLB010000239.1:0-3114 GCA_035552575.1 Solirubrobacteraceae bacterium | reverse complement strand
GACCGCCAGGCACGCCGTGCTGAAGTTGCGGTTCGCGATCACGTCGCGCGGGATCAGCGCCGCCTCGCCCATCCGTCGCTCGACGAAGCCGAAGCCCGTCAGCATCACCGCGCAGAGCACGAGCAGCACGACGATCCGCGGGTCGCCCCAGCCCCAATCCGTCACCTGGTCGAGCGCGACGAGCAGCGAGACGAGACCGAGCGAGAGCGTCGCGACGCCGCCGTAGTCGATCCGCCGATCGGCCGGCTCCGGTTCGGTCTGGTGGATCGCGAGCCACGTCGCGAGCACGCCGAACGCAGCGATCGGCACGTTGACGAAGAAGATCCAGCGCCAGCTCAGCGCGTCCGTCAGCACACCGCCGAACATCGGCCCGACCGCGTTGCCGATCCCCGCCGCGCCGAGGATCAGCCCGCCCGCGAGGCCCGCACGGCTTTCCGGCAGCGCCGCGAACGTCATCCCGAGGATCGCCGGCCACATCATCGCCCCGCCGATCCCCATCAGCGTTCGGCACGCGATCAGCCAAGCCGTGTCCTGCGCGACGCCGCCGAGCACCGAGAACACCGCGAAGATCGCCGCGCCGAGGATGAAGATCCGCTTGCGCCCGAAGATGTCCGCGAGGCGACCGCCGACGACGATCAGCACGCCGAACGTCAGCGCGTACGCGTTGATCACCCACTGGACCGTCCCGACGTCCGTGTCGAACTGCTTCTCGATCGCCGGCAACGCCACGGCGAGCGCCGTGAAGTCGTTCGCGATGATGAACACGGCCACGCCCATCGCGATCAGCGCGAGGACCGTCTTGCGGTCGATCGGCTGCTCTGCGTTGTCCGCGCCGGCCGTCGTGTCTGTTGTCGTGGAAGTCATCTCGCGATGACCATAACGGCGCCTGCCGACACAGAATCGGCGCGCTGGACGCGAGGCCGATCGACCGATCAATACGCTTTCTCATATGCACGTGCGCGGCTACGAGGAGATCGACGCCTTCGTCACGCTCGACGGCTCCGAGATCCGCGAGTGGGCCGGCAAAGTCGCGATGCCCGCGTGCAACCAGAGCCTCGCCGAGGCGACGATTCCCGTCGGCGGCGCGACGACCGAGCACTACCACCGCTCGACCGAGGAGCTGTACCTCGTCAGCGCCGGGCGCGGGCGGCTCGTGATCGACGGCGAGGAGCGCTCGATCGGCGTCGGCGACTGCGCGTTGATCGAGCCCGGCGCGCGACACAAGCTGTTCAACGTCGGCGAGGAGCCGCTGCGCGTGATTTGCGCCTGCGCGCCGGCCTACTCCGACGAGGACACCTGCCTGACCGAGTGAGCGTGGACGCGCGAATCGACATCGCGACGAGCCCGCGCGAGCCGCTCGAGCTGCTCGGCACGTGGCTCGCCGAAGCGCGCGAGCGCGGTGTCGCCGATCCGCACGCCGTCACGTTCGTGACCGTCGGCGAGGACGCGCGCCCGAGCGCGCGGACCGTCTCGCTGAAGCGCTTGCACGACGGCGCGCTGATCTTCACCTCCGCGCTGTGGACGCGCAAGGCACGCGAGATCGCCGAGAACGCGCACGTCGCGCTGCTGTTCTACTGGCCCTCGCTCGGGCGTCAGGTGCACGTCGCAGGCGATGCCGTGCTCGCCGAGCGCTCGCTCGGCGAGGAGCTGTTCGCCGAGCGCGATCCAGCGCACCGCATGCAGACGATCGTCTCGCGCCAGGGCGAGCCGATCGAGGACATCGCGCCGCTGCGCGAACGCCACGCGCACCTGCTCGAGGCGATGGAGGCACCGCCCGACTGCCCGCCCGATTGGGGCGCGATTCGCGTCACCCCCAGTGCCGTCGAGTTCTGGCTGCAAAGCGACGATCGCATCCACGACCGGTTGCTCTACACGCGCGAGCAAGCCGGCTGGGCGCTGACTCGCCTGGCGCCGTAGCGCGCCCCGATCAGAGACGCTGCGCGGCGACAAGGATCGCCTCGTATCGCAGCTCGAACGAGCCGCCGAGCGAGTCGATTGCCTCGCCGACTGCCTGCAGCAGCCGCTCGCGCTGCGCCGCCGGCAGCGCCTGGTGATCGCTGTGCGTCTGCAGCAACTGGAGCCAGCTCGCCGTGTCGTGCGTCCTGCTCCACGCGAACGTGTCCACCTCCGCCGCCGTGAACTCGCCAGCGCTCGCGATCCCCGCGACAGCCGCCTGCGCGCGCGCGTCCGCTCCGCCGAGCAGTATCGAGCGATTCGCGAGACCCGGCGCGTGGCGCGCGTAGATCTGCTCCAGCGATGCCGCGACGTCCGCCGGCGGCGAGCCGAAGTTCCAGAACAGCGCGATGCGCCCGCCCGGCTCGAGCACGCTCGCCGCCCGCTGCGCGCCCGCGAGCGGATCGATCCAGTGCCACGCCTGTGCCGAGGTCAACAGCTCGAACGCCCGCCCGCGCGCGTCCCAGCGCTCGAACTGCGCGACCTCGACCTCGAGCCCGCGCGTGCGCGCGACCTCGGCCATCCGCTCGTCGATCTCGACCCCGAGCACGTCGCAGCCGCGCGCCGCGAGCAGCGCCGCCGCGATCCCCGTGCCGCAGCCGACGTCGAGCACGCGCCGCGGCTGATCTGCGAGCAGCGCGTCGATCAGCTCAGGCGGGTAGGACGGGCGCGCGCGGTCGTACAGCTGCGCGATCGCTCCGAACGACTCCGCGCGTGAGCGGTCTTCGTAGAGCATCGCTCGATCATCGCAAGCAGGCGTGACCGCTCGTCGCGCTCCTCCGGGGCGAGCGCGCTTCCGTGACGGCCCGCGCGCGACGCGATAGTCTCGCCCGCGAACGCGAAGCTGCCGCAGCGAACATGGCGATCGAAACCGAGCCCATCGGCACGTCCGAGCCGCCGCTCAGTGCGGCGCTGCGGATCTCCGCGCAGGCCGGCGCGCTCGCCGAGCGCGCCGAGCGCGAGCGCGAGCTGCCACGCGAGCTGCTGAGCGAGCTGCGCGACGCCGGGTTGCTGAGCCTCTGCCTGCCGCGCTCGCTCGGCGGCCGCGAGGCGCGCCCGGCCGAGATGGCGCTCGCGCTCGAGCAGCTCGCAAGCGCCGACGGCGCGACGGCGTGGTGCGCGATGATCGCCTCGACGAGCAGCCTGCTCGGGGCCTACCTG
>DASZLB010000238.1:0-28960 GCA_035552575.1 Solirubrobacteraceae bacterium | reverse complement strand
GGTCGGAGATCGTCACGGGCGCCGTCTCGAGCGTGAAGCGCACGCGCGTCGTGCCCGACGCGCCCGGTGCGAGCTCGTACGTGCCGATCGTGCGGATGCGGTTGTTCTTGCCCGTGCGCCCTGCCTCGACGATCCGGTGCGGGCGCTCGACCTCGACGAACGTCGCGTCGCCCCAGCTGAAGCGGTTGCCGGGCGCCTTCACGCGAAAGCGCGCGCCGGCCCCGCGTCCGATCGAGTCGATCCGCGTCAGATGCCAGTCGACGATGTAGTGGTCGGTGAACTCGCTGTGGTTCGCGATGTCCTGCAGGTAGTCGAATACCTGCTCGCGAGGAGCCGAGATCACGGTCGAGACGGTCACGGGGTCCATCTGCCCGGCAGTCTAAAGCGAGTCGGAGCGCGACGCGGCTAGGCGGCGCGTGCAGTCAAGCGAACCGTGTGCCCGTGCTCGCAGTGGCGCACGGTCTCGCTGGCGACGGGCGGCTCGCGCCGCAGCGTGCGGCACAGCTCGCAGACGAGCCCGCCGCCGCGCCCGTCGTAGATGTGGACGTGCTCGCCGGTCAACGGCGTGCGGCCGCAGTCGGCACAGCGGTCGCGGTCGGCCTCGAGCGCGCCGACGCCGCGGCGCAGGAGAAAGCGCTCGAACTGCTCTACGTGGATCGTCGGCGAGGACATCGTCGCCTCGGATTTCGCCGTCCGCACCGCCGCTCCTGCCAGCGGCGACACCGTGAGTTTGCGCGCGGATCGCGCGGGGTACTTAGTACTCGTCGCGGGATGGCGACGCAAGCGGGGACCGATCGAGCTTTCGCAAAATGCGGGAATCCGGAATCCGCCGCCAGGATCGACTCGTTATGATTGTCACGAGCTATCCCTCGACTAGGAGCACCAGCGGTACCTAGCGGAGCGCCAAGCAGGAAGGGAGCAGCAGGATGGATCTACTCAGCAGGGGAACCTTTGTCGGCGCCGGCTCGTTTTGCTGCCGCAATTGCGGCTATGTGCTTACGCTGAACGGCCTCGACACGTTGACGGACTGCCCAGGCTGCGGCGGCAGCGATTTCGTGCGCGCGTCGCTGTTCAGCGGTCAGGGCGAGTCGACAGTCGAGCAGACGGCACGTCACGGCATGCTCGCCGAGCCCGCGCCGCAGGACCGCGAGGCGCAGCTCGCGGACGCGAGAGCGAGCATCGAGCAGGCCGGCGAGTACCTGTGCGTCGAGGACGGCGACGGATTGCGCGTCGTGCCGCTCGCTCGCGAGTGGACGCGGATCGGGCGCAGCCTCGCCGCCGATGTGCGCTTTGACGACCCGACCGTCTCGCGCCGGCATGCGCTGATCGTGCGCCAGCCCGACGGGGTGCGCGTGCTCGACGATCGCAGCCTCAACGGCGTGTTCGTCAACGGCGAGCGAATCGAAGGCAGGCTGCTGCAGGACGGCGACGAGATCATCGTCGGGCGCTACCGGCTCGGCTTCATCGTCGTCGAGCGCGACCGCAGCGGCGCCGGCAGCGAGACGCGCCGGACCGTCGGCACGGGCGCCTGAGCCTCCTCCGCGTACCCCGCGCCGCCGGCCGTGCGCGGCGGCGCCGGGACACGTAGTATCGCCCCGACAATGGCCGACACAATCGCCGTCCTCTCGCAGAAGGGGGGCACGGGCAAGACGACGACCGTGCGCACCCTGACCGACGCGCTGCGCCGCAGCGGCGTGCGGACGCTTGCGATCGACCTCGATCCGCAGGGCAACCTGTCGGACTACTTCGACGTCCCGCCCGACGCCGAGCCGACGATCGCCGACGTCCTCTCTGGCCGCGCAAAGGCCGTCGAGGCGATCCACGAGGACCTGATCCCGGCGAACCTCACGCTCGCCGAGGCGGAGTTGATGCTCGGCGGCAAGATGGGACGCGAGCTGACGCTGCGGCGTGCGCTCGCGAAGCTGGGAGACGACTACGAGATCGTCCTGATCGACTGCCCGCCGTCGCTCGGCCTGTTGACGGTCAACGCGCTCGTCGCAGCCGATCGCGCGCTCGTCACGGCCGAGGCGCAGTACTTCGCGTTGCAGGGCGTCGAGCAGGCGATGGAGCTCGTCGAGCTCGCGCGCGACGGGCTGAACCCGGAGCTGTCGGTCATCGGCGTCCTGCTGAACCTCGCCGACATGCGCACGGTCCACTCGCGCGAGGCGCTCGCGTCGCTGAAGGAGCGCTTCGGCGAGCTCGTCTTCGACACGGTGATCCGCTCCTCGATCGCCTACGCCGAGTCGGCCGAGCGCGCGCGCTCGATCCTCGATCACCGCCCGGACCTCGGCGAGGACTACCTCGACCTCGCTGGCGAAGTGCTCGAGCGCCTGCCCGGTCTCAGTGCCGCCTCAGAGCGCCTCGCGAAGCTGCGCTAGCGGCACGCATACCTCAGACGAGCGGCGCTACAGCGCGACGACGTAAGCGCCCTGCGGCTCGAACGGCGCACGCATCAGCGTCGCCCAGCCGTCGACCTCGCGCGCGAGCGTCTCGGCGACGGCGCCGGTTTGCTCGTAGAAGCACCACACGAGCACCGTCGGCCCGGCGCCTGAAACCGTCGCGCCGAGAGCGCCGAGCTCGCGTGCGCGAGCGGCGAGCTCGTAGGAGCGCGGGAACAGCGACGAGCGCTGCTGCTGGTGCAGGCGGTCGGCGAGGCCGCGGCCGAGCAGGTCCCAGTCTCCCCTGGCCAACCCGAGCGTCAACAGCGCGCCGTGCGCGACGTTGAAGACGGCGTCCTGCAGCGGCACCTCGGCCGCAAGCGCGGCACGCGCCGCGCTCGTGCGCACGGAATCCTCGGGAACGACGGCGAGCGCCTCGAGGCCGGTCGGCGGCTCGAAGCGCGTCGCCTGCCCGTCGGCGCAGATCACGAAGCCGCCGAGCAGCGAGGCGGCGACGTTGTCGGGGTGCCCCTCGAGCTCGGACGCGAGCGCGAGCAGGTCGGCGTCCATCTCGAACAGATGATCTGCGGCCATCAGGCCGGCGACGATCGCGGCGGCGCTCGAGCCGAGGCCGCCCGAGAGCGGAACGTCGGAGCGGATCCTGAACGTGAAGCCGTCGGCCGGGTGCAGCCGCTCGAATGCCTGCACGCAGAGGTTCTCGCGCCCGGCCGGCAGCGGCAGGTCGCTCTCGACGGCGAACTCGCCCGTCTCGATCACCTCGAGCTCGACGTGCAGCGCGAGCGCAGCGGCCATGCAGTCGAACCCCGGGCCGAGATTCGCCGAGGACGCCGGCACGCGAACGAGCCTCCTACGGATCACCCAATACCGCTTCCTCGATCGCGGCCGTCTCGGCGACGCACTGGATGATCAGCCCGTCGTTGTTGGCAATCGCCGTCTCGGGGTCCTTCAGGCCGCGGCCGGTCAACACGCAGACGATCTGCTCGGCGCCTTCGGCGCCGTACTTGAGCAGCCCGGCGACGGACGCGGCCGAGGCGGGCTCGCAGAACATCCCTTCGCGCGAGGCGAGCAGACGGTAGGCGTGCAGGATCTCCTTGTCGCTGACCATCCGGATCGCGCCGCGCGAGTCGGTCGCGGCCGACATCGCGTCCTCCCAGCGCACGGGGTTGCCGATGCGGATCGCGCTCGCGACCGTTTCGGGGTGCTCGATCGGGTGCCCCTCGACGAGCGGCGCTGCGCCTTCGGCCTGGTAGCCGAGCATTCGCGGACGCGCGTCCATCTCGCGAAAGCCGCGCCAGTAGGAGGTGATGTTGCCGGCGTTGCCGACAGGGATGCAGAGGGCGTCGAGCTCCCCGGCGAGCGCCTCGTGGATCTCGAACGCGGCCGTCTTCTGGCCTTCTATGCGGAACTCGTTGACGGAGTTGACGAGCACGATCGGATGCGAGGCCGTCAGCTCGCGCACGAGCGTCAGCGCCTGGTCGAAGTTCCCGGCGAGCGAGATCACGCGCGCGCCGTGCACGAGCGTCTGCGCCATCTTGCCCTGTGCGATCTTGCCGTCGGGGACGATCACGGCGCACGTCAGCCCGGCTCGCGCGGCATACGCAGCGGCGCTCGCGGCGGTGTTGCCGGTCGAGGCGCAAACTACGGCCTTCGCGCCGTCGCGCACGGCGGCGGACACTGCGCACGTCATCCCGCGGTCCTTGAACGAGCCGGTCGGGTTGGCGCCCTCGAGCTTCAGCCGGACCGTCGCGCCGACCATCTCCGAGATGACGGGCGCGCGCAGCAGCGGCGTCGAGCCCTCCTGCAGGCTGACGAGCTTGTCGCCGGGCTCGAACGGCAGGCGCTCGTGGTAGCGCTCGATCAACGGCACGTGCGTGCCGCTGAAGGCGGCGCCTTCGACGCGCGGCAGCGGCACGCGCGGGAAATCGCTGACAGGAGGCGTCTCGCTCACGTGAACTCCTCTTCGATGACTCTGATCATCCTTGGCGCGGCGCGCATGAAGCCGAACTCGCCGATCTGCTCGAGCGCGGCGCGCAAACTCGACTCGAGCACGGGATGCGTGACCATCACGAGCCGCGCGTGCTCTGAGATACCGCGCTGCACGACGGACTTGATCGAGACGCTGTGCTCGCCGAGCGCCTTCGTCACCGAGGCGAGCACGCCGGGCTCGTCAGTCATGTCGAGATGCAGGTAGTACGCGCTCTCGACGTCCTCGATGAGCTCGAGGCGCAACGGGGGCGCGGGCGGGCGCGCGCCGCCGGTCATCACGCTGACGACGTCGCCGAGCACGGCGCTCGCCGTCTGCAAGCCGCCTGCGCCGGGGCCGGACATCGTCAGCTCGGTGATCGTCTCGGATTCGACCGTAACGGCGTTGAACGGGCCGGAGATCGACGCGAGCGGGTGCCCGGAGTAGAGGAACGTCGGATGGACGTGCACCGCGAGCCCACCCTGACGGCGCTCGGCGGTGCCGACGAGCTTCAGCCCGAGCCCGAGTTCGCGCGCGTACTCGAGGTCGTCGCCGTGCAGGTTCTCGATTCCTTCGTAGCGGACCTCGTCGAGGTGCACGGGCGAGCCGAACGCGAGCCGCGCGAGGATCGCCATCTTCGCCGCGGCGTCGCGTCCGGAGACGTCGTCCGACGGATCGGCCTCGGCGTAGCCGACGCGCTGCGCCTCGGCGAGCGCATCGGCGTAGGAGAGGCCGCGCGCCATCTCGCTGAGGATGAAGTTCGTCGTGCCGTTGACGATTCCGTGGATCCGCTCGATCGGCGTCGCCGAGAGCGACTCCTCGAGCACGCGCACGACCGGCACGGCGCCGGCGACGGCAGCCTCGAAGCGCAGCCGCACGTCGCGCTCGCGCGCGCTCTCGAACAGCTCCTCGCCGTGCTGGGAGAGCAGCTGCTTGTTCGCCGTGACGACGTGCTTGCCGGCGGCGATCGCGCGCATCAGATAGTCGCGCGCCGGTTCGAGCCCGCCCATCACCTCGACGATCAGATCCGAGTCGGCGAGGATCTGCTCGAAGTCGCCGCGCGAGCGCGTCAGCACGCCGCAGATCACCGGCCGGCGTCCGTTGAAGCGCTCGATCTCGTCGGCGCGCTCGTCGAGCAGCGACGCGAAGGCCGCGCCGACGGTGCCGTGGCCGAGCAGGCCGACCTGAAACGGCGGCGCGCCGGGACTGCCCTGCCCTTCAGCGGACATCGCGTGCGATCAGATCGTCGAAGGTCTCGCGCCTGACGACGGCGCGTGCGTCGCCGTCGCGGCAGAAGATCACTGGCGCGCGGGGCACGCCGTTGTAGTTGTTCGCCATCGCATAACCGTACGCACCGGTCGCCGGCGTCACGACGACGTCGCCGACGCGCGGATCGTCGAGCAGCGCCTCGCGGACGATCACGTCGCCCGACTCGCAGTGCTTTCCGGCGAGCTCGCACGGCATCTCGCCGCCGAGCCGGTCGGCGACGTGCGCTTCGTAGACGGCGCCGTAGAGCATCGGGCGCAGGTTGTCCGACATGCCGCCGTCGACGGCGACCCAGCGCGAGACGTTCTGCTTGACGCTCTCGACGCCGTACAGCGTGACGCCGGCGTTCGCGCAGAGCGAGCGCCCGGGCTCGATGAACAGCCGCTTGCCGGGCGCGTCCATCCCGTGCTCGGCGGCGGCCTGTGCGATCGTCTGCACGTACTCCTCGACAGGCGGCGGCGAGGGCTGCTCGGCTGTGTAGCGCACGCCGAGGCCGCCGCCGAGGTCCCAGACGGGGAAGTCGCCGAGCTTCGCGAGCTCGGCGATCTCGGCGCGGAACGGGTCGAGCTCGAGCAGCTGCGATCCGATGTGCGCGTGCAGGCCTTCGAGCTTCAGCCCGCCGGCCTGCTGCACGCGCGCGATCGCCTCGGCGGCGCGCGCGATCGAGAAGCCGAACTTCGAGTCGGCCTGACCGGTCGAGATCTTCTCGTGCGTCTCGCCGCGTACATCCGGCGTCACGCGAATCAGCACTTGCGCGTCAGCCCCGCCCGAATCGCCACGTGCCAGCAGCCGTTCAAGACGATCGATCTCATTAAAATTGTCGAGCACGATCAGACCGACGCCGAGCTCGAGCGCCGTGCGCAGCTCGCTCTCCGACTTCGCGTTTCCGTGCAGCACGAGCCGCTCGGCGGGAAAGCCTGCGTTCAGCGCGAGGTGCAGCTCGCCGCCGGAGGCGACGTCGCACCACAGCCCCTCATGCGCGAACAGCGCGAGCACGGCCGTGCAGGGGAAGGCCTTCGACGCGAAGACGACGTTGAAGTCGCGGTAGCCTGTCGCGGCGCCGGCCTGCACGAACGCGCGTGCACGCGCGCGCAGGTCATCCTCGGCGACGACGTATGCCGGCGTGCCGAACTCGCGCGCGAGCTCGATCGTGTCGCAGCCGCCGATCTCCAGGCGCCCGCGTTCGTTCACGCGGCTGCCCAGCGGAAACACGTCGGAGAGGGTCGTCTCGGTCGCCATCGCCGCGGGATTATCGCGTGCCTGCGGCGCAGTAGCCAATGCGCCCGGCTCAGGCCGGCGCGGCACGCAGCGCCGAAGCGCCGCCGCGGCGCACGATCAGCGCGAGCCAGACGGCGCCGATCGCCATCAGCGCGACGCTCTCGAGCTGCGGCGAGGTGAGCCCGGCGAAGACCTCCGTGTTGCGGCGCACGAACTCGACGAGGAAGCGCTCGAAGCCGCTCAGCAGCAGGTACAGCGCGAACACGACGCCCGGCCTGACGCGGTCGCGCAGCTGCCACAGCCCCCACGCGACGAGACACATCGCGACGGTCTCGTAGATCGGCGTCGGCTGGACCTTGACGCCGGGCGGCGTCGGCAGCGTGCCGTGCGGATAGCCCATCGCCCACGGCAGCGTCGAGTGGATCCCGTAGTCGCCGTCGCCCGATACCTGGCAGCCGATCCGCCCGATCGCATAACCGAGCGCAAGCGCCGTCGCGCACATGTCGAGCATCCGCAGTTCGAGGACTCCTCGCCAGCGCATCCAGCCGAGCACGCCGATCGCGCCGCCGATCGCGCCGCCATACCAGACGAGCCCGGAGCCCGAGAAGACCGAGCCGAGCAGGTCGTGCTTAGTCGTCGAGTAGTTCTGAATGACGTAGTAGGCGCGCGCGCCGACGACACCGCCGACGAGCGCCGCGAAGGTGATCTCATAAGCCCAGTCGACCGGCCTGCCGAGCTCGCGCAGCCTGCGCGCGACGACCATCCCGCAAGCGACGAAGCCGAGTGCGAACGTGACGCCGAACGTCTTTATCGATATTCCGAGCAGATGAATTTCGGGCTTCATCGCGCCTGGGTCCCACCATTCGAGCGTGGCTGTGTCCGCGGGTGCGCCATCAGGCGCAACTTTAGGGCACGCGTATCTCTGTCTGCGACAATCTGCGCATGGCGCCACGACGTCAGAGCTTCGGCAAGGACACGGGCCTGCAGGCGCGCATGCTGCTGACGCTGTTCCTGCTCGGCCTGCTCTACGTCGTGTTCGTCGGCGTGCTGTTCGCCGCCGGCGCCGGCGCCGGGCTGATCGTCGTCGTCGCGGTCGTGCTGCTGCTCGTGCAGCTGTTCGGTTCGGACAAACTCGCGATGGCCTCGCTCGGGCTCAAAGAGGTCACGCCCGAGCAGGAGCCCGAGCTGCATGGGATCATCGACCGCCTCTGCGTGCAGGCCGACCTGCCGAAACCGCGCGTTTGCGTGATGGAGACCTCGATGCCTAACGCGCTCGCGATGGGGCGCTCGCAGAAGTCCGCGACGGTCTGCGCGACGCGCGGGATCCTCGAGATGCTCTCGCCAGCCGAGCTCGAAGGCGTGATGGCGCACGAGCTGACGCACGTGATCAACCGCGACGTGATGGTGATGACGCTAGCGAGCTTCTTCGCCACGCTCGCCTCGATGATCGCGCAGTTCGCGCTGTTCTTCGGCGGCGGCTACGGCAACGACGAAGAGGAGCAGGACATCATGGTCGTGATCCTCGTCTCGGTCGTCGTCTACGCGGTCTCGTTCGTCTTGCTGCGCACGCTCTCGCGCTATCGCGAGTTCGCCGCGGACCGCGGCTCGGCCGTGCTCACGGGGCGTCCGAGCGCGCTCGCCTCGGCGCTGTTGAAGATCAGCGGCACGATCGAACGCGAGCCGGCGCAGGACCTGCGCAAGGCCGAAAGCATGAGCGCGTTCTTCATCATCCCGGCGCGTGCGAAGAAGTCGCTGATGAACCTGTTCGCCGACCACCCGCCGCTCGAGCAGCGCCTCGCCGCGCTCGAGCGCCTCGAGTCGCAGCTGCAGGGCGGCCTCAGCGCCGCGAACGCCTGAGCCTTGGGCCTGCGCGACATCCTCACCGGGCGCCACCAGGTCAAGGGACCGGCGCCCGACCGCCTGTTCGCGATCACGACTGCGTATGTCGACCTGCAGGCCGAGCACCAGATCGACCCGTCGGGCAGCGCCGCGATCGTCTTCCAGGCGCTCGCGACGAGCGAATTCGAAGCGACGATCAAGGACATGGAAGAAGTCGTCACGGCGACCGGCGGCGACAGCGGCACGAGCGTCAAGACCGAAGACGACAGCTACGGCTACCGCTGGATGATCCTGCGCAATCCCGACGGCGCGCCGAGCGTCGAAGACCTCGCCGTCGGGATCAACGCCGTGTCGAGCTCGATCGAGACGGCCGGCTTCGGCGAACGCCTGCTGTGCGCCGTGTTCGGCTTCGTCGACGGCAAAGGGCAGCGGATCTACTTCATCTACAACTACAAGCGAGGCGCCTGGTACCCGTTCGTGCCCGCGCCGGGCGACGGCAAAGAGCGCTCGACCGAGCGCGAGCTGCAACTCAAGGCGCAGGTCGGCTCGGAGCTGCCGATGGAGACCGAAATCGAGCGCTGGTTCCCGCTCTGGGGAATCCCGATCTAGCGCTCGCCGGCCGCGCTCGCTAGTCCGGGATCAGGCCCTCGCCGTTGAACGCCTTGCCGGCCTCCTCGAAGCTGAGGTCGGCGGGCGGCAGGATCAGATCCGAGCCTGCGAGCTCGTCGTCTGCGATCCGCTCGCCGTTCTTGCGCACGTAGTCGAGCAACGCGGCGAACGTCTCGGCGTAGCCCTGCTCGTCGCCGCCCTCGCAGGCGGAGACGACGGCGTTGTCGAGCTCGTTGAGCTGCGTGGTGTTCTCGTCGGCGAGGCGGTACTGGTCCTCGCCGGAGATGCGGACGATCACGACTGGCCACCGTCGCTCGGCGGAGCAGGCGCAGGCGCGCTCGCGCCGGCGTCGGCGCCGCGGGCGATCTGCGGCGTCTCGCCTGCGCCACCGCCCTGACCGAGTTCGCTCTTCAGCTTTGCGAGGTCATCGTCGACTGCGGGCTGGCTCGAGAGCTGCTTGAGCTGGCGGTCGATGTCGTCTTCGCCGCCACCGAGCTGCGTGATGTCGTCGAACGTGCCGGCCTGTTCGAGCTCCGAGACGGCGTCGGCGCGCGCTTTCATGTTTTCGGTCTTGTCGACGGCGCGCTGCATCGCCAAGCCGACGTCGGCCATCTGCTCGCCGACGCCGGTCGCCGCCTCGGAGATGCGCACCTGCGCCTCGGCGGCGGAGTACTGCGCCTTGATGACCTCCTTCTTCGTACGGAAGGCCTCGATCTTGGCGCGAAGTTTCTGCTCGGAGTCGGTCAGCTTCTGCTGCTGATCTTCGAGTTCTGTGACCTGCGTGTCGAGCCCCTGCAGCTCGGTCTGCGCGACGTTCTTGCGTTCGAGCGCCGTGCGCGCGAGGTCTTCGTTGCCCGCCGAGAGCGCTTGGCGAGCCTGCGTGTCGAGCTTGACGACGCTCTGCTGCAAGGTCTTTTCCTGCATCTGCAGGCGCTTCTTCGCGGTCACGACGTCCGCGATGCCCTTCTTTACGTTCTGCAGTTGTTCGACCTGCTTGGAGTAGCTGTAGTCCAGCGTCTCGGCCGGGTCTTCGGCGCGATCCAGCAGTTTCGAGACCTTCGCCTTCACGACGGTTGACATGCGCCCGGTCAGCCCGGCCATCTGATCCTCCTATTGCGTTCTTCGGGGCGACCGATCCCGGATCGGCCAGCTCGTCCAAGCGTAGCCGACCGGGGGTCGTCGAGAGTCAGAGTCCGAGCGGGTGGCGAACGACGAAGCCGGCGTTCGCCGGGCGCAGCGGGCGCCAGCGCGGCCCCTGCTGATCGCTCGGGTCGTCGGCTGCGCTCGTGTCCAGGCGCAGCCCTGCGACGTCCATGTAGGCGTGCCCGGCGTTACCGAAGACCGCGATCCAGCGACCTGCGCCGTGCGAGCCCCACGACTCGAATTCGGAGGAGTCCATCGGCGTCGCCAGCAGGTTGCCGCCGTGCAGCGCGAAAGACACCGTTCCGGAGCAGTCATAGCCGGCCGATGTGAACGACGCGTGTCCGCCGCCGAAGATGTACGGCAGGCCGATGATCTCGTTGGCCGTCCAGATCACCTGCTGGACGTTCGCCGGCGCGTTCATCGGCGCCGCAGCGTAGCCGTTGACGTAGCGCGCGATCGAGCCTGGCACGAGCAGCTCCGGCTGCGGCGTCGCCGCCGTCTCGGTCACTTCGGTCAGGCCGTTCGACGTCACTGCCGCAGTCGTCGCGGCGCCCGTCGGGCTGCCACCGGTCGTGCTCGTAAGCTGCGTCGCCGCAGCCGGCGCGACATACGGGACGACTTCGCCCGTCACCGTCTTCTCATAGACCGGGCCTTTGTAGCTGAGCTTGCGCGACTTCGCCGTGATCGGCGAGAGATGGATCGCGGGAGCCGTCGTCGGAGCCGCCGCGGCCGGGGCCGTCGCCGGGACTCCGGCGGCTGCGCCGCCGGTCGTGACGGCCATCGAAGGCGCCGTCGCGGCCAATAGGAACGTCAAACTGCCTAGGAACGTACTAAGGGTTCGCACCCGCAAAACAACGACCTCTTTCGTCGGCCTCCGGGGTTAGCTGACGGGCTAGCGCTGAAAGAGCCTGCGCTTCTCACGGTCCAACGTGGGATTCGCCCCAACAACCTGGGTCCCCCGGTCTCTGACATCTGATCAGTGACTCGGCGTCTTGCCGCGGCAGGCTAACAGAGTGCAAGGACGCTTGCAGCAACTGGGCGTCGATCTGCATGTTTGCCTGCAAATGGCCGGAATTGCGGGTGTCGGCGACGAGCGCTCCGATCTCGAACCTGCGCAAACCTCGCCGCGGCAGGATCGGCTTCGAGAACGGCGCACGCGCGCTCGAGCGCGCCCGGCGCGCTCCGCCGCGCGCGCTAGTGTCCGCGCCCATGCGCGCCTCCTCGCTCCGGCAGATCGCCGCGCTCGCGACCGCCGGAGCGTTGCTCGGGGGCGCGTTGGGCGGATGCGGCAAGGGACACGGCTCCACTGGAACCGGCTCGAGCGCAAGCACGCTCCCGGCGCCGGTCGCGCACGGCGTCGTCGGCATCTCGACGAAGAACACGACGCGGCTCGGCGGCGCCGACCCGGCCAGCGACGCGGCGGCGGTCGCCGAGGCGATCTATCCGGGGCTGACGCCGGCGACCCGCCCGCAGGTAGTCGTGCTCGTCGACGAGCACGACTGGTACGGAGCGCTCGCCGCCGCGACGCTCGCGAGCGCGCCGCTCGGCGCGCCGCTGCTCTACGCCGACGGCGACAAGCTGCCGGAAGCGAGCGCGCAGGCACTGCGCGCGATGCGCCCGCTCGGCGCGCGCTCGCTTGCAGGCGCGCAGGTGATCCGCGTCGGCACCTCCGCTCCGGTGCCCGATGGCTACCACGTGCGTGACGCGTTCGAAACGCTCGGCGACGCAGCTTCGCAGACGGTGAAGTCAGGCGCAGCCGGCACCTCCACCGGACAGGGCAGCGAAAGCCTCGGCACGAGCGCGTCGGCGCCTGCACTCGGGCTCGAGCTGCAGCTGTTCGCCGAAAGCGCAAGCGGCAGGCACGCGCACGAGGTGCTCGTGCTCGCGACGGACGCACCGCGCGCGCTGCAGATGCCGGCCGCGGCACTCGCCGCCGAGAGCGGCGCGCCGATCCTGTTCGTGACGAGCGCGGAAGTGCCGACCCAAACGGCCACTGCGCTGCGCCGGCTGCACAAGCCGACGATCTACGTCATCGCGCCGACGACGCTGCACGCGAGCGCTTATTCGGCGCTCGCGCGCCTCGGCGCCGTCCTGCACGTGTCCGGAGCGAGCGGCGCCTCCGAACCGAGCGAAGCGCGCGCGAGCTCGAACCCGATCGAGAACGCGATCTCGGTCTCGCGCTTCTCGCACGGCACCTTCGGCTGGGGCATCCACGAAGCCGGCCACGGGCTCGTCTTCGCAAACGTCGCACGTCCGCTCGATGCTCCGGCGGCGGCACCGCTCTCGGCGCACGGCGACTACGGACCGCTGCTGCTGCTCGAACGCAGCGCGTCGGTTCCCGCAGCGCTGACGAAATACCTCAGCGACATCGAGCCGGGCTACACGACGGCGGTCTCGCCCGTGCGCGAGGTCTACAATCACGGCTGGGTGATCGGCGACGAAAGCGCAGTGTCGGCGCTCGCGCAAGCGGAACTCGACACGGTGCTCGAGATCGCGCCGCGCCAGTCCTCGACCGGCGAACAATCGGTCGCCGAAGCCGAATGACGACGAACGCAAGCAGACGAGGAACACCGTGAGCCAGGCCGAGAACCCGCAGACGCTGCGCAAGGAGCGCGAAGGAGCAGTGAGCGTCGAGGACGTACGCAAGTTGATGGGCGCCTCGACGCCGCACTTCGCGATGCAGCTGCGCGAGCGCATCGCGAAGCTGATCGCGGGCCTGCCCGCGGACCATCCTGCGCGGATCGAAGGCGAGCGCGAGATCGAGCGCCTGCGCCGTCTCGGCTTCACCGGCGAGGTGCGCGGCGAGGCAGGGCCTCCCGGCGAGCGCACGCTGCCGTCGCTCGACGACGCAGCCGCCGGCAGCTTCTAGGGCGCCGCGCCCCCGTCCCGCCCTCGCGGGCCGTCGCGGCGCGCCCGCGCGGCCGCCGTCCCGACGTGAGGGCCGCGCCTAGCGGCGTCCGGCGAAGACGCGCTCGCGGCGCGCGTCCTGGAAGCGCGCGCGCAGCAGTTTGAAGAGGAACGCGAAGATCGCGGCGTCGAGGAACAGCAGCGCGACGTTGAGCGCGCGCGGTGTCGTCGTGAAGGCAGCGACGATCAGCACGACAGCCGAGTGAAACGCGATCGTCGGCAGCAGCGCGAGGATCAGCGTGTGCGAGCGGAAGCCGCTGAGGTGCTCGCGCAGCGTCACCTCGGCCGTGCCGATGACGACCGCCGCGAGCCCCGCGATCAGCGGCGGGCCGCCGTGCGAGATCCCGCGGTTCAGCCCGACAACGGTCCCGATCGCCCCGGCAAGGATCAGCAGCTCCGAGAGCGGCACCGGGTGCCACGGCGGCTCCGGACGCTCGCCGAGCGATTGCGGGTCTTTGAAGCCGCGCGAGCCCTGCGCGCCGCTGCTCTTGCTCTGCGCCCCGCGTGCACGCGGGGCGCCGGCGCGTGCGAGCTGGCCGGCGGACCGCTTGCGCGCACTTCCCTGCTCACCGTGACCGCCGGCGCCGGGCTCGGCCGCCGTCGTGCCGGCGGCACTCGGCAACTGCACAGATGCGGCCGTGCCGCTCGACGCGCCGGCGCTGCGACGGCGCTTGCGCGAGCGCGCTCGACCGCCCTTGTTGCGGTTCGCCACGGCGGTCGCTGCTAAGCGCCGAAGGGCACGAGTCGACAGCTGCGCATTGCCGTCGATCGTACCGCCTATGCTGGCCTTCATGGCCCGGACGGACCCCTCCATCGCGCCTTTGTTCGCGGGCGAAGCCGAGGCCGGCTCGAGCGATCCGCCCGGCGCCGCAGCAGCCCGCGGCACGTCCGCCGCGGCCGGCGATCTCGGAACCTCCGGGATCCCCGAGAGCGCCCTCGCCGGGCCGTTTGCGGTCGGCGAGTACGCGGCCGCGCTGCGCGGCAAGCTGCGCTCGTTCTCGCGCGTTCAGGTCGTCGGCGAGCTCGTCAACGTGCGCATCTCGCGGGCGCGTGTGTACTTCGAGCTGCGCGACGCCGCCGGGGCGTTGCCGTGCGCCGTCTGGCGGACGGACTGGGAGAAGATCGCGGCGCGCGCCGGTGCGCCGCCGGCCGACGGGATGCAGGTCGTGGTCGCGGGCGGTTGCGACTACTACGCGGGCAGCGCGACGTCCTCGCCGGGCTTCTCGTTCTCGGTCACGGACCTGCGCGTCGCCGGCGAGGGCGATCTGCTCGCGCGAATCGACCGGCTGCGCAAGCAGCTCGACGCCGAGGGCCTGCTCGATCCGCAGAAGCAACTGAAGCGCGTGCTCGTCCCGCGCACGATCGGGATCGTCACGGGCGAGCAGGGCAAGGCGCGCGACGACGTGCTCGCCGCGCTGGCGCGCCGCGGCTGGGCCGGGCGCCTCGTGTGGGGCTTTGCGCCCGTGCAGGACCGCCACGCGGCGCCGGCGATCGTGCGCGTGCTCGGCGACCTCGCTGCGCTCGCGGACGTCGACGTCGTGATCGTCGCGCGCGGCGGCGGCTCGCTCGCCGACCTGCTGTGCTTCTGCGACGAGACGCTGTGCCGGACGGTCGCGCTGCTGAAGGTGCCCGTGATCGCATCGGTCGGCCACCACACCGACCGCACGCTGCTCGACGACGTCGCGGCCGTGAGCTGCTCGACGCCGACGCACGCGGCCGAGGCGGCGGTGATGCTCGACTGTGTCCAAGCTCGAAACGAGCTGGCCGGCGCAGTCGCCCGTCTGCGCACGCACGGCGAGCGCTCGATCCGCGATCGGGCGGGGCTGCCCGTCGCGGCGAGGCGGTTGCGCGAGAGCGGCCGCAGAGCGGTGCTGGTTCGTGCGCGGCTGCTCTCGTCGCTCTCGCGCGCGCCGGGCGAGCACCTTGAACGGCAGCGCACACGTCTGCACCAGCAACTGCGCGAGATCCGCGCGGGCTCGCGCCGGCGAACCGATAGCGAGCGTGAAGTCACCGGACGTCGCGCGCTCGTACTCGCCCGCAAGGGAAGCTCGATGCAGCTCGACTGCAGCAGTCGACGTCCGAGAGAGCTCGCCCAACTGGAGCTCGCGCTCGAGGCGCGAGACCCACAGCGGACGCTGGAACGCGGCTATGCGCTCGTCAAGACAGCAGACGGCGCGCCGGTCACCAGCGCCGACGCGGCACGTGCCGCACGTGACGTGCGGTTGCGCTTCGCCGACGAAACGGTAGACGCCCACGTGAAGGAGCCATGAGCCAGCCAGGACCCGACCCGAGCAGCACCCAGACGGCCGCCGCGACGGGCGCCAAACCGACGTACGAGCAGGCCTCCGGGCGCGTAGAGGAGATCATTCGCCGCCTGGACTCCGGCGACGCGAGCTTGAGCGAGACGCTCGCATTGGTGAAGGAGGGCAAGGCGATGATCGAGCTGTGCGCGAACGAGCTCGGCGAGGTCGGTGCCGCGCTGGAGGAGCTGCGCCTCGACGATCTGGTCAGCCGGCTGGAGCGAGAGTCGTCTTCGTGAGCACGTGGGAGCTGCTCGCCGGCCTCTCACTCGAGATCGACCATTACTCGCTCGAGCCACTGCAGGCCGACGTGTCGAGCGACTTCGTGCGCAAGAGCACGGTCATCCATCTGCACGGTGGCGGGCACGAGGGCGTCGGCGAGGACGTCACGTACGACGCCGTCGATCAGGAGATCCTGCAGGCAGCCGGGCCGGCGCTCGAGCTGAGCGGCAGCTTCACGCTGGCGAGCTTCGCCGATCGGCTCGCCGAGCTATCGCTCTTCCCGGAGCCGCCCCAGCGCGAGGTCTCCGCGAACTACCGCACGTGGGCGTACGAGTCGGCGGCGCTCGATCTCGCTTTGCGCCAAGCCGGCACGACGCTGCACGCAGCGCTCGGACGCAAGTGCGAGCCGGTGCGCTTCGTCGTCTCGCTGCGCCTCGGCGAGCCGCCGTCGATCGAGCCCGTCAGCAGCCGTCTCGCGCTGTATCCGGGGATGCGCTTCAAGCTCGATCCGACGAGCTCGTGGGAGGAGCAGCTGATCGCCGAGCTGCGCGCAACAGGTGCACTCGATTCGGTCGACTTCAAGGGCCTCTACGTCGGGTCGATCGTCGACCAGCCCGCCGACCCGGTGCTCTACGCACGCGTCGTCGAGGCGTTTCCGCACGCGTGGATCGAGGACCCGAAGCTGACGCCCGAGACGGACGCGCTGCTTGCGCAGCACCGCGAGCGCTTCTCCTGGGATGCGCCGATCCACTCGATCGCGGACATCGAGGCGCTGCCCTACCCACCGCGGATGGTCAACGTCAAGCCGTCGCGCCTCGGCGGCCTGCGCACGCTGCTCGACGCATACGACTACTGCGCCGCGCGTACGATCGGCAACTACGGCGGCGGGCAGTTCGAGCTCGGCGTCGGGCGCGAGCAGATCCAGTACCTCGCCTCGCTGTTCCACGCAGACGCGCCGAACGACGTCGCGCCGACGGGCTTCAACCTGCCCGAGACGGCGCCGGGACTGCCGTCGAGCCCGCTGCCGGCGCGCCCCTCGGCGACAGGCTTTCGCTGGGGTTGACGCAACTTCCGTGGCGCTGCTCGGTTCCTCCAGGCATAGCGGCTAACCTCTGACGCCGCCTATCGGGCAGGTGAATTCGCCCGCCGTAGAAGGGATTGTCTTGGCGATCAACGCCGCTCACAAGCGATCCAGGCTTCGTTTCAGCCGTCTCGCCGCGGCAGCGCTCGCGGCGTCGTCGTGCTCTCTCGTGGGCCTGACCGGCACAGCCGCAAGCGCCGCCGGCGCGAGTGCCGGCGGCGTCGCCTCGACGGGCGGCGCGGGAGCGAGCGCGACGGCATCGGCGCCCGGCGCGGCATCGGCGCCCGGCAGCTCCGCGCCGGCCGCGACGAAGACGAAGGCCGCGACGAGCCCACATGTCACGACGGTCCGGATCACGAGCGTCAGCTGCGTGCCGCAGGCGAGGTGCAGCGGCAACCCGCACCAGGTGTCGACGCACGGAACGTTGCTGATCGCCGGCAAGGGCCTGCTCTCGGGCATGACGGTCGCGTTCCCGCGCTCGCCGGGCGCGCGGATCGGGCGGACCTCGCCGGGCTCGCACCTGCGCAAGACGAATGCCGGGCTCGTGCTGACGGTCCCGAGCACTGCGCACTCGGGGCACATCATGGTCCTGCTCAGCGGCGCGCGGCATTCGAGCTCGTACGGGCCGATCTACGTCTACAAACACGCGCTGCACCCGCCGCCGAAAGCAAAACCGACACCGGTCCCGGCGGCCGTCGGCGCCGTAAGCGGCTCGCCGCTCGACGGTCAGGGAATGTGGATCTGGTACGTGAGCAAATCGAACAGCGGCAACGTGACCTCGATCGTCGCGCAGGCGCGCACGGCCGGCGTCAGCACGCTGTTCGTCAAGAGCTCCGACGGCTCGAGCAACTACTGGAGTCAGTTCTCGCCGCAGTTCGTCCAGGAACTGCACGCGAACGGACTGAAAGTCTGCGCGTGGCAGTACGTCTACGGCACGAATCCGGCCGGCGAGGCGAACCTCGGCGCGGAGGCCGTCGCGAACGGCGCCGACTGCCTCGTGATCGACGCCGAGGCCGAGTACGAAGGCCACTACGCGGCAGCGCAGACGTACATCGACGATCTGCGCGCGAAGATCGGCACGGCCTTCCCGCTCGCGCTCGCGTCGTTCCCGTACGTCTCCTACCACTCCTCGCTGCCGTACTCGGTCTTCCTCGGCCCGAACGGAGCGCAGTACAACGCGCCGCAGATGTACTGGAAGGACATCGGCACGTCGGTCGACACGGTCTACGCGAACACGTACATCGGCAATCGCGTCTACGGCCGCCCGATCTTCCCGCTCGGGCAGACCTACGGCGGCGTCACCGCCGCCGAAGTGCTGCGCTTTCGCGAGGAGGCTGTCGACTACGGCGCGACGGGGCTCTCCTTCTGGGACTGGCAGGAGACGCCGGCGAGCGACTGGGCGGCGCTCGGTGCAGCGCTCGCGCCGCTGACGAGCGTCGTGCCGAACACGACGTACCCGGAACTCGGCAAAGGCGCGAAGGGCGATCAGGTCCTGTGGCTGCAAGAGCACCTCGCGACGGCGATTCCGACGCAGGAAGTCACGGGCACGTTCGCATCGCAGACGACGGCGAACCTGCGCTCGTTCCAGGCATCGCGCTCGCTGCCGGTCACGGGCATCGCCGAAGCGGCGACGTGGCAGGCGCTCCTCGCGCTCGCGCCGGTGCCGGTCGACTGGACCGGCGGCGGCCCGGCGGGCTAGCTCCCTCCCGCGAAGCGGGACAGCCTTTAATGCGAACGGCCGACCCCGAAGGGCCGGCCGTTCAGACAGATCGGGTCGGTTCAGACGCGCTGAATCAGCGTGCCCGTGCCGAGCCCGCCGCCACAGCACATCGTGACGAAGCCGATCTCCTTGTCGGAGCGCTCGAGCTCGTGCAGCAGCGTCGTGATCAGCCGCGCGCCGGTCGAGCCGAGCGGGTGCCCGAGCGCCATCGCGCCGCCGTTGACGTTGACTCGGTCCATGTCGGGGTTGTGCTCGCGCCGCCACGCCGCGACGACCGGCGCGAACGCCTCGTTGATCTCGAACAGATCGATGTCGTCGATGCTCATCCCATTGCGGTCGAGGATCTTCCGCGTCGCCGGAATCGGGCCCTCGAGCATTTTCACGGGGTCGCAGCCGACCGTCGTCTGGTCGACGATCCGAGCGCGCGGCGTCAGGCCGAGCGCCTTGGCCTTCTCGGCGGACATCAGCAGGACCGCTGCCGCGCCGTCGGAGATCTGCGAGGCGTTGCCGGCCGTGATCTTGCCGTCGGGCTTGAACGCCGGCTTCAGCTGCGAGAGCGACTCGAGGTTCGTGTCCGGACGAATGCCCTGGTCGGTGACGAGCTGCTGGCCGTCGATCGTCATCGGCACGATCTCGCGCTCGAAGCGACCCTCCTCGGTCGCCTGGTGGGCGAGCTTGTGCGAGCGCACGGCGAGCTCGTCGAGCTCTGAGCGGGAGATCTCCCACTGGTCGGCGATCATCTCGGCGCCGAGGCCTTGGCCGACGATGTTGTGCTTCGCCATCAGCTCAGGCGTGAACGCGTAGCCGAACTCCTCCTGCGTCTTCATGCCCGCGGCAAACGGGAGGTGGCCCATGTGCTCGACGCCGGAGCCGATCATCGCGTCGTGCACTCCGGCGGCGATCAGCGCCGCGGAGAAGTTGACGGCCTGTTGCGCGGAGCCGCACTGGCGGTCGATCGTCGTGCCGGGTGTCTCGATCGGCAGGCCCTCCTGCAGCCATGCGTTACGGGCGATGTTGAAGCCCTGCTCGCCGAACTGCTGCACGCAGCCTGCGACGACGTCCTCGACCTCGGCCGGGTCGATGCCCGCGCGCGCGATGACCTCCGAGTACGTCTTGCCGAGCAGCGCGTTCGGGTGGGTGTCCTTGTAGTAGCCCTTCTCCTTGTGCCCGCGCCCGATCGGCGTACGCACAGCCTCGACGATTATGACCTCGCGGCCCTCTGCTTGCCTCATTTTGGTCAGTCCTCCTACGGATGTTGCGCGGCGGTTATGGGGAGGAACGCGGGGCGCTCTCGGCCTTTCGGAGCGCTCGTGGATGGTGCCCGGCTCCTGCAGCACATACTCTACCGCGGTGAAACCATCGATAGATTGACTGGTCAGTCAACTTCTTGGAGATCGACGACGTGAACACCCAGAGCGACACGAATGAGACAGAGGCCGCGAAACGCCTCGCGGTCGTGGGCAGCGGCGCGATCGCGTGCGGCCTCGCGGCGACGGCCGCGCACCACGGCCCGGTGCTGCTCCTCGCGCGCTCGACGAGTTCGGCCGAGCGCGCTCGTGCGACCGTCGAGAAGACGCTCGCACGGCTGGAGGCCGAAGTCGACCCGGAGCACGTCCAGATCGTCACCGACCCGGCCGAGCTCGCCGCCGCGACGTTCGTCGTCGAGGCCGTCGTCGAGGATCACGACGTCAAGGCCGGTCTGCTCGGCGAGCTGAACGAGATCCTCGGCGAGCGCGCGATCCTCGCGAGCACGACATCGTCGCTGTCGATCGAGCGCCTCGCGGAGGCGAGCGGGCGCCCGGAGCGCTTCCTCGGCCTGCACGTGTTCAACCCGGTCACGAAGATGCAGCTGATCGAGCTGATCTTTCCGAAGGCGGCGAGCGCCGAGACGCGCGAGCGAGCACTGACGCTGAGCGAGACGTTCGAGAAGACCGCAGTCGAGGTCCCGGACGTGCCCGGGTTCGTCGTCAACCGGCTGCTGTTCCCATATCTGTTCAGCGCCGTGCGGCTGCTCGAAGAGACGGGGATGGATCCGGAGGGGATCGACACGTGCATGCGCCTCGGCGCGGGGCACCCGATGGGCCCGCTCGCGCTGCTCGACCTCGTCGGCCTCGACGTGAGCAAGGCGATCGGCGAGACGATCGGCGCGCCGATCCCGCCGCGCGTCGAGCAGCTGATCGGCGAGGACGCGCTCGGGCGCAAGAGCGGCCGCGGCTTTCACAGCTACTGAGACGCCTATCGAGCGATCGGCCCAGCTCTGTGAGGATTCGCACAGCTGGGTTTGTGAGGATCGGCTCAGACTACTTTTAGCTGGCGTTCATCGGGGTGTAGATACTGCATATCAGCGACATCACGTCGCGATGCACACCCGCCTCCTCCCAGTGCACACGATCCGGTCCGCTCCCCCCGCGGGCCGGACGTGTTTAACGGCTAGACGCGAGAGGCGGCGCGAGCCCGTGTCCTCGATCGCTCGTGTGCTGTCGCACACTTCGCTCACTGCGTCCTTGGCTCGCTTGCCTCTCGTCCGTCTGGCGCTTCGCTCGCTAGTCGTCGCCGTCGCGGCGCGAGTCGCCGCCGCCCTGGACGGGACGGCGCTCGCGGATGCGCACTGCCTCGATGCGGTTCTCGCGCACGGACTCGACGCGAATCGAGAAGCCGTTGGCGGCGACGGTGTCGCCGCGCCGCGGCAGTCGGCCGAGCTCGGCGAAGACGAGCCCGCCGATCGAGTTGTAGGAGTCGCTGTCTGCCGGCAGGTGCAGTCCGTAGTCCTCGAGATCGGTAACGGCGACGTGCCCGCGCACGAACCAGTCGCCGTTGGCGAGCTTGCGCACCTCGCCACCGGCCGGGTCGGTCTCGTCGGTTATCTCGCCGACGACCTCCTCGATGATGTCCTCGACCGTGACGATCCCGACGACGCGCCCGTACTCGTCGACGATCACGGCCATCGACGTGCGCTGGCGCTGCAGGTCGGCGAGCAGGTCGTCGAGCGGCTTCGTCTCGGGGACGATCGGCGCGTCGTGCACGAGCGGCTCGATCGGCGAGTGCGGGCCGTCCTCCATCAGCTGCTGCACGAGCGTGTTCGAGTGCACGATTCCGCGCACGCGGTCGCGGTCGTCGGCCTCCGTCACGACGAGGCGCGTGTGTCCGCTCGAGACACAGAGCTGAAGGGCCGTCTCGACGTCCTGCGAAGCATCGACCGTGATCACGGCCGGGATCGGCGTCATCACCTGGCGCGCCTGCTGCTCGTGGAGATGGAAGACACCCGTGAGCATCCCGGCCTCGCCGAGGTCGATGTGCCCGCCGGCATGCGACTCGGCGATCAGGCGCTTGAGCTCGTCCGGCGAGCCGCCGCGGCGTTCCTCGCTCATGTCGACGCCGAGCATCCGCAGGATCCGGTCGGCGACGGCCGTCAGCGCGACGATCAACGGGTGGAACAGGACGCTGAAGGCGTGCAGCGGACGCGCGACGCGGCGCGCGACGGCCTCGGCGCGATCGATCGCGTAGAACTTCGGCACCATCTCGCCCGCGACGAGCTGCGCAGAGGAGATGATCGCGAACGCGACGATCGCCGCGATCGCGACGGCCGCGCCGTGGGCAAGCGCGCTGCCGAGCGCTTTCTCGAACACGTGCGCAAGCGCAGGCTCGCCAAGCGCGCCGATCCCGATCGAGGTCAGCGTCACGCCGATCTGCACAGCCGAGATGTACTCGTTGATGTTCGCGAGCTGCGCCAGCGCGAGCCGCGCGCCCTTGAGCCCTTCGTCGCGCATCTGCTCGAGCACGGTGCGCCGCGAGCGCACGAGCGCGTACTCGGCGATCACGAAGAACGCGTTGATCGCGACGAGCAGCGCCGCGAGGATGATCTTCAGCGCGTTCACGCGGCGAGCAAGACCTCTCGGGTGCAGCAGCACCCGCTACGAAGCATTCGCCGCACGCGCCGAGAACTCACGAGGCCCCGGGAGGCCCTTCTACTTCGTGGAAGTTCTTCGTCGTCGTTCATCAATGGCCGACTTGCCAAAGGTAGCAAGGCGCAGCGTCGGAAACGAGATCTGCCCGTCGAGCGCGCACGTGTGCCGCTCGCCGCTAGGCGAGCGCGTCGATCTGCGCGGCGAGCGCGAAGTCGGCCTCCGTCAGGCCGCCGTCGGAGTGCGTCGAGAGCGTCAGGCGCACGTTGTTCCAGCCGTGCACGAGGATGTCGGGGTGGTGGTTGGCAGCCTCCGCCACCTTCGCGACGGCGTCGACGAACGTGATCGCGGCCGCGAAGTCGGCGAGCTCGAGCTCGCGCACGATCTCGGCGCCGTCGCGCCGCCAGTCGGAGCCGTGCAGGCGCTGCTCGATCTGTGCGTCGCTGAGCAATGCCATCGCGGTGTGGCGAGCATAGCCGTCTCGCGCCCGCGCCGGCGCGGCGGGGGCGGACCGGCGATACGGTCCTAGAGTCATGACGATGCGCATCGTCAGCCTCGTCCCGCACGCGACCGAGCTGCTGTTCGCGCTCGGGCTCGACGAGCAGGTCGTCGCGGTCACGCACGAGTGCGACTACCCCCCGCAGGCACTTAGCCGCGAGCGCGTCACGCGCGACGTGCTCCCGGCTGGGCTGAGTGCCGGCGAGATCGACGCGGCCGTGCGCGAGCGCACGCTTGCCGGCGAGGCGATCTACGAGCTCGATCGCGACGCGCTCGAGCGGCTCGCGCCGGATCTGATCGTCACGCAGGAGCTCTGCCCCGTCTGCGCCGTCTCATACGAGGAGGTCGAGCAGATCGCCAAGCAGCTGCCGTCGAAGCCGCACGTGATCGCGCTCGATCCGAAGACGCTCGGCGAGACGCTCGGGGACATTCGCACGGTGGCCGAGGCGACAGGAGCGCGCGAGCGCGGGATCGAGCTCGTCGGCGAGACGGCGTCGCGGATTGACCGCGTCAAGCTGTCCGTGCGAAGCCAAGCGCCGGTCCGCGTCGCGGCGATCGAGTGGCTCGACCCCGTTTACGTCGCCGGGCACTGGACGCCGCAGCTGATCGAGCTCGCAGGTGGCGAAGACGTGCTCGGGCTGCCCGGCGAACACTCCCGAGTCGTCTCGTGGGAGGAGCTCGCGGCGAGCCGGCCGGAGGTCGTCGTCGTGATGCCGTGCGGCTACGACGCGCCGCGCGCGCACGAGGAGGCGCTGCTGTTCGCCGAGCAGCTCGCGACGCTCGTCGCGCGGCGAACGGTCGCGGTCAACGCGTCGGCCTACTTCTCACGCCCGGGCCCGCGCCTGATCGACGGCCTCGAACTGCTCGCGCACATCCTGCACCCCGAGCAGCTACCGACGGCGCCCGCCGAGGTGCTCGACGTCGCGCTCGCGGGCGCAGCCGCAGCAGCCGGCACTCGTTGACTGCAAGGGCACTCGTCGACGCAGCGGGCGGCGCGAGCGGCGTGCCTAAGCGAAGCCCGCGCCCGTGACGCCGGAGACGGCGATCGCGCCGGCGACCGCGACAGCTGACAGCGCGAGGCAGGCGATCAGCCCGAACGCCTTGTAGCGCTCGCCGGCGGAGCGCAGCGCGAGCCCGGCAAGCGCACCGCCGATCAGCCCACCGACGTGCGCGCCGACGGAGATGTTCGCGAGCGCGAAGCTGAAGATCAGGTTGATCACGATCAAGCCGCCGATGCCCGACTCCATCACGCTCAGGCGCCGCGCGCGCAGCTCGACGACCATCGCGCCCATCAAGCCGAAGACGGCGCCAGAGGCGCCGAGGCTCGGGGCGCCCGTGGCGATCAGCGCACCGCAGGAGCCGGCGAGCAGCGCCGTGAAATAGACCGCCGCGAAGCGGACAGAGCCGATCGCGGGCTCGAGCATCAGCCCGAGCAGGTAGAGCAGGTACATGTTGAAGGCGATGTGCAGGAAGTTCTCGTGCAGGAAGCCGGAGCTGACGAGCCGCCAGTACTGGTGACCGACGTGGATCGTTTCGCGGTCGAGGAAGCCTTCGTTGATGACCTTCCCGTAGATGCCGCTGCCGCTGATCGTGAACTGCCCCTTCTCCGTGAGGAACACGACGATGTTGATCGCGATCAGCGCATAGGTGACGCGCGGACGCGCCGCGATCTCGCGCAGGCGCATGACCTTCGTCCCCTGCTTCGTGCACTCCGGACAGCGCATGCCGACGGGCGTCGTCGTCATGCAGTCGGGGCAGATCGGCCTGCCGCAGTTCGAGCAGGAGACCCCCGTCTCGCGCGAGGGGTGGCGATAACAGGTGGCCATTCGCTTGGCAGAGCCTAGCTTGGCCTCACCCGACCGGCCGTCGCACGGCGGCCTTCGGCCTCGCGCCGGCCCGCGGTCAGCGCTCGCCGAAGAGCTTGCGAGCCTCGCGGCCGAGGTCTTTCAGAGTGCGCTCGGCGGCGGCGCGATCGAGCGTCGGCAAGCGCACTCCGAGCGGGCCTGCCGAATCCTGAGCGCGGCGGCGTGCGCGCAGCACGACGAGCGCAGCGCCGGCGGCGCTGCCTGCGACGACGGCCGCTGCCGGGCGAACCCAGTTGCGCGGATCGCGCATCGCCGAGAGCTCCCATGCCTCGAGCTCGTCGGCGGCAAGCGCCGTGATCGTCGTCAGCGTCGACTCGAGCCGCTCGACGAGATCCTCGGGCGGCTCGACAGGGGTCAGCGCTTCGCGCAGCAGGCCCTCGAGGTTCGGCAGCGCCTCACTCATCGACGGACTCCTTGCGCGGATCGCCGACCAGCTCCTCGAGCTGTTTGATCGCGCGGTGGATCAGCACCTTCGTCGCGCCGTCGGAGCGATCCATCGCGCGCGCGATCTCGCGGTTGTCCATGCCCAGCGCGAAGCGCATGATCAGCGCCTCGCGGCGATCGTCGGGGAGTTGCTGCACGCCGTCGAGCACGCGCTTCAGCTCGTCGCGGCCCTCGACGAGCTGCTCCGTCGTGTGCAGCGCGGTCAGGTTCGAGCTCTCGTCGATGTGCGTCGCGGGCTTGCGCGAGCGGTCGCGGTACAGGTTCGCGGCGAGATTGTGCGCGATGCGAATCAGCCACGGCCGCAGCGGGCGGCCGTTCGACTCCTGCTGCGCGCGCTCGAAGTGCCGGTAGGCCTGCAGGAACGTCTGCTCGGTCAGATCCTCGGCGTCGTGATGGTTGCCGACGCGGTAGTACGCGTAGCTGTAGACGTCGCGCAGGTGCGCTCGATACAGCTCGGAGAACTCCGCATCCAGTTGCGCCTTGGGCTTCTTGGCGGCTGCGTCGCTCACTCATCGCACACCCTATCCCGCGGCCGCAGCCGTCCGGCCCACCGAGCCTGCCGGAGGGCAGAACAGCTCAGGCCGCGCGCGCCTCGCCTTGGCCGGCCTGCTCCTGGCTCGCCTCCGCGGCGACCGGCTCCTGGCGGCGCTCGTGCTCGGCATCGCTCACAGACACGCGGTCGGCATGCGCGTTGCGTACGAACGTCGTCGGCTCGCGCTGCTCGGCTTGCTCTGCGGCGGGCTCGCCGCCGAGCCACTCCCATTGCAAGCTCACGCATGCCCAGATCCGCTCGGTCACCGCGGCGGCGAGCGCCGGCGAGGACTTGCCCGTCGTCGGGAAGCCGATCGGGCGACCGACGCGCAGGCGCACCTTGCGCGGGCGGATGCGCCAGCCCCGGCGTACGTTTTCAGAGCCGATCACGGCGACCGGCGCGACAGGCACGCCCGCTTCGAGCGCAAGGCGGCCGATCCCGCGCCGCGGCGTGCCGAGCGGGCCGCGACGCACGCGCGTGCCCTCGGGAAAGACGACGACGACATCGCCGCGCGCAAGGATCGCGCGGGCCGTCTCGAGCGCAGCGCCGTCCCCCGCGCCACGGTCGACCGGGAAGGCGCCGAGTCCGTTGAGGATCCAGGCCTGCCAGCGCTTTTCGAACAGCTCACGCTTGGCCATGTAGTAGACGGGCCTGCGTATCAGCGTGCCGATCACGAACGGGTCGAGGAAGCTGCGGTGGTTCGACGCGAGCAGCAGCGGGCCGCTCTCCGGCAGGTGCTCGCGGCCGATCCGCTGCATCCGCAGGTAGATCACGAACGCCGGCACGAGCAGCGAGCGCAGGCCCCAGTACAGGATCGGGTTGACGCCCTTGTGCAGCGAGCGGTCGCGGAAGCTGCCGAGGTTCGCGCGCGGCTCCGGTGCGGCCGCTGCATCGGCAGGCGCTTGTCGCGTCGCGCTTACGTCAGGTCGAGTCTGTGGCCGCTCCATAAGTGCAGTACACCGGCCGCGAGCGCGCCGTTACAGTTGGCGCGAGGCGATTCTTCCCGTCGCGCGCCGGAGTAGCTCAGCTGGTAGAGCACCTGTCTTGTAAACAGGAGGTCAGGGGTTCGAGACCCCTCTCCGGCTTGCAGCGCGTTCGTCAGCGTCGGGCCGACGCGGAGCCCCGCTACAGCGGCGGCACCTGGTTGTCGACCTGCGTTCCGTGGTAGAGCTGATCCTGATCCCTGCACGCAGCCGGAAAGAAGCACTGGACGCTGTCGCTGCGAACGCCGTTGTAGCTCGCGAACAACGTCGCCCGCCCGACCGTTCCGACTTCGCATCGCGGGTCGTTGCTCGCTGCCACGCGGACAACGATCTTCATCACGTTGCCCGGATAGCCCCACATCGTCGCGTAGTGCGAGTGATAGCCGAGGTGGTGCGCGACTGTCATCGTGATCGAGCCCGGGCGCTTTTCCTGGCAGATGACGCCCGAGACGGTGTTCGCATCGAGGTCGATGTCGCCGTGGCCGCGGGCGAAGCTCGAGTCGCTCGGCGAGCCCGTGTGGAATCCCCACGGCGGAATCCCGGGGACGATCGGGATCTGACCGCAGCCGGCCGTGTACGCCGAGGCTTGGCCCGCCGTCGCGCCGAGCGCCAGCGCCGTCGTCGCGACTACGAGCGCCAGTGCCCCGCCGTGGATTCGGGCCAACCTCATCGCGTCAGCACGAACGCGCGCTGCGCCCGGATCGCCGCGGCCCCGTTGGGCGCGAACATCGCCTTCGCGCTCAGCGCGAGACGCTTGGAGTGCTTCAGCACCCGCTCGCCTGCATGCGTCAGCCTGACGACGATCGCGGCCGTGCCGGCCTTGCGGAAGGCGACCTTCCCGCCCGCGATCAGCAGCGGTGCGCTGACGTTGCTCGAGTGCGACGAGCGCTGCGCCGGCAGGTACCAGTAGATCACGGCCTTGCCCGGTGCGAACGAGCGCAGCGGAGCGACGAACGCTCGGCGCCTCAACAGCGCGCCGATCCGCGCAGCCGAGCCCGACGGTGCGAGCGCGTGCGCGAACAGCGTCGCGAGCCGCGTCGAGCTGGCGCTCGCCGTGCTCAGACCGCCACGCGCGTGCGCCCGCGCGGCGACCGTTTCCAGCGTGCCGCCCGAAACGCCGCCGCTGCTCGTACGCGGTTTGCCGCCGCCGTTCGCGTCGGTTTCGCTGCCGAGCGGAAGTTCTTCGCCGGTCCCGTCGGCGAATGCCCAGACGGCACCCGCGGCGAGACCGTCCTGCGGGCCGCCGACGAGCGCCGTGTGCGCACCGTCCGACAGCGCGACGCTCGAGCCGAACGCTGCCGCACCCGCCTCGTCGCCGCCCGTGAGCTTCGCGCCCTGACGCACCCAACCGGCGCCTTCGCTCGAGAAGATCCACGCCACGCCTGCTTCGAGCGCGTCGCCGCTCGAGCCGACGAGCGCCTTCGTGCCGTTCGCCGACAGCGCGACAGCGCTCCCGAACGCCGCCGGCGATGCTTCGCCGCTCGTCAGCTTTTCGCCCTGTTGCAGCCAAGCCGAGCCTTCGCGCGTGAACGCCCAAGCCGCGCCCCTGCCGCCTTCGTTTGCGACACCGCCGATCAGCGCCGTTTCGCCGTCATCCGAGAGCGTTACGCTGCTCGCGAATTCGCCGCCGACCGTCGCGCCCGCGCCCGTCAGCTTTTCGCCCTGCTGCGCCCACGTCGAGCCGGTTCGCGAGAACGCCCATGCGGCGCCCGTGTTCGTGAACGAGCGATCCGCACGCCCGCCGATCAACGCCGTGTCGCCGTCGCCCGAGAGCGCGACGCTGCCGCCGAACTGACCGTGGCCAGCCTCGTGGCCGCCGAGCAGCTTCGCGCCCTGCTGCGCCCACGTCGCGCCTTCGCGCGTGAACGCCCAAGCCGCGCCCAAGCTCTTTGCGTCGCGCGGCCCGCCCGCGAGCGCCGTCGTGCCGTCGTCTGAGATCGCGACGCTGCGTCCGAGTTCGGCCGCGCCTTCCTCTTCGCCGCCCGTCAGCTTTTCGCCCTGCTGCGTCCACGTCGAGCCTTCGCGCGCGAAGACCCAAATCGCGCCCGCGCCGGCCGCGTCGCCCGGGC
>DASZLB010000237.1:0-13286 GCA_035552575.1 Solirubrobacteraceae bacterium | reverse complement strand
TCGAAGCTCGGGCTCGTCGAGATGACGCGCCAGAACGTCACCGAGGGCGTGCGCGAGATCATGAGCCGCCCGTGTCCGACGTGCGAGGGCGAGGGCGTGATCCGCTCCGAGGAGACGATCGCGATCGAGTTCGAGCGCAAGCTGCGCGACATCGCCGCCGAAACGCCCGACGTCGACGCCTTCCTCGTGCAGATCAACCCGCGCGTGACGGCCGAGTTCACCGGCCACAGCTCACGTGTGCTGCACGCGCTCGAGGCCGAGACGGGCAAGTCGTTTCTGTTCGAGGGCTCCGAAGGCCTCGCGCTCGACCACTTCGCGATCACCTTCCAGGGCACGCGCGAGGAGGTCGAGGAGCGCGCGCTGCCGTTCCGCCAAGGCGACGAGGTGCTCGTCGAGATCGTCGAGCCGCACATGTACGACGTCGACGACGCCGTCGCCAAAATCGACGGCTACATCATCTCGATCGCGGGCGCGGCTGCGCAGGTCGGCACGAAGCGGATGGTGCGGATCGACCAGGTCGGGCGCACCGCGGCGAGCGCGCTGCTGCTCGACGAGTCCGGCGAGGTCGTTCGCGCGACGCCGCGCACGCCGAGCGCGGCGAGCACCCGAGGCAGCCGCGGCGGGCGCCGCTCGGGGAGCGCCGGAGCGTCATCCGGCGAGGGCGGACGGGCGGGCGAGCGCACTCGCTCGCGTGCTCGCGGACGGCGCGCGCCGGCCGACAGCGAAGACGCCGAGGTACGCCGCGAAGCCGGGCTGCACGAGTCCGCGACGGCGATCGACTCCGAGCCCGAGGAGGAGGCGACGGCAGCGGTCGCACCCGACATCGCCGCGCCGGATGCGCCCGACGGAGCAGAGGCGCTCGAGAAGCCAGCGGATGACGGTGCCGAGGATGTACAATCAAAACCTCGGCGTCGTGGCCGCAGAGGCGGGCGACGCCGTTCGGCTGCCAAGGCGCCTGCGACACCGGAGTAGCGCTCAGTCGCTCGGCGTCCGCCGGCGGCGGGCGGCTTCCACGAGAGAGAAATCGAGACTCAGACAGACATGTACGCGATCGTAAAGACAGGCGGCAAGCAGTACCGCGTCGAGCGCGGGCAGCGCCTGCTCGTCGAGCGCCTCGCCGTCGAGGAGGGCGCCGACGTCGCGCTCGAGCCGATCCTGTTTCGCTCCGAGGAGCCCGTCTTCGACAAGACCGGCCTCGAATCGGTCAAGGTCACGGCGAAGGTCGTCGCGCACGTCCGCGGCGAGAAGCTGCGCGTGTTCAAGTTCAAGCCGAAGCGCGGCTACAAGCGCCGCACCGGCCACCGCCAGGACCTGACGCAGATCGAAGTCACCGAGATCGCGCAGGGCAAAGCGAAAGCCGCCGCGAAAGCGGCCGCCGAGAAGCCATCCGGCGAGAAAGCCGCCAAACCGGCTGCTGAGAAAGCTGCGAAACCGGCCGCCAAAGCCAAAGCACCGACTGCGAAAGCAAAAGAGGAGTCCTCCGATGGCGCATAAGAAGGGGCTCGGCTCGAGCCGTAACGGCCGCGACTCGAACGCCCAGCGCCTCGGCGTGAAGACGTTCGCCGGCGAGACGGTCACCGGCGGCGAGATCATCGTGCGCCAGCGCGGAACCGTGTTCAAGCCCGGTGCCGGCGTCGGCATCGGCAAGGACGACACGCTCTACGCGCGCGCCGCGGGCACGGTCGAGTTCAAGACCGGGCGCCGCGGGCGCACGGTGAGCGTGCTCCCCGACGCCGCCGCCTAGCGCGGCGCTCGAAAGCCGCGCGATGACCTCGCGAGGAGCCGCAGGACTGCTCGCCGCCGGTCGCGCCGCGCTCGGCCTCGCCGTGCTCATCGCGCCCGAGCAGGTCACCTCCCACTGGCTCGGCGACGCGCACGCGCGGCACCCGGCCGTGCGCTATCTCGCGCACTCGCTCGGCGCGCGCGACCTCGTGCTCGGCGTCCTCGGGCTCAGCACGCTCGGCGATCCGCGGATCGCCTCGCAAGTGCTTGCCGCGTGCGCCGTCGCCGACTCGGCCGACGCGCTCGCGACCGTCGCCGCGCGAGGAGAGCTGCCGCGCGTCGGTGCGATCGGCACCGTCGCCGTCGCCGGTGGCGCCGCCGTGGCCGGCTTCTATCTGTCGCAGCGGCTCGCCGGCTAGCCCTGCTGCGCCGTCGGGCGGATCAGGATCTCGTTGACGTCGACGTGCGGCGGCTGTGAGAGCGCGTAGATCACGGCGCGCGCGATGTCCTCGTCCTGCAGCGCATCGCTCGGTTTGTTCTCGAAGAACGGCGTGTCGACCATGCCGGGCTCGATCAGCGTGACGCGCACGCCGGTTCCGTGCAGGTCCTGGCGCGCGGCCTCGCCCATCGCCGTGACGGCGTGCTTCGTGCACGAGTACAGCGAACCCGGCAGCGGCCGGCGCCCGGCGACGCTCGAGGTGATCAGCAGGTGCCCGCGCGAGTCCTTCAGCGCCGGGATCGTCGCGCGCAGCGTCAGCGCGGCGCCGTAGACGTTAGTCAGGACCATCTCGCGCCAGTGCTCGGGCGTGTCGTTCAGAAAGCCGCGCGGGCCACCGAACCCGGCGTTGGCGAAGACGGCGTCGATCTGCCCGAAGCGCGCGAGCGCGAGCTCGACGAGCTCCTGCTGCGCCTCCCACTCGGTCACGTCGCAGGGCACCGCGATCGCGCGCTGCTCGCCGCCGAGCTCGGCCGCGAGCTGCTCCAGCGTGTCCTTCGATCTCGCGGCGAGCACCAGCCGCCAGCCTGCGGCTGCGGCATGACGCGCCGTCGCGGCGCCGATCCCGGAGGATGCGCCGGTGATCAACAGGACGCGGTCGGTCGCGGCTTTCGGGTCGTTGCTCATCGTCGCTGTGCTCCTTGCTCGGGGTGGACGCGCTCGGCGGCTGTCACGATGGTAGGAATGCTGCACGACCGCGCGAGAATCCACGTCCAGGCGGGTGCCGGCGGCGACGGCTGCATGAGCTTCCGCCGCGAAGCGCACGTGCCGCGCGGCGGCCCCGACGGCGGCGACGGCGGTCGCGGCGGCGCGGTCGTGTTCGTCTGCGACGACTCGCTGCGCGACCTGCAGGGCTTCCGGCGCAAGACGCACCATCGCGCGGGACGCGGCGGCCACGGCGAAGGCTCCCAGCGCCACGGCGCCGACGGCGAGACGCTGCGGATCGGCGTTCCGCCGGGCACCGTGATCGTCGGGAGCGACGACGAGGAGGGCCAGCTCGGCGGCCGTCGCTGGGAGCTGCTCGCCGCAGGGCAGCGCGCAACGGCCGCCGCCGGCGGCTCCGGCGGCAAGGGCAACAAGCGCTTCACGACGCCGACACGCCAGGCGCCGCGCTTTGCCGAGCGCGGCCTGCCGGGCGAGGAAGGCTGGCTCGAGCTGCAGCTGAAGCTGCTCGCCGACGTCGGGCTCGTCGGGCTGCCGAACGCCGGCAAGTCCTCGCTGCTCGCGCGCCTGACGCGCGCCGCGCCGAAGGTCGCCGACTACCCGTTCACGACGCTCTCGCCGGTGCTCGGCGTGCTCGAAGCCGACGAACGCCAGCTCGTGCTCGCCGACATCCCGGGCTTGATCGAGGGCGCAAGCGACGGCGCGGGCCTCGGGCACGACTTCCTCGCGCACGTCGAGCGCACGCGGCTGCTCGTGCACGTGCTCGACATCGCGCCGGAGCTGACCGGCGAGCAGGACGCCGACGCAGCCGTCAACTACGCGACGATCGAGCGCGAGCTGGCCGCGCACGATCCGCGCTTGGCCGAGCTGCCGCGCGTGCTCGCGATCTCGAAGTGCGATCTCGTCGGCGAGCAGCGCATCGCCGACGCCGTCGCTGAGTGGCGCGAGCGCCTCGGCGCGGACGTGCCCGTGATCGCGACCTCGAGCGCGACGGGCCTCGGCCTGCGCGAGCTCTCGGCCGAGCTGCTGCGGCTCGTCCCTCCGGCGGAGGCCGGCGGCGCGGCGGCGTCGACCGTCGGGGAGCTCGTCGACGGTGTTCCGGCCGCGCCACGTCCCGCGAGCGCCGGCGATGCGGAGGACGAGCTCGCCGAGCACATGATCTTCCGCCCCGCAGGCACGAGCGGCTTCCGCGTCGAGCGCCTCGGCCCGGGGTCGTTTGCCGTCAGGGGCGCCGGGATCGAGCGGATGCTCGCGCGCTACGACGTCGACAGCGAGGACGCGATGGCCTACTTCGAGGGTCGCCTGCGGCGGATCGGAGTGCTCAGGGCGCTCGAGGCGGAGGGCTTCGAGCCCGGCGACGAGGTCGAGATCGCAGGGGAGACGTTCGAGCTCGACCCGAGCTGACGGCGCCGGTCGCGCGCCCAAATAAGCTCCAAGCATGAGACGCGTCGTGGTCAAGCTCGGATCGAGCGTCGTCGCCGCCGGCGACGGCGAGCCGCGCGTCGAGGTGCTGCGCGACGTCTGCGATGCGCTTGCGGCGCTGCACGCCGAAGGCGGCGAGGCGATCGTCGTGACGAGCGGCGCGATCGCACGCGGGATGCAGGTGATGGGCTTGCCGCAGCGCCCGAGCACGATCCCGCAGCTGCAGGCGGCGAGCGCCGTCGGGCAGGGCAAGCTCTACCGGATCTACGACGAGCTGCTGCGCGAGCGCGACGTGACGAGCGCGCAGGTGCTGTTGACGTTCTTCGACATGAGCGCGCGCACGCACTATCTCAACGCGCGCCAGACGCTCGAGACGCTGCTCGAGTGGCGCGTGCTGCCGGTGATCAACGAGAACGACACGACGGCGACGGACGAGATCTCCTTCGGCGACAACGACTTCCTCGCGGCCCAGGTCGCGGTGCTCGCCGGCGCGGACGAGCTGATCCTGTTGACGGACATCGACGGCCTGTTCACGGCCGATCCGCGGCTCTATCCCGACGCGAAGCTCGTCCACGAGGTCGAGGACTTCCAGGGCCTCGAGGACCTCGAGATCGGCCACACGACCTCGCCGCTCGGCTCGGGTGGGATGCGCTCGAAGGTCGTCGCCGCGGACATGGCGACGGCCGCTGGCATCAACACGACGATCTGCAACGGCACGCGCGCGGAGGCGCTGCGCGGCGTTCTCGCAGGCGAGCGCGAGGGCACGCGCTTCCCCGCGCGCGAGGCGCGCTACAGCTCGTTCAAGCTGTGGCTTAAGTACGCCAAGCCCTCGCGCGGAAGGGTGCTGATCGACGCCGGCGCGGCGCGCGCCGTGCGCGACGGCAGCGCGAGCCTGCTGCCCGTCGGCGTGACCGAGGTGCAGGGTGAGTTCGAGGCCGGCGACGCCGTCGAGATCGTCGAGCGCGACGCGAGCTCCGGCGGTGCGCCGAGGCCGATCGCGAAGGGGATCTGCAACTACTCCTCCGCGGAGCTGCGCAGCGTGCGCGGGATGAAGTCGGCGGCCGTCCACGAAGTGCTGCCGCGCGCGAGCGAGGAGGCCGTGCACCGCGACTACCTCGTCGTCGACTGACGATCGCTCGCCCGCTGCACCGTGACGCCGTGCCGTCGTACCCTTAGTGCGATGGCCACCGTCGCAACCCCAGTCGCCGAGATCTGCAGCGCGGCCAAGCGTGCCTCGCGCGTGCTCGCGCGCGTCGACAGCGACGTCAAGGACGCTGCGCTCGAGGCGATCGCAGCGGCGCTCGAAGCACGGACGGAGGAGATCCTCGCGGCGAACGAGCTCGACATGCGGGCCGGGCGCGAGGACGAGATCGGCGATGCGCTGCTCGACCGCCTGCGCCTCGATGAGCGGCGGATCGGCGAGATGGCGCGCGCCGTGCGCCAGATCGTCGCACTCGGCGATCCCGTCGGCGAGCTGATCGACGGGCGTCGCCTGCCGAACGGCCTCGACGTGCGCAAGGTGCGCGTGCCGCTCGGCGTCGTCGCTGTCGTCTACGAGGCGCGCCCGAACGTGACGATCGACGCCGCCGCGCTGTGCTTGAAGTCGGGTAACGCGATCGTGCTGCGCGGCTCCTCTTCGGCCGAGCACTCCAACGCGACGCTCGCGCAGATCGCCTCCGAGGCGGCCGTCGCCGCGGGGTTGCCCGAGGGCTGCGTCAGCCTCGTCGCCGGCGGCGGGCGCGAGGAGCTCGCCGAGCTCGCGACGCAGCGCGACAGCGTCGATCTGATCATCCCGCGTGGAGGGGAGGGGCTGAAGGACGCGCTACAGGCCGTCGCGACGGTGCCCGTGATCTACGCCGCGTCGGGCAACTGCCACGTCTACGTCGATGCCTCGGCTGAGATCGCGCAGGCCGAGGCGATCGTGCTCAACGCGAAGACTCAGCGCCCCGGCGTCTGCAACGCCGCCGAGACGCTGCTCGTGCACAGTGCGATCGCGCCCGCGTTCGTGCCACAGATCGTGCGCTCGCTGAACGATGCGGGGGTTGTCGTGCGCGGCGACGAGCGCGTGCTCGAGCTGGCACGCGACGAGCGCGAGCAGCAGCGGCTGCCCGCCAGCGCTTCGGAGCTCGAGGCCGAGGCGTCGCTGTCGGACTCTGCGCTCGTGCAGGTGGCAGGCGAGGAGGACTGGGCAAGCGAGTACCTCTCGCTGACGCTCGCCGTCGGCGTAGTCGACTCGGCCGAGCAGGCGATCGAGCACATCGCCCGCTACGGCAGCGGGCACTCGGAGGCGATCGTCACCTCCGACACGGCTGCCGCGCGGGCGTTCCAGCTCGGCGTCGACGCGGCGTGCGTCTATGTGAACGCCTCGACGCGCTTCACCGACGGCGGCGAGTTCGGGATGGGCGCGGAGATCGGCAACTCGACGCAGAAGCTGCACGCGCGCGGGCCGATCGGGCTGCGCGAGCTGTGCACGTTCAAGTACCTCGTGGAGGGCGACGGACACGTCCGCGCCTGAGCCGGCCGCGAACGGTGGCGTGCAGCTTCGCTCGCTCGGCATCCTCGGCGGCACGTTCAACCCGCCGCATCTCGGGCACGTCGCGATCGCGCGTCACGCGCGCAGCGAGCTCGGGCTCGAGCGCGTCGTCTTGATGCCGGCCGGCGCGCCGCCGCACAAGCCGATCGCACAAGACCCGGGAGCGGAGCGGCGCCTGGCGATGTGCCGGCTGCTCGTCGACGGTCTCGCGGGAGTATGCGTCAGCGCGCTCGAGCTCGAACGCGACGGGCCGTCCTATACCGTGGATACCTTGAGATCCGTACATGAGAGCCATTTGCAGGCCGAGCTGACGTTCGTCGTGGGCGCCGACATCGCGAGCACCGTGCCGGGATGGCACGAAGCGCCGGAGCTCTTGCGCCTGGCGAAGCTCGCCGTCGCGGAGCGCCCCGGCAGCGACAGGCGCGCCGTGCTCGCCGCGCTCGCGCCGCTCGAGAACCAGGCGCGCGTGCGTTTCCTCGATGCGCCGCTGCTCGAGGTGTCCTCCTCGGCGGTGCGCGAGCGTGCGGGCGCCGGCGAGCCGATCGAGCAGCTCGTCGGAGCCGGCGTCGCCGACTACATCGCCGAGCACGGCCTGTACGGCGCGCCGGCGCGGGTGGTGAGCCGATGAGCGAGGACGCGCTGCTCCAGGGACCGCAGCTGCTCGGCGAGATCGTTCGGCTCGCCGAGGACAAGAAGGCGATCGACATCGTCGAGCTCGACCTGCGCGGTGTGCTCGGCTACACCGACTACTTCGTGATCTGCTCGGGCAACACGACGCGCCAGACGAAGGCGATCCACGACGGCATCCTCGAGGGGCTCAAGCATGAGCACACGGCGATCCCGCGACGCGTCGAGGGCGCGAGCCGCGCCGACTGGATCTTGATGGACTACCTCGACGTCGTCGTGCACATCTTCACGCCGGAGGCGCGCGACTACTACCGCCTCGAGCAGCTCTGGGGCGAGGCGCCCTCGCGCGTCGCCGACAGCGCCTAGCGCGCGCGAGCGCGTACGCGGCGACTCAATCGGAGACGCCGAGCGCCTGCACGGGGCCGTTGCGCGGCCTGCACGGGGCCGTTGCGCGGGCCCGTGCAGCGGTCGTCCTCGAAACAGTTGAAATACATCGGACCTTCCGGATAGGGTCGTTCGGACAGCGCCCGCGGCAGGCGCGAGGCGCGTTGCAGGGGGAGAAGAACCGCATGCATCGATCTCTTGACGGCGCCGGCCGTCGCAATGCAGTGCTGCTGACGCTCGTCGCGCTCGCCTCGATGGCATTCGCCTGGAGCCTCAGCGGACTCACCTCGGTGGCGCGCGCCGACGGTCCCGGCGTCGGATCGCCTTGGACGACGAGCGTCGGCGACTCGTTCATCTCGGGCGAGGCCGGGCGCTGGGCCGGCAACACCGACGAAAGCTCCTCGAAAACGGATGCGCTCGGCTCGACGGCCTATTACGACAACGCGGGCGGCACCGGCGAACTGATCAAAGGCTGCCACCGCTCGAAGTCGGCCGAGGTCTACATCGGCGGCGGCATCAGCGGCGAGAACCTGGCCTGCTCCGGCGCGAAGACGTCGACCTTCAGCGAAGGCGAAACGTTCAAGCCCGGAATCGACTTCTACAGCTCGGGCGGCAAAGAAGGCCAGGCGCTGATGCTCCAGCACTTCGCCGCGACGCACAACGTCAAGCTCGTCGCGCTGTCGATCGGCGGCAACAACTTCAACTTCGCTCCGATCGTGCAGACGTGCGTCGAGGACTTCCTCGAGTCGACGTTCTTCCACGACTTCTACTGCAGCGAAGAAAGCTCGGTGACGAACAACTTCACGACCGCGAACGCCAACAAAGTCAAGGGCGAAATCACGACGGCGATCAAAAACGTCGCGACGGCGATGACGAACGCGGGCTACTCGAGCTCGCAGTACGCGATCCTCGTGCAGGACTACCCCTCGCCGATTCCGAACGGCTCGGAATTCCGCTACACGCAGAGCGGCTACAGCAGGCAGACGACGGGCGGCTGCGGCTTCTGGAACAAAGACGCGAACTACGCCAACGCGACGATGCTGCCGACGATCAACTCTGCAGTCACGGGCGCCGCTTCGGCCGCGGGGCTGTCGAACGTCAAGACGATGGAACTGAGCTCGGCGTTCAACGCGCGCAGGCTGTGCGACAACACCGTCGGGCTGCTCGAGGAGAAGGGGCTGTCCAGCTGGAAATCGGCAGGCGCGGTCGACAAAACGGAGTGGTTCAACCAGATCCGCACGCTCGAAGCGATCTTCGGGCCGTATGAACTGCAGGAAGACATCCACCCGAACTACTGGGCGCAGCTCGCGCTGCGCAACTGCCTGACGCAGGCATACAACGCGGGCACGCCGAAAGGCGGCACGTGCACGATCTCGGGAACCGGCCTGAACGCAGCCGGCGAGCCGAACATGTCGCTGAAATAGGCCGCTCGACCGGGACCGAGACCGGGTCGCCGCCGCGGAAGGCCGTGGCGGTGGCTCGCGGCTCGGAGCATCGCCTCGCAGTCGCGCGCCGCCGGCCGTGAGCCTTACGGCCGGCGGCGCGTGCTCGGCTGCGAAGATGCGCGCGTGAGCGCATCTCGCTCGAGCGACGGTCCGCGCGTGAGTGCGACGCTGCGCGAAGACGAGCGCGTGACGCCGCTCGAGCTGTTCTTCGACCTCGTCTTCGTGCTCGCGCTGACGCAGTGCACGACGCTGATGGCGCACGAGCTCAGCTGGGAGGGCGTGCTCAAGGGCGTGCTCGTGCTCGGCATGCTGTGGTGGTCGTGGGTCGGCTACGCGTGGCTGACGAGCGTGCTCGAGCCCGAGGAGGGCGCTGTGCGGCTCGTGATCTTCGCCGCGATCGCGGCGTTTCTCGTCGCGGCGCTGTGCGTGCCGGGCGCGTTCGGCTCGGAGGCGCTGCTGTTCGCGTGCGCGTACGCGGTCGTGCGCGTCTGCCACATCGTGCTGTTCTCGCTCGCGAGCCGCAGCGATCGAGCGCTGCGCCAGTCGGTCAACGGGCTCGCCGTGAGCACGGCGATCGGCGCTGGTTTGCTGTTCGTCGCGGCTGCGACCTCCGGCGGCGTGCAGGTCGGCATCTGGGGGCTCGCGCTCGCGCTCGACGCCGGCGGCCCGCTGCTGTTCGGGCAAGACGGCTGGAAACTCGTCCCGGGGCACTTCGCCGAGCGCCACGGCGCGATCGTGATCATCGCGCTCGGCGAGTCGATCGTGGCGATCGGCGTCGGCGCGAAGGCGACGCTCGACAGCGGCGTAGTCGTCGCGGCGGTGCTCGGCGTAGTCGTCGCCGCGATGCTCTGGTGGGTCTACTTCGACGTCACCGCGATCATCGCCGGTCGGCGCCTGGCAAAAGCCGCCGAAGGCCACGAGCGCAACGGGATCGCGCGCGACTCCTACTCCTACCTGCACTTCCCGATGGTCGCCGGCATCGCGCTGATCGCCGTCGGGTTGAAGCGCACGATCGGCCACGTCGGCGATCCGCTGAAGGTCGTCTCGGCCTTCGCGCTGCTCGGCGGCGCGGCGCTGTATCTGCTCGCGCACGTCGCGTTCCGCTGGCGCAACATGCACACGCTGAGCGTGCGGCGGCTGCTCTGCGCGGTCGTGCTGCTCGCGCTGCTGCCCGCCGGCGCGAGCATGCCGGCGCTCGTCACGCTCGGCATCCTGACGGCGCTGCTCGTGCTGCTGATCGTCTACGAGGCGCTGCGCTACGCCGACGCGCGCGAGCACATCCGCCACGAGCTCGCCCGCGAATCGATCTCCGACTAGCGCGGAGGCGCAGTTGCGCCGCGAGGCGCCGCGGGCCGACCGCTTGCGGGCCGACCGCTTGCGGGGCGCCGCGCGGCCGCGGGCCGACCGGCCGCGCTCGAGCTCAGACGAACGGCAGCCACGTCGTGAACGCGATCGTCGCGCCGACGAGCATCGCCGCGCCGAGGACGAGCGCCGGTGCGAGCAGCCGTCGGCCGTCTCGCGTCAGCGCGTCGCCGAGCCACATCGCGACGGGGAAGAGCACGGCGACGAAGCGTGGCAGCGAGCGCAGCGCCTCTCCGCTGAACGGCGTCACGAGCGCGGGGATAACCGAGATCAGCGCCCACACGGTGTAGGGGAGCGGCAGCCGTTTCGCCATGCCGATCAGCGCGATCGCGAGCACGACGAGCACGAAGCCGTCGAGCAGGTTCGGATCGGACAGGCCCGAGCCGCTCAGCGCGTGATAGACGCCTGTCGCGGCGAGGTGCAGCGTCGTGATCGGCGTCGTTACGTGCGGGCGGCCGAAGTCGGTCTGCACGGTGCGCCACGCCTGCCAGTTGCCGATCTCGACCTGCAGGTAGATCGAGTACGCGATCAGCCCGAGCGGGACGAGCGCGAGCCAGAGGACGTCGCGACGCAGCGCATAGCGCGCGCGTAGGCGACCCCAGCGCTCGCGCGCCGGTGCGAGCATGGTTTCGGCGGCTAGCCCGCCGCGCGGGCCGTAGAGATACATCACGAGCAGCGGGATCGCGAGCAGGATGCCGGTGTTGCGCGTCGCCGAGGCGGCTGCGCCGAGCAGACCTGCGAGCCACCAGCGCTCGCGGCGCGCCGCGAGGAAGGCGCCGGCCGAGAGTGCGAGGAACAGGCTCTCGGTGTACGGCGCCGAGAAGAAGTAGCTCGACGGCCAGAACGCGATCACGAGCACGGCTCCCTTCGCCGCTCGCGGCCCGAGCTCGAGCGTCGTCAGGCGATGGACGACGACGAGCGCGACCGTGAAGGCGATCAGCGAGAGCAGCGTCGCGGCGACGACCGTCGCGCCGTTGCCGGCGAAGCCGCCGAGCACATGCACGAGCAGCGGATAGAGCGGAAAGAACGCAGGGCGCTGGCCGGGGTTGTGCGCGACGAGCCCGAGCGGGCTGTAGCCGTGGTGGCTGATCTCCAGGTACCACAGCGCGTCCCAGCGCACGAGCGGCGTGAAGACGGCGTCGAGCACACCCGCGAGCCAGCCGTGGCCAAACGGGTGGCTGATGCCGGGAACGAGCTTTCCGCGTGGGGCCTCAGGCGACTTCGTGACGGCGAGCGTCGCGGAGGCGACAGCCGCGGTGGCCATCACGAGCAGGCGCGAGGCGAGCACGGCGACCCACACGTCACGCCACGCTTGGCGACCTCCGGCGGCGGCCACGATCGCTCGGCGCGCGGGCGCGGGTGACGCCTGGCGGTGTTCGATCGGGGCGGCCAAGCAGGGCAAGCTACTAGCGCGCGTCCGGCGTCGTCGTGTGCGAAGCGTTCCGACTGCGCGCTTTCCGCGCTCGCGCGGTGTTCTTCAGAGTGACAAGAACGTGAATCCCGGCACCCGACGGCCACGCGCTACCGGTTGCTCGCCGATCCCGAGGCTCACGTCTCGAAGATTTCAGTGGAGGAGCGTTCAGATGCTGCGCAAAGTCATCTCAGTGGCGGTGCTCGTCGGTGCCGTCGCGCTTTCAGCCGGAAGCCTGCCAGGGCTCGCCGCGGCCGCACCGGCGGTCACGTTCAAGGCGAGAGCAGTCCCGATCCCGGGCTTTCGCGGCACGGGGAACATCCTCGGCGCGGGGGCTGCGCTGGAAGTGCAGTACACGATCAAGGGCACCGAATACGGCGGCTTTCCGCCGCCGTTGATCGGTGTGAACTTCTATACGCCGGCAGGCACGACGATCGATTCGCGCGGCTTCCTCGCGTGCGCGCCGTCGCGGCTGCAGAACATGGGGCCGGGCGCGTGCCCGCGCAAGTCGCGCGTGACGGTTTCGGGCTCGGCGCTCGGCGTCGTCAGCTTCGGCACCGAACGCGTCGACGAGCGCGCTTCGATCGAGGCGTTCTTCGCGCCGCACGGCGCGCTGCAGTTCTACACGGCCGGCAGCTCGCCGGTGTCGCTTGAATTCCTCTCGCCGAGTCACGTCGTGCGGGCGCACGCTCCGTACGCGCAGGAGTACGTCACGAGCGTGCCGCTGATCGAAACGGTGCCGGGCGCGCCCGACGCGTCGGCGCTCTCGATCGGCCTGAAGATCGGCGCGGCGACGAAGCAGGGCAAGCGCACGCTCTACTACGGGCGCGTGCCGAGGCGCTGCCCGAAGGGCGGCTTCCCGCTGAAGTCCGAACTGCTCTTCGCGGGCCTCGGCGGCCTCGCGCCGCAGACGGTCACGGTGACGTACAAGGCGCCGTGCCCGCGCCCGCTGCATCGCAAGCGCCGCCGTTAGCGCCGCTCGCGATCGACAAGCTGCGCCCGCTCGCGCCTGGCCTCCCTCGAGCGCGAGCGGGCGCACCCGCCGGCCCGGCGGCTTGGGCGCGTGCGCGGACGGCTAGGTGTAAGACCCGAGCAGGTTATTCACGCGACTGATGGGTGTCTGTCGCCCGATGGCCTGATGTCGTCGTCGATGGTTATAGGTCCACAGCCAGCCGTCAAGGGCAGCCGTGCGCTCGGCGCTTGAGCCATAGATAGCGCCGT
>DASZLB010000236.1:0-5494 GCA_035552575.1 Solirubrobacteraceae bacterium | reverse complement strand
AGGAAAGGGCGAGGTTCATCAGGGCCTTTCGCAAGAAGTGGCTCGCGCGCACGAGCTGCGCGCCGGGCTATCTGGTCTCCCGCTGCAAGGAGTGGCGCGGGCGCAGCGTGCTGGTCAGCGAAGACCCTTATGAGGTGAAGTAGAAGGGGGACTACTCTGTAGTCCACATGACATCGAGCGGAGAACTGCGAAAGCCTCGCTACCACGTGACGACGTTCGGCTGCCAGATGAACGAGCACGACTCGGAGCGGATGAAGGGGATGCTCCAGTCGCTCGGCTACAGCGAAGCTCCGGAGCGCGCCGAGGCGGACCTGATCCTGTTCAACACGTGCTCGATCCGCGAGTCGGCTGACAGCCGGTTCCTCGCGCACCTCGGCGAAGCGAAACGGCTGAAGTCCGAACGCGCGGGCGTGACGATCGGCGTCGGCGGCTGCTGGGCGCAGTCGGTCAAGGAGGAGATCTTCGAGCGCTTTCCGTTCGTCGACGTCGCGTTCGGCCCGGGCCAGGTGCACAAGCTCGCGGAGTTCCTCACGAGCGACTCGCTGACGGCGCAGGGCTACTTCGAGTTCGAGGGCTTCACGGGCCATCTTCCGGCGCAAAGAGCGCGCCGCTTCCAGGGCTGGATGCAGATCAGCGTCGGCTGCAACTGCGCGTGCTCTTACTGCATCGTGCCCTCGACGCGCGGTCGCGAGGTCAGCCGCCCGCTGCAGGAGCTCGTCGCGGAGGCGCAGGCGATGGCGGCGGACGGCGTGCGCGAGCTGACGCTGCTCGGTCAGAACGTCAACTCGTACGGCCGCGACCTGCCGGCGCGCGGAGAGCGCGCGACGTTCGCGGCGTTGCTGGGAGCGATCGACGCGGTCGAGGGGATCGAGCGGATCCGCTACACGAGCCCGCACCCGAAGGACATGCGCGAGGACGTCGTGCGCGCGCATGTGGAGCTCGACAGCGTCTGCGAGCACATCCACCTGCCGTTGCAGTCGGGCTCCTCGCGAATCCTCAAGGCGATGCGCCGTACGTATGACCGCCGGCGCTACATGGACCGCGTCGCGATGATCCGCGAGCACGTCCCCGACGTGGCGCTGACGACGGACATCATCGTCGGCTTCCCTGGGGAGACGGAGGAGGACTTCGCCGAGACGCTCGATGTCGTCGAGCAGGTCTCCTACGACGCTGCGTTCACGTTCGTCTTCTCGCCCAGGCGCGGCACGGAGGCTGCGGAGATCTCTGACGGGCTCGTGCCTCACCCGGTCAAGGTCGAGCGCATGGAGCGCCTGCTCGAGGCTGTCCAGCGTGGCGCTCGCGAGCGCGCGCAGCGCTTCGTCGGGCGCACGCTCGACGTGCTCGTCGAAGGCAGCTCGCGCACCGATCCAGACCGTCTGCGCGGACGCACGCGCCACAACAAAGTCGTCAACTTCGCGGGCCTGGCAGCCCCGGGCGAGCTGACGCAGGTCCGGATCGACTCGGCGACGAGCCAGACGCTCGCCGGCGAGGAGCTGCTGCTGGCCCGCGTCGGCGCTTGAGCGGGCTCAGGCGAAGGCGGGTACAGCCGACAGGACCGGCGGGCCGTCGGTTTCGGACAGGCAGACCTGGTCGCGCCCTTTGCGCTTGGCGCGGTAGAGCGCCGCGTCGGCGCTCTTGAAGACGGTTGCGTAGTCGAAGTCCTCGCCGCGACGCGAGGCGCCGACGCCGAAGCTCATCGTCACGTTGAGGCCGCCCGCGACGGTGTCGCCGGCGATGCCCGCGCGCAGCTGCTCGGCAAGCTCCGCCGACTGGGCGAGATCGGAGCCGGGCAGCAGGATCAGGAACTCCTCGCCGCCGAGCCGGTAGGCGAGATCGAAGGCGCGCAGCTGCTTGCGCAGCTGGTAGGCGACCTCGCGCAGCACGACATCGCCGGTCGAGTGCCCGAGCGTGTCGTTTACGTGCTTGAAGTGGTCGAGGTCGCCGACGATGATCCCGATCGACTCGCCCGTCAGCGTCGACTGCTGCGAGAGCTCCGCGAGGCGGTTGTCGAGCGCGTTGCGGTTGAGCATCCCCGTGAGCTGGTCGATCACGGCGTCGCTGCGATGCTGGATGTCCGAGCGCATCAGCGGCGTGGAGAGGACGGCGACGCACAGCAGCAGCGCGATCGGCGCGATCACATAGACGGGATTTTGGATCACCTGATGAGCGTCGACGCCAAAGGCGACCACGAGCAGGATGGCGATGTTGATGATCACTCCGACGACGACGCCACGCATCGGAAAGCGCGAGCTGAGCGTGATCACAGGGATCGCGAGCCACGCGAGCGTCGGCTGGTCGGGGCCGCCGCTCAGTGCGACGGCGCCGCCGATCACCATGCCGCTGCCGATCCACGCCCCGAACATCAAGAGCTCCGGGCGCGCGACGCGCGGCATCATCAGGTCTGCCGTGCCGAAGCACAGCGCCGCGGGGATCAGGAACAGCGCCGGCCACCAGCCGAGCCACGGGCCCGAGCCGATCAGCGCGATCGCGAGGATGCCCAAGGAACGCTGCCTGATGGGGCGCACGCGCTCCTCCATGTCGAGCATCCGTTCGCGGTCGAACTCGTCGCGGCAGAGCCACGAGCGAGCGCCTTGCCGCGAGTCCTGCGAGTTAGCCCCCTCGTTCTTCATCATCAACCCTGTGCTCGACTCCGAGAGGGCGCTTGATTACCGCCCGCTGGAGGCGTGGACGAACGTTTTCGCCGCCCGCCAGCCCGCCGCGCGAGCGCTGCTCGCCGCAGCCCGGCAAACGCCCGTTGCGCGGGCGTCCACCGGTCGCTGGGGCTTGCGGCGACGGCTCAACGCCGCTCTCGCGAGGGCTTCCCCGCCGGCGTCGGCGCTGCCGTCGTGCCGGCGCCGTCGTCGGCTCGTGCGGATCTGCCACTCGCGGTGGCCGGTTGCCGAGCTTCGATCGGCGCCGAGCTCCCGGCAATCATCGTCGCCCTGAGCAGTCTGGAGATGACCATCTGTACATCCTCCTTCGATTCGTGGAGTGGGATCTCGTCATCTTGCGTGCCGACGCTGAGCGGCCCGCGAGGGTCGCGCGAGAGAAAGCCGAGCCTTACGCAGGAGCTGCGTAAGGCGCGTAGGCGCGAGCACCCTCGGCATCCGACCTGCCGTTATGCGAACATATGTTCGTGCGTTGGAGCAACCTCACGCTGGAGACCGAGGAGCAGCGGCGTCTGCCCGGATACCGTGACGAAGCCGTCGTACGGCGTTTCGACGCGCCCGAGGCCCTCGAGACACGCTTCTACGAGGTTCGCGCCCGATCCGTGCTCAACCGCGTGCCCGAGCGCTCGCGCATGCCGTTTCGCTGGACGATCAATCCGTACCGGGGGTGCAGCCATGGGTGCACCTATTGCATAGGGGGTGTCTCGTCCGTGCTGATGGCCGATGGGCGGACCCGGACCATGCGCGATCTTCGCGTCGGCGACCGGATTTTCGGAACCGAGCAGCGCGGTGCTCATCGCCGCTTCACGCGCACCCAGGTGCTCGACAAGTGGTCGAGCGTGAAGCCGGCTTACGCGGTCACGCTTGAGAACGGAACCGAGCTGATCGCGAGCGCCGAGCATCGCTTCCTCGCCGCGGGCGGCTGGAAGCATGTAGTCGGTTCGGCGAGCGGCGCGCTGCGGCGTCCGCATCTCACACGCGGTGAGCAATTGCTCGGCGTAGATCCTGCAATAAGCGACCAAACCGAGATCGACAATGCGGTTGTTCGGACGAGTGTCGCTCGGAACGTGCGATCGATACGCCTACTCGACGGCGATCACACGCTCTACGACATCACCACCGGCACGGGCGACTTCATCGCCAATGGCGTGGTCAGCCACAACTGCTTTGCCCGCCCTACGCACAAGTTCCTCGACTTCGACGCGGGTCGCGACTTCGAAAAGGAGATCGTCGTCAAGGTCAACGCCCCAGAGGTGCTTCGGGTGGAGCTGGCGCGGCCGTCGTGGAAGGGGGAGCACGTCGCGCTCGGGACGAACACGGACCCCTACCAGTGGGTCGAGGGCCGCTATCGGCTGATGGTAGGGATCTGGGAAGCGCTGCGCGACGCGGCGAACCCGTGCTCGGTGCTGACGAAGTCGCCGCTGTTGCTGCGCGACCTGCCGCTGATGCTGCAGATCGCCGGGCGGGCGAGCTTCAGCGCTTGTCTGTCGATTCCGACGCTAGACGAGAAGGCGTGGCGCGCGACGGAGCCGCACACGCCGAACCCGCGAGCGCGCCTGGAGGCGGTCGCGGAGCTGAACCGGGCGGGGATCCCGACGAGCGTGCTGATCGCGCCGCTGATGCCGGGGATCAACGACTCGCCGCGCCAGGTCGAGGAGCTGCTCGACGGCGTCAGAGCCGCGGGCGCGACGGGCATCGGCGGCTTGGCGCTGCACCTGCGCGGCGAGGTGCGCGACGTCTTCATGGGCTGGCTGAGCGAGCAGCGCCCGGACCTCGTCCCACGCTACGAGAAGCTCTACCGGCGCGGGGCGTACGCTCCGCGCGAGGAACGTGAACGGCTGTCGAAGCTCGTGCGCTGGCGCGGGCGCCCGAGCGGCTTCCGCTCGATCGGCCCGCCGTCGCGCAACTTCTCAGACGAGGGCGCCGCCGAGCCGACGCCGTCGGCGCGCCCACGGCAGGAGAGCCTTTTCTAGAAGGAACGAGGGGTCGCGAGGAACGAAGGGGTTATTGCGCGTGCGCCGCGATCGCCTGTGCTCAGCGCTTGTGGCGCTGCCCGGCGGCCATGTCGCGTGCGACCTGCTCGCCGCCGGCCTTGCGCGAGATGCGCCCGGCGATCTCCGGGGCGATGCTCGCGAGCGTCGCGCTCGCGCGGAGGGTGAGCGGCGCGACCTCGATCTCGCCGCGGTTGTGCTCGATCGCCTTGATCGTCGCGTCGGCGACGTCCTGCGGCGTGCGCGTGCCGACGCCCGGCGGGAGCTTGACGTCGGCTTCGGCGAACATGCCCGCCTCGCGGATGAAGCCGGGCATCACGGTCGAGACGCCGACGCCGCTGTCGTGCAGGTCGGCGCGCAGTGAGGACGCGAAGCCGCGCAGGCCGAACTTCGAGGCCGTGTAGAGCACCGTGCCGGGCGAGGCGGCCTTGCCGGCGATCGAGGACATGAACAGCAGGTGGCCGCTGTGGCGCTCGATCATCGCCGGGAGCAGCGAATGCGCGAGGACGATCGGCGCGCGCAGGTTGACGTCGAGCGCGCGGTCGATCTCCTGCGGCGTGAACGACTCGAGGCGCCCCGATGCCGGCAGTGCGGCGTTCGCGATCAGGATGTCGATCTCGCCGGCCTCGCGCACGAGCCGGTCGAGCTCGGCCGCGTCGGCGAGATCGACGGCGAGCGCTCGCGCGCCGAGCTCCTGCGCGAGCGGCTCGAGCACGTCGACGCGGCGGCCCGTGACGATCAGCTTGCCGCCGCGCTCGTGCACGGCGCGCGCGATCGCCAGGCCGATGCCTCCGGTGGCGCCCGTCAAGAGCACTGTCGAGCCGGCGATCTTCA
>DASZLB010000235.1:0-7695 GCA_035552575.1 Solirubrobacteraceae bacterium | reverse complement strand
GCCGAGCTCGTCCTGCACGAGCCGCAAGAGCGCGCGCAGACGCTTCAGCGCCTTGCGCGCCTCGTGCACGCGCTGCTCCGGCGAGCGCCCGCGCTCGCTTCCTTCGAGCATCTCGATCGCGATGTCGAGCTGACCGAGCGCGATCCGCCGCAGGCCCGCGCCGAGGCGATCGCCGTCGATCAGCGCGAAGCGGCCGTCGCGGTCGCGATGGCCCGAGCGCGCGCGCCGCTGTCGCTCTGCGCGCGCCAGCGCGACGCCGGTGCCGACTGCGACCGTCGCCGCGACAGTCGCCGCGAGCGGCGCGACAATGGAGCCATGCCGAGCCTTTCGCCCGCCCCATGGTGGACCGTGCGCCGTGCGGCGAATCGAAAGCCTGCGACGTATCGCTGTCCATTCTGTTCTCATCATCTGCCCGCGCTCAGCGAGCATATGCTGATCGCGCCCGAAGGCGACTCGCGCCGCCGCCGCCACGCCCACACCGAGTGTGTGCTCGCCGCTCGCAAGCGCGGCGAGCTAGTGCTTCGCGACGAGCGGCTGCGCGCGCAGCCGCGCTCGCCGTCGCTCTGGCGACGGCTCTTGCGGCGCGGCTGAACCCCGACGATCGGCGGCGCCCGAGCGACGCCGCCGATCGGCCGAGCCGATCAGGAAGGCGGCGCTTGGTAGAAGACGTGCTCCGGCTCGATGCGGAAGATCACGCGCTGTTCGCCCGGCTGGCGCATCGGATAGCTGTCAACGCCCAAGTACTTCTTCGCGAGCGAGTCGATGTGCTCGTCGGCGCCGTCGTGCGTGCGCTCGGCGACGCGCCCGCGGACCTCGACGTACTCGTAAGGGTTCTCGAGGTTCTGCACCGCGATCGTCACGCGCTCGTCGCGCTCCAGGTTGCGCGGCCACGCGCGCCCCTCGGCCGAGTTGACGACCGGTTTGCCGTCCTGCACGTCGACCCAGACCGGCGCTACCTGCACCGAGCCGTCCGCGCGCAGCGTCGCCACGTGCGCGAAGTTCTTCCCTTTCAGCAGCGCCTCTGCGCCTCCGTCGATCGTTGCGCTCATCGATCAATCCCTTCCTCGCGATTGTCCAGTCGTCTGCGAATCACCTTAGGAGATCGACTGCGTGCAGACGTCCACAGGTGGAGTAAGCCGGGGCTCCGCGGGGCGCGCTAGTTGCGGCTGAGGCCCGACGGCGATTCGGCCGGCGGGATCTTGCCGGTCGCGACGAGCTTGCCGTTGTTCAGCGCGAACGTCACGCGCGTCTGCCCGCCGCTCGGGCTGCTCAGCGCGTCGCCCTTGCGGTAGAGCGGATACGACAGCGTCACTTCCGTGTCGTCTTGCGAGACGACCTTGACCGTCGCGCTCGGCAGCTTCGTGTCCGTGCCGAGGTAGTGCCCGCCGAGGAAGAAGAACGCCTGCTGGCCGTAGCCGTCATTCGATCCCGCCTGCGTGCCGACAAGCACGCGCAGCGTCTGTTCGGGGTGGTATTCGGCCGCGTCGTTCGGCGTGTAGCCGTGCGCGCGCACCGTCGCCGTCGCGCCGCTCAAGCCTTCGACGCTCGATTCCTGCTTCGTGAACGCCGGCTCAGGCGCCGAGCGCGTCGTCGTCGGCGCCTGCGTGCTCGTCGAGCTCGTCTGCGTCGGCGTCGTCTGCGTGCTCGCCCTCGTGCTCGGCTGCGTCGTCGTCGCTGCAGTTGTCTGCGAGGCAGGCGGCGTTTCGGCCGCCGTCACCGTCTTCGTGCTCGAGCCGCACGCCGCGAGCGCCGTCGCAGCGAGCGCGCACAGCGCCGGCGAGAGTCCGCGAAAGGCTTTGATCCGTCGCATGCCTCCATGGTATTCGCCGCTCGTCGCGCCCCTCCTCGCCTTGCACGCCGACCAGCTTCGTACGCGAGCGGCTGTCCCCCTCGGTGCGCCGTGAGCCCAAAAGGAGGCGGCGGAGCCGCTTTATAATAATAATTATTAGCGACTGCTAAGATACTCACACGGCAACGAAGAAAGGAAAGAAGATGAGTGGCATATCGCGCAGGAACGGTTGGACGCTCGCGATCGTCTCAGTCGCGCTTTTCATGGTCGTGCTCGACAACCTCGTCGTCAGCGTCGCGCTGCCGACGATCCACCGCGACCTCGGCGCGTCGATCCAAGAGCTCGAGTGGACCGTCAACGCGTACGTGCTCGCTTACGCAGTGCTGCTCTTGACCGGCGCCGCGCTCGGCGATCGCTTCGGGCGCAAGCGCATGTTCCTGCTCGGCCTCAGCCTCTTCACAGGCGCCTCTGCCGCGGCCGCGCTCGCGCCGAGCACGAGCCTGCTGATCGCCGCGCGCGCCGTGCAGGGCGCAGGCGCAGCTATCGTCACGCCGCTGACGCTGACGCTGCTCGCCGAAGCCTTTCCGCGCGAGCGCCGCGGCATCGCGATCGGCGTCTGGTCCGGTATCTCCGGCATCGCCGTCGCGCTCGGCCCGCTCGTCGGCGGCGCCGTCGTGCAAAGCCTCTCCTGGCACTGGATCTTCTGGATCAACGTCCCGATCGGGCTCGCCGTGATCCCGCTCGCCGCCCGCTGGCTCGACGAGAGCCGCGGCCCGTACGGCAAGCTCGACCTGCGCGGGCTCGCGCTCGCCTCGAGCGGCCTCTTCGGGATCGTCTTCGGACTCGTCCGCGCGCAGTCGCTCGGCTGGACGAGCAGCTCGATCCTCGCCGCGCTGCTCGCCGGCATCCTGCTGCTCGGCGCGTTCGTCGCCTGGGAGCTGCGCACGCCCGAGCCGATGCTGCCGATGTCGTTCTTCGCCAAGCGCTCATTCGCCGTCACGAACGTCGCGTCGCTGATGATGTACTTCGGCATGTTCGGCTCGATCTTCTTCCTCTCGCAGTACATGCAGAACGTCCTTGGAAACACGCCGTTCCAGGCCGGCCTGAAGCTGCTCGTCTGGACCGGAGGGACGATGGTCGTCGCGCCGCTCGCCGGCATCTTCTCCGAGCGCTTCGGCAGCCGCCCGTTCATGTTCGCCGGGCTCAGCCTGCAGGCCGGAGCGCTCGCGTGGCTCAACCTGATGACCTCGACGCACCTCGCCTACTCGCGCATGCTCGTGCCGTTCGTCATGGCCGGCGCCGGCATGGCGCTCGTCTTCGCGCCCTCCGCCAACGCGATCCTCTCCTCCGTGCGCGCCGAGCAGGCCGGGCAGGCCTCCGGCGCGAACAACGCGATCCGCGAGGTCGGCGGCGTGCTCGGCGTCGCCGTGCTCGCCTCCGTCTTCACCGGCTCCGGCGCCTACAGCTCGCCGCAGGCCTTCGTCGACGGGCTGATCCCCGCGATCTGGGTCGGCGTCGGCGTGCTCGCGTTCGGCGCGCTCGTCGTCTTGCTGCTGCCGTTCAAGAACGCGACTGCCGAGCAGGCCGATCCTCCTGTCGCCGGCGAGCGCGAGCTCGCGCTCGATCCAGAGCTCGCCGCGAGCTCTCGCGAGCGCCGCGCAGCCGACGGCGCGCTCGCCGGCGCCGCGCTCTCGATGCGCAGCCCCGCTGGCGCTCGCGAGCCCGCCGTGGTAGGAAAGGATGCGTGAGCGCCACCGCAAAGCCCGCGCGCAGGCGCGTACCCGCCGCTGAGCGACGCGAGGAGCTGATCTCCGCCGCAGTGCACGAGTTCGCGCACGGCGGCCTGCACGGCACGCCCGTCGAGCGCATCGCACGGCGCGTCGGCGTCGCGCAGCCGTACGTCTTCAGCCTCTTCCCGAGCAAGCTCGACCTGTTCCTCGCCGCGCTGCAGCGCGGCTTCGAGCGCGTCGCCGAGACGTTCCGCCGCGCCGCCGCCGAGTACGCCGACGGGCGCGCGCCGGCCGATTGCGAGGACGCGCTCGACGCGATGGGCCGCGCCTACAAGGAGATGCTGATCGGCGATCGCGACTTCCTGATGCTCCAGCACCAGTCTTACGCCGCCTGCGACGACGACGTCGTGCGGACCTGCGTGCGACGCTCCTACGCCGAGCTCGTCGACCTCGCGCAGCAGCTCTCCGACGCCGACCCCGAACGGATCGACGACTTCTTCCGCCACGGCATGGCGCTCAACGTCGCCGCCGCGCTGCGCGTCGAGGACCTCTCCGTGAGCTGCTCGTGGATCGCCGAAGAGCTGCGCGACGACGCGCCGGCCGCGTAGCTGCTGCGCTTCTAAGTCGCGCGCCCCGCGCAGTCCGCGAGACCTGCCGAGGCGCCCATTCCGATTGCGCGCATCCGCGAGAGGGTAGAATCGCTGTGCGATGTCGACTTCCGCACAGATTCCCGGCAAAGGCCAGCCCGCCGGCGGCGGCGCAGCCGCGAAGAAGCGCAGCCAGCGCGAGGTCGCGCGGACCGCGTCGCTCGTCATCCTCGCGATCCTGATCACGCTGTTCGCCGTCTTCAACCTCAAAGAGGTCAACGTCAGCTACGTCTTCGGCTCCGGCAAGGCGCCGCTGATCATCGTCATCGTCATCTCGCTGCTCGTCGGCCTCGTGCTCGGCTACTTCGCCGACCGCATCCCGCGCAAGAAACGCCGCTAAGCGGCTTCTTCGACGAGCATCGTCGCCGCTTGCTCGGCGCCGATGAACGGCGTCAGCACGATGTACGTCAGGTAGTCCGCGAGTACCGTCAGCAGCTGGATCTGCCCGCTTGCGACCTGGCAGCGCACCGTGTGCGACAGCGCGCCCGCGACGCCCTGCACGACGAGCACGCTGCGCGCTTCGTCCGGCGCGCCCTCCGTCAGGCGCGCCGCGATGCCATACGCGAGCCTGAGGTTGCGCGCAGTCGCCTCCGCCCCCGCAGCGAACGCGCCTTCGGCGATCGTGTGCGCGTAGATCGGGTTGTCCGCGAGGTAGGCCATCAGCTCGCCGATCGTGCGGCGCACCGCGCGCGGCCATTCGGCACCGCGCAGGTCCGGGTCCGTCGCGAGCGTCTTCAGCTGCTCGCCGAGCATGTCGAGCGCTGCCAGGAAGCAGTCGTCCTTGCCCGCGAACAGCTCGAAGAACGCGTCGATCGGGACGTTCGCCGCGTCCGCGATCTGCGGCGCGCTGATCTCGCGGTAGCCCTCGAGCACGGCCAGGCGCAGCGCCTGCTCGAGCAGGCGCTCGCGCTCGTCGCGCGGCGCGCCGTTCGCGCTGATCCGCGCGCGGCTCGGCGCCTTGCGCCCCTGCGCGAGCGCCGTGCGCGCGCGTGCCGCCAGGCTCTCCGCTAGCTGCTTCGCGGCCGGCGTCTGAAACAAGAGCGTCCAGCGGAACATCTCGTCCGCGAGCTGCGGAGCAGCCTCGGCCGAGCCCTCGCGCAGGCAGCTCGACATCGCCGCGTGCAGCCCGCCTGCGATGCCGCGGATCACCGGGCCCGGCAGCGGCGTCGCCGCCGAGGTGTGCTCGAACGTCGCCGCGAGCATCTGCTCGAACGTCGCCGACGCGCGGCGCAGGCGCAAGAGCGCCGGTGCGCCGACCTTCGGCGCCTCGAGGATCACGAGGTTCGCGCTGTTCCAGTTCGTGCTCATCGCGTGCCCGAGCTCGCCGAACGCTGCGTGCATGCGCGTCTCGACGTCGCCGTGCGCCTTGCGGTACGCGCCCGCGACGCGGCCTGCGCCGCGCCGTGCGATCACGTCGTACGTCGCCAAAAAGCACTCCTGCTTGTTCGCGAACTGCTCGTAGAACGAGCGCCGCGAGACGCCCGCGAGGCTGACGACCTGCTTGACGCTAGTGCCCTCGTAGCCGTTCGCCGCGACCGCCTCGATCATCGCGCCGTGCATCCGCGATCGCTGGTTGCGGACGACCTCGTCCGTGCCGAGACGGTGCGGCCCGTGCGGCAGGCGCTGGTACAGCGGAGCGCCCGACGTCTTGCCTGGCCCCGCGCTCGCTTCGCCCGTCCCTGCACCTGCACCCTTGCTCGGCATCCTTGACATTCGATCCCCCAGAATTGATCGGCGACCCTGGATCATTCCACAGAGTCGGGCAGTCAAGATCGTTTCACGTCAGCGACGCGTTGTCTACAACCAACCGCCCCAAGCGTATCCCAGTCTCAGGAACAGATTGTCTCTTTGAGTCATCCCTTGTGGGGCTCGGCGGGCTTACTCGCGGCCGCGCTGGACGCATGTACGGGGTGTGTGCCGGGCCGCGAGTGCGCCGCGGCCGCGTGCTCAGCGCAGGATGCCCTTGACCGCGAGGATCGCGAGGCCCATCGTCACGCCGACGGCCGCCTTCAACAGTAGTTCGCCCGGCGTCGACTTCGCGCGGATCCCCGCGAGCAGCTCGAACACGACGACCGTCACGACAGCCGTGCGCAGCGCCGCCGTGACGCCCGCTTCGCGTCCCGCGCCGAGCGCCCACGCGATCAACAGCGCGAGTATCGGGATCGCCGCGCCGCGGACGATCGCCCAGTCGTGCGCGAGCGCCTGCCCGAGCGTCTTCGCCGTCAGCGGTTCGCCCGTCGCGAGCCGCCGCCCGAGCAGGTCCGCGTAGGCGTGCGCGAGCCAGTAGAGCAGTGTCGCGACGAGCGCCGACCCGAGCGCGTCGAGATAGCTCTCGTGGCGCCCGCTCTCGGCCGCCATCAGCGCGCCGACCGTGATCACGCCATAGACGACGCCCGCCGCGTTGCCCGCAGGGACGAGGCGTTTGCTTGTCAACCAGCGGCTTTTACGTACCATTTAGCGTGTCCGGCGGCGGCCTTTAGGGAGAGGCGAGACGATGCTCGAAGTGAAGCGCAGCGTCAGACAGAAGGTAGTCGCCGGTGCGGCAGTAGCCGTGCTGCTCGGCGGCGCCTCGCTTGCCGCCGTCTCCGCGACCGGGCAAGGCAACGGGCGCGTGGAGAAGCACGCGCGGCACGGCGCACGCCGGCTGCGCACGCACGATCTCGCCGTCGCCGCGTCCTATCTCGGCACCTCGCCCGCTTCGCTCGCGAGCGAGCTTCGCAGCGGCAAGTCGCTCGCGCAGATCGCCGCCGCGCACGGCAGCGACAAGACCGCGAGCGGTCTCGTCGAAGCGATCGTCGCAGCGCGCAAGGCACGCCTGCAGAAGACCGCCGCCAAGCTGCCCGCGCGCGTCAGCGCCGAGGTCGCGCGTCCCGGCGGACCGACTGGCGGCACGCTGCGCTCGCACGCTGGCGCTCGCTCCGCGCTCGCGCTGTTCACCGCGCCCGGCCATCTCGGCGCCGCTGCCGCCGGCTACCTCGGCGTCCCGCTCGCAGAGCTGCGAAGCGAGCTTCACGCCGGCAAGACGCTCGCGCAGCTCGCCGCTGCAACGCCCGGCAAGTCGCACGACGGTCTCGTCGCGGCGCTCCTCGCCGCCAAGCAGCAGCGCTCCGTTCGCGCAGCGGCTCGGAGCGCTTCCGGCGATCTCTCGCCGGCGCGCGGCAAGCATCGAGCCGAACGCGTTCGCAAGCGCGTCGAGCGCCTGCTCGCGCGCAAGTTCGTGCGTGGCTCCTCCTCGTAGCTAAAGCCGCACACGACGTCTGCCGACAGTCTCTGCGGAAGGCCAACAGGTCATCCGGGTAGCGGGCGACCGCGGGGCTATGTGTCTCGGCCCCCGGTCGCTCCATAACCCCGCAGCCGTGCGCCCGCGCGCGCATCCGGGCTTTCGCGAGCTTTTGTGTCAGGCTCTCGCCGTCATGCGCGACGCCGTCATCTGCGAGCCCCTGCGAACCGCCGTCGGCGGCTTCGGCGGCATGTATCGAGACGTGCCCGCGACCGTGCTCGCAGCGACCGTCATCGAAGAGCTCGTCCG
>DASZLB010000234.1:0-2331 GCA_035552575.1 Solirubrobacteraceae bacterium | reverse complement strand
CGAGGGCTACACGAAGGGCACGGTCGTGCTCGCGACGGTCTTCGGCGACGTGCACGACATCGGCAAGTCGCTCGTCAACACGATCCTGACGAACAACGGCTACACGGTCGTCGACCTCGGCAAGCAGGTGCCGATCCAGACGATCGTCGACGCGGCTCAAGAGCACGACGCGACGGCGATCGGCCTCTCGGCGCTGCTCGTCTCGACGTCGAAGCAGATGCCGGCGTGCATCCAGGAGCTGCACGCGAAGGGCCTGCAGTACCCGGTGCTGATCGGCGGGGCGGCGATCAACCGCGCGTTCAGCTACCGCACGCTGTATCCGGGCGGCAAAGACTCGGATGTCGTCTACGAGCCGGGCGTGTTCTACTGCAAGGACGCGTTCGAGGGCCTCTCGGTGATGGACCAGCTCGTCGACGAGGACGCGCGCGGCGCACTCGTGGAGAAGCTGCTCGCGGGCGCGACGGAGTTCCGCGCGAAGGGCGAGGCGCCCGAAGAGGTGCTGAACTTCGCCGATGACTCCGTGCGCTCGTCGGCGCGCACGGACGTCCCGATCCCGACGCCGCCGTTCTGGGGCGTCCAGGAGATCGACGTCGATCTGGACGAGGTCTACCGCCACCTCGACACGCATGTGCTGTTCAAGCTGCACTGGGGCGGGCGCGGCGTCAAAGGCGCGGCGTGGCAGAAGCTGCTCGAGGAGGATTTCCGCCCGCGCCTGGAGCGGATGTGGAACGAGCAGACCTACCTGCACCCGCGTGCGCTGCTCGGCTTCTTCCCGTGCTACTCGCTCGGCAACGACATCGTCGTGCTCGACCCGCAGGACGGCGCGACGGAGCTGACGCGCTTCGTCTGCCCGCGCCAGCCGAAGGGCGACCGGATCTGCCTCGCGGACTTCTACCGCCCGGCGATCGACGGCAAGCCGCCGCAAGAGCTCGACGTGATCGCGGTGCAAGCGGTGACGGTCGGCTCGGAGGTGACGGAGCTGATGGCGAAGCTCGAGGCCGAAGGCGAGTTCGCGGAACAGCTATTCGTGCACGGCCTCGGCGTGCAGACGGCCGAGGGCCTGGCCGAGTGGCTGCACTGGCGCGCGCGAGAGATGCTCGGGATTCCGGACACGCAGGGTCGGCGCTACTCGTGGGGCTACCCGGCCGTGCCCGAGCAGTCAGAGCACCTGAAGGTCGAGAAGCTGCTGAACCTCGGTCAGATCGGAATGACGATCACCGACGGGTTCGCGCCGGAGCCGGAGCAGTCGACGCTCGCGCTGATCGCACACCACCCGCAGGCGATCTACTTCGGCACGCGTCAAGGGCGCCTCTTGCCGGACGGCTCGCCCGACGATCTGATTCGCGGCTCCAACCGCGACCCGTCGCTGTTCGGCGAGATCGCCGACGACGATCCGCCCGACGGCGCCGTAGAAGCCGAGGACGAGCCGGCGCTGACTTAGCTAGTCGTCTTCGCGCGGAGGGGGCCTGAAGAAGATCCGCTTGACCTCGCCGGCGGTTCCGCCGCCAAGGCGCAAGGCAGTCTGAAAGCCCTCCTCGCCGAGCTCGCCGGCGTCGAGCGCACGGCGCAGCGCGTTGAGCGTCAGCAGGTCCTCCTCGGCGACTTGGTCGCGCGTCGTCTCGAGCAGGATCAGGTGGCGTGGGCGCTTGAGCGCGGCGGCGATCCGCACGAACGGCTCGCGCTCGCTCGCCTCGATGCTCTCGGCGCTGAGCACGACGGTGTCCTTGTTCTGCAGACGCTTGGCGACGGCCGCCGCCAAGAGCTCCTGCGCGCGGGCCTCGAGCTCCTCGGCGCCTACCTTGCCCTCGAGCAGGCCGCGCACCTTGCCGAGCGAGAGACGGCTCGCGCGATCCTCGATCAGCCGCTCGACGAAGCTGTCGCGCTCGGCGCTCGAAGCGGAGACGATCACGACGAGGCTGCCGGGCGAGTAACGCAGGCGATCGGCCGGCCTGAGCACCTTGCAGTGCGTCGCGATGTTCGGCGGGCGCTCGGGGGCGCCGTCGCGGCGCGGACGGTCCGAGGACCAGCCGGTGCGCTCGTCGACGCCGATTTTGACGCTACGGGCTGCGGGCCTGCTCGCCGAGGGCTGATCTGCCATTCCCCCATCATGCCCTAACGGCGTCGCCGACCCGGGCCTCGTCGATCAGCGCGAGCTTCGCGCGGCGGCCGAGAGCCTTGATCCGCGCCTCCTCGCGCCTGGCCGCGGAGCGGTCCTCCATCGCAGCCTCGTAGACGAGCTCGACGGGCAGGCGGCTTGCGGTGTAGCGGCTCGCCTTGCCCGCCTGGTGACGTTCGAGCCGTCTCGCCACGTCGACGCTCCAGCCCGTGTAG
>DASZLB010000233.1:0-12839 GCA_035552575.1 Solirubrobacteraceae bacterium | reverse complement strand
GGATCATGAACGTCGCGGTGCCGCGCTCCCAGCACTCGCCGACGTTCGGGCAGGCGGCCTCCTGGCAGACGGTGTGCAGGTTCTCCGAACGGATCAGCTCGGTCAGCTCGCGGTAGCGTGCGCCGCCGGGCGCCGGGACCTTGAACCACGGCGGCTTGCGCTCGCGCAGCGGGCGCACGTCGGTGCCGAGCACGGTGAGCACGTCCATGCCGCCCGGGTTCGAGCGAGATCGAGTGGCACTCATGCGGGCACGGCCTCGCGCTGCTCCGCCCGCGCGCCGGCCGGCGCCGTAGCAGGCGACGGCGATGCGGCCAGCGGCGCGTCGATGCCGAGCGCGCGCGGCGAGACGAGCCGCGCGCGGCGTCCGTGGGCCTCGCTGAAGCGATAGGCGATCTCCTTGCGAAAGCACGCCACGCCGGGGGCTTCAGCGGCGCCGAGCTCGGCCGCGATCGAGGTCATCTGCACCTCGGGCAGGCCGCAGGCGACGACCCACGAGAACGGCTCGAGGTCGACATCGACGTTGACGGCGAAGCCGTGCGTCGCGATCCCGCGCGACACGTGCACGCCGATCGAGGCGATCTTGCGCTCGCCGACCCAGACACCTGTGTAGTCGATGCCCTCGCTAGCGCGCGAGCGCGCGACGATGCCCTGCTCTCCGAGCGCGACGACGATCGCGTTTTCCATCGTGCGCAGGTAGCGGCCGATGTCGTCGATCCGCATGATCGGGTAGCCGACGAGCTGACCGGGGCCGTGGTAGGTGAGCTTGCCGCCGCGGTCGGTATCGGCGACGTCGACGCCTTTGGCGCGGTAGAAGCTCTCGGGGAAGGGCAGATCCTGCGCGCCTGAGCGTCGACCACGCGTGTAGATGGGCGGATGCTCTAGCAGCAGCAGCGTGTCAGGCAGCTCGCCGGCCTGACGGCGCGTGCGAAGTGTCCCTTGTAGAGCGACGCCGTCGGAGTAAGGCACATGGCCCAGGTGGCAGACCCAGAGCTCTTTGTCGGGCGCGTCGAGGCGAGGCATCGTTCTCCTCAGCCTAGCGTCCGAGCGGGAAAGCATCATGACAGCGCACTACTCGATGTTATGATGCCTCTATGCGTACGACGGTCACGCTGGATCCAGATGTGGAGGCGAGGTTGAAAGCGACGATGCGCGAGCGCGGCGTCTCGTTCAAGGCGGCGTTGAACGACGCGGTGCGGGCGGGGCTCGACGCGTCCGCACCTATCTCGCGCCCGTTCAAGGTGAAAACGGCTCCGCTGGGGGTTCGCATCAACATCGTCAAGGCCAACCAGATCGCGGGAGAAATGGAGGACGAGGAAATCCTCCGCAAGATGGAAGAAGGCAAGTGAAGCTGCTCGATGTCAACCTGCTGATCTACGTGGTGGACGAGCAGTCGCGAGATCACGAGGCGACGTTGAGATGGTTCGAGGAGATCCTGTCGGGAACCGAGACGGTTGCGTTTGCGTGGTTTGCACTCCTCGGCTTCCTTCGCATCACAACACGGTCGCAGGGTGCGCGCGACCCGTGGCCGATCGAGTCCGCGTTGGATGAGATCCAGCGCTGGCTCGCCCAACCGGTCGCCACGGTCATTCATCCCACGAACCGCCACGCGGCGGTCCTGCGTGATCTGCTCGTCCCGCTCGGCGCCGGCGGCAACCTGACGAGCGACGCGCATCTGGCAGCGCTCGCAATCGAGCACGGAGCGACGCTCTGCTCGCACGACAACGACTTCTCGCGGTTCGCGGGCCTCAGCTGGGTCGACCCGCTACGCGATTGACGCGTCGTTGGACGAGCGTCCACGGCGCCGTGCCCCGCGTGGCCCGCCGACTCGATGCGTTTCGCTAGCCGATCTTCCGGGGTAGGTCTCTGCCGAGCAGCGCTCGGGCCCGCATCGCGGGCTAGATCGAGAAAGTGGAGGCGTATCGGTGACACGCACGAAGATGTTGCGCGCAGTCCTGCTGTTGGCCGTTTCGGCGGTTGTTCTCGTGGCGCCGGTAAGCGGTGCATCGGCGAGCAAGACGAGCATCGAGGCGGCGCTGAAGAGCTCGAACCCGCAGGTCCTGCTGGCCGAACAGGGCGTCGCCAGCGCGATCACGGCCTACAAGACCTCGCACGAGCCGGCGCCGGTCGAGAGCGCGATCGCCAAATCGATCTTCGTCCTGAAGGGCTTGCGCACGAAGATCGCGTCTCAGCCGGCAGGGCCGGCCGCGGTGAAACTGGCGAAGTCGAAGCTCGTCAAAGGCGTCTCGGCGGTCATCGCGGCATATGTCCGGCTGAACAGCGCGTTCGCGCAGCACGGCACGGATCCGAGCGCGGCGAAAACCGAAGCGGAAGCGGCGCTGAAGAAAGTCGCATCCGGGCGCAAGCAGCTAAAGGAAGCGGTGAAGCTGCTCAGCTGAGCGCTCCCGCCTCGGACGCAAGCATCGAGTAGACGGCGTCGTCGCTGTAGTGATCGGCGGCGACGCGGTAGGACTCGCGCAGCACGCCCTCGAGCTGGAAGCCGAGCCGCTCCGCGACGGCGCGGCTCGCGAGGTTGAGCACGTCGGTGCGGATCTCGATGCGACGCAGCGCGAGCTCGGCAAAGCCATGGCGGGCGAGCTCGCGCACGGCAGCCGTCATCACGCCGCAGCCGCGGTGCTCGCGGTCGAGCCAGTAGCCGATCGCGGCGGTCGCGTTGTCGCGGTCGACGAACAGCCCGACGTCGCCGACGATCGAACCGCGGCAGGCGATCGCGCGTTGCAAGCGACGCCCGTCGTGTTCGCCGTCGTGGACGCGGGCGATGTATGCGCGAGTGTCATGTCCGTTTGGCTCCTGTGCCCAGCTCAGCCACTTCGCGAGCTCGCCGCGGTTGCGCTCGATCAGCGTGCGCAGCTCCTCGGCGTCGCGCTCGCGCCAGCGCCGCAGCTCGTAGCCGTCGACGTCGGCGAGGGTCGCAGTCGCGGCGACGCTCAAAGCGTCAACGAGGCGGGGGCCTGCAACAGCTCGCGAATGCGTGCGAGGAACTCGGCGGCGTCGGCGCCGTAGAGGATCCGATGATCGCAGACGAGCGTCAGCGTCATCGTCTGGCGCGGCGTCAAGCCGCCGTCGCGCACGATGACTCGCTGCTCGACGGAGCCCACGGAGAGGATCGCGGCCTGCGGCGGGTTGATGATCGCATTGAAGCTCTTGATTCCATACATGCCGAGGTTCGAGACGGTGAACGTGCCGCCGCCGAGCTCGGGCGGCGTGATCGAACCCTCGCGCACGCGCGCCGCGAGCGCGCGCGCCTCGCGCGCGATCTCGCCGAGCGCCTTCGAGTCGGCGTCGAACACGGTCGGCACGACGAGCGCGTCCTGCGCGGCGACGGCTACGCCGACGTTGACACGCGAGTGCAGCTGCAGCGCGCCGTCCTTGTAGCTGCCGTTCGCGCGCGGATGCTCGCGCAGCGCGAGCGCGCAGGCCTTGACGACCATGTCGTTGTACGTCGGCGCGTCCTCGTGCGAGATCGCCTTCAGCTGCGCGCGCAGCGCGACGCACTCCTGCATGTCGACATCGGACTGCAGCGTGAAGTCGGGAATCGTCGCCTTCGACTCGGCCATCCGGCGCGCGATCGTCTGCTGCATCCGCGTGAGCGCTTCGGTCGTCGTCTGGCCCTTCGCCGTCATCACGTCCCCGCCCGCGTCCGGCGTGCCCGCGCTCGTGGCGCCTACGGCGCTCGCCGCCGGCCCGGGCGCCGCATGGCTCGCGCTGCCCGAGTCGGGGAGTCGCGCGCTCGTCGCGCCGCCACCGGCCGCTTCGACGTCGGCCTTGACGACGCGCCCGCCGGGCCCACTGCCGCTGAGCGTGCTGAGATCGACGCCGTTCTCGCGGGCGATGCGCCGCGCGAGCGGTGAGGCCTTGACGCGCTCGCCGAAGTCGCTCGTCGCGACGGGACCGCCGCCGCCCACGGCGTCGGGCAACGCAGGAGCCTCGACGGCGGCACGTGCGCTCGGCTCGGTCGCGCTCGGCGCGCTCGGGCTCGGGGGATCGGCGTCGGCGCTGCCTGCATGCTCGGCGGCCGCGCCGCTGCCGGTTGCGGCAAGCCCGTCGCCGGGCACGCCGATGCGCGCGATCAGCTCGCCGACGGGCAGCGTGTCGCCCTCGCCGGCGACCGTCTGCAGCGTGCCGTCCTGATCTGACTCGTACGTCATCGCGGCCTTGTCGGTCTCGATCTCGACGAGCTCCTCGCCACGACGTACCTCCTCGCCGTCGTGCTTGAGCCAGCGCAGGATCGTGCCCTCCTCCATCGTGTCGGACAGTCGTGGCATGACGATGTCGGCCATCAGCGTGCTCCAGTCTCGGTGGCGGTGGCGGTGGCGGTGGCGGTGGCGGTGGCGGTGGCGGTGAGAGCGGGAGCGGCGAGACCGAGCATCTCGAGCACGGCGCCGAGGATCTGCGGCTCGTGCGGGTAGGCGATGTCCTCGAGCGGCTTCGAGTAGGGCATCGGCACGTCGGCGCCGGAGACGCGTCGCACAGGGGCGTCGAGGTCGTCGAAGGCCTGCTCGGAGATCAGCGCTGCGAGGTTGGCGCCGACGCCGCCGTGCGGCCAGCCCTCCTCGACGATCACGCAACGATTGGTCTTGCGCACGGAGGCGAGGATCGTGTCGAGGTCGAGCGGGCGCAGCGTGCGCGGGTCGATCACCTCGGCGCTTACGTCGTGCGACGTGGCGAGCGTCTGCGCGGCGCGCTCGGCGGTCAGCGCCATACGCGAGACGGCGACGATCGTCACGTCAGAACCCTCACGCGCGATCCGCGCGCGGCCGAAGTCGACGAGCGTCTCCTCGTCGTCGGGCACGTCGCCGCGCACGCCGTAGAGCGACTCGTGCTCGATGAAGATGACGGGGTTCTCGTCGCGGATCGCGGTCTTCAACAGGCCCTTGGCGTCGGCGGCGGTCGCGGGCGCGGCGACGAGCAGGCCGGGGATGTGCTGGAAGAGCGCCTCGAAGCAGTGCGAGTGCGTCGGGCCGAGTTGGTGCCCGGCGCCCTGCGGCATGCGCACGACGAGCGGCACGCGCACCTGGCCGCCGAACATGTAGTGGATGTGCGCGGCGTGGTTGACGATCTGGTCGAACGCGAGCAGCGCGAAGTTGATCGTCATCAGCTCGACGACGGGGCGCAGGCCGGCCATCGCGGCGCCGACGCCGATGCCGACGATCGTGTTCTCGGAGATCGGCGTGTCGCGCACGCGCTTCTCGCCGAACTCCTCGAGCAGGCCGTCGGTGACCTTGAAGGCGCCGCCGAAGACGCCGATGTCCTCGCCCATCAAGAAGACGCGCTCGTCGCGGCTGAGCTCCTCGCGCAGCGCGGCGTTGAGCGCGTCGCGGTAGCGAAGCTCGGCCATCAGGCGCGCTCCTCGCGCGCGAGCGCGTCGGTGATCTGCTGCTCGACCTCGCCGCCGTCGCGAGCTTGCGAGAAGGTCAGCGGCTCGGTCGACTCCTCGGCGTCCTTGCGCGGGTCTGTCGTGCGCACGGAGTACCAGCCGCTCGAGCTCGGGTCGAGCACGTAGACATCGTCATACAGCGACTCGGGCGTCGGGAACGGCGAGGCCTCGGCGAACTCGACGGCCGCGTCGACGCGCTCGATCGCGCGCGCGTCGATCTGCTCGAGCTCGGCTTCGTCGAGCACGCCCTCGGCGATCAGCCGCTCGCCGAACGCGGGGATCGGGTCGCGCTCGCGCCACTGCGCGACCTCGTCCTTGGAGCGGTACTGCTCGGGGTCGGCCATCGAGTGCCCGCGGAAGCGGTACGTGACGGCCTCGACGAGCACGGGGCTGCGCTCCTCGCGCACGCGCGCGATCGCCTCGCAGAGCACTGCGTAGGTGTCGAGCACGTCCATGCCGTCGCAGCGCATGCCGGGCACGCCGAGGCTCTCGCCCTTGCGCTGCAGGTCGGTGACGGCGGAGTGACGCCCGAGCGCGGTCCCCATGCCGAACTGGTTGTTCGTGACCATGAAGACGACGGGCAGCTTCCACAGCGCGGCGAGGTTGAGCGTCTCGCCGAACGTTCCCTGGTTGGACGCTCCGTCGCCGAACGTGCAGAGCGTGACGTCGTCGGTGCCTTCGTAGTCGGAGGCGAGCGCGAGGCCGGCGGCGATCGGCAGGTTGCCGCCGACGATGCCGTAGCCGCCCATGAAACGCCGCGCGGCGTCGAACATGTGCATCGAGCCGCCACGCCCGCCGGAGCAGCCGTCGGCGCGTCCGAACAGCTCGGCCATGACGTTCTCGGGCGGCGTTCCGCGCACGAGCGCGTGCCCGTGCGAGCGGTACGTCGAGATCAGGTAGTCGTGCTCGCGCAGCGCGCGGGCGCTGCCGACGATCGTCGCCTCCTCGCCGATCGAGAGGTGCAGGAAGCCGCCGACTTTCGCGCGCGCGTACATCTCGCCGGCACGCTCCTCGAAGCGGCGGATCAGCGTCATCGTCTCGAGCCACTCGCGCGCGAGCGCGGGCTCGGGCAGATCGTGCACGGTCTCGGACGAGCTTGCCATCAATCCACGTTAGCCCAGCGCGCGAGAAACTCCTCGGCGTCGAGCTGCGCGAGCTCCTCGCGCAGCAGGCGCGCGCGCCGCGAGGCTTCCTGCGGCGGCAGGTCCCAGAACAGCACGACTTCGCCGTCGGCGATCTCGACGAGCTCGATGTGGTCGACGCGCTCGGCATCGGCGAGCAGCGCCGGCGCGCGCCCGCCGCGTGTGAGGATCAGGCGGTAGGCGGCCTTCGCCTTCACGACGCGGCACTCACCGACTGGCCGGCCATCTCGGCAGCGGCCTGCTCGACGCAGCGCTCGCCTTCGAACACGCGCTCGCCGACGACGATCGCGGGGACGTTTTTTATCGATTGTCTTGCAGCGTCGTTCGTCGTCGCGGCGAGCTGCTCGCGGACGCCGCGCAGCTCGGCTCCGCGCGCGACGGCGGACGGGTGCATCTCGCAGGCGGCGGCGGCGATCAGCACGTTGTCGAGCTGAGCGAGGTCGCGCCCGCCGGCGAAGGCCTGGCGGAAGGCCGCCTGCGCAAACGGCGCCGTGCGCCCGATCGACTTGGCGTATGTCGCGACGCGCATCGCGAGCGCGCTGTCGAACGGGAACGGCTCAGGCCAGCGCAGCGGTTGGAGCCGGAGCTGCTCGACGCGCCGCGCGATCTCGGCGCGGAAGACCTCGCGCTCCTGTTCGCAGCGAAATGCGTCGGGGTCCTCGACGCCAGGAAGCTCGGCCGCAAGCACGGGCTGCCACTCGGCCGGCCCGGGCAGCGCGTGCAGGACGCGCTCGGCGGCGAGATAGGCGAGCGGACTCGAGAGGTCGAAGTAGAAGCTGGCCGGCGTCGCGCTCACGGCTCAGCCGTGGATCAGCCAGCCGTCCGCTGCGCGCCCGGCCTCCATCACGGCCTCGGACAGCGTCGGGTGCCCGTGGATGATCCGTCCGACCTCGGCGTAGCCGCCCTCGAACGCGCGCACGTTGACGAGCTCCTGGATCAGCTCGGTCGCGCGCGTGCCTACGATGTGACCGCCGAGCAGCTCGCCGTACTTCGACTCGCCGACGAGCTTGATCATCCCGGCGCGATCGCCGTAGACGATGCCGCCGCCGACGGCGCCGTAGGGAACCTTGCCGACGACGACGTCGTAGCCCTGCTCGCGCGCCTGCTCCTCGGTCAGCCCGAACGAGCCGACGTTCGGCGTGCAGAAGGTCGAGCGCGGGATGTCGACGTAGGCGATCGGGTGCGTCTGCATCCCGGCCGAGTCCTCGGCGGCGATGATCCCCTCGTCGGAGGCCTTGTGCGCGAGCGCGGGCCCGGCGACGAGGTCGCCGATCGCGTAGATGCCGGCGCGGCTTGTCTTGAGCGCGCCGTCGACTTTGATCAGGCCGCGCCCGTCGAGCTCGACGCCGGCGACGTCGAGGCCAAGCCCGGCCACATCGGCGCCACGGCCGGCGGCGATCACGAGGTAGTCGACCTCGAGGCCGGCGTCCTCGCCATGCGTGAACGTGACGCTGCTCTCGCCGCTCTTGACGTCGGCGATCGGATCGCCGGTGTGGACGCTCACGCCCTGTCGCTTGAAGCCGCGCTCGACGAGTCGCGAGACGTCGGCGTCCTCGCTCGGCAGCACGCGGTCGAGCGCCTCCATCAAGCGGACCTCCGAGCCGAGCCGCGCGTAGCCGGAGGCGATCTCGGCGCCAGATGCGCCGGCGCCGACGACAGCGAGGCGGGCGGGCAGCTCTTGCAGCGCCCACGCCTGCTCGGTGCCGATGATGCGCTCGCCGAACTCGACGCCGGGAATCGTGCGCGGCGTGGAGCCGGTCGCGAGAATCACGGTCGCGGCCGAGTAGACGGTCCCGTCGACGCTCACGTCGCCGTCGGCCGTCAGCGTCGCGTCGCCCTCGAGCACGTCGATCGAGTTTTTCTTCAGCAGCGCGCCGACACCGGAGGTCAGCGTCGTGACGACTTTCTCGCGTCGCGCCATCACGCCGGCGAAGTCGACCTCGACGCCCGCGACCTTCAGCCCGTACTCGACGGCGTCGTTGATCTCGCTGAGCAGGTCCGCGGAGCGGAGCACGGCCTTGGCCGGGATGCAGGCGTAGTTCAGGCAGCGCCCACCGAGCTTGTCGCGCTCGACGACGGCCGTCTTTTTGCCGAGCTGCGCGGCGCGGATCGCGGCGACATAGCCGCCTGGCCCGGAGCCGATGACGATGCAGTCGTAGGTGTTCTCGGCCATCGACGTGAGCCTATCGAAGCGGCTCCGGCGAGCCCGGCCGTTCGGCTTGTCGGGCAGTGTCGCCCGTGCGCCCTACGGCCGCGGATCGCGCGGACTTTCGCTGACCTGCATCCGGCCCATCACGCGCACTAGCTTCCAGAACAGCCAGCCGCCGAGCCCGACGCTGATCACGCAGCCGAGCGCGGCAAGAACCGTCGAGGCGACGACGAGCGCAAGCGAGGTGACGATGATCTGGAAGGCGAGCAGCGCCTCGAACGACAGCACGGCCCAGTAGCGGCGGCGGTACATGCCCTGCGCGAGCAGCGCGAGCACGACGGCGAGCAGCGCGGCGCCGGGCAGCGAGCCGCCGTGGCGGCTGAGGTCGTGGACGCTCGCGGCGCCGACGATCACGGCGATCGCGAGCACGATGCAGACGCCGATCGCGACGCGCAGCGCGATCGGCCACTCGCCGGCGCCGAGCGGCGCGAGCGCGGCGCGGATCTGCGCGTCGCGCACGGCGCCGCGCGGGGGGCGCGCAGGCCTGGCCGGCTCGCCGGCATCGGGAGTCCGCTCGCGCGCGAGGTGCTCGACGCCGCCCGGCGAGCGCTCACTCATTGGACGCCACGCCGAGCAGCGCGCTGAGCTCGCGAGCGGCGCGTTCGGGCTCCTCGGCGTCGGCGATCGCTCGCAGCACGACGATCCGTGTCGCGCCGGCGCCGAGCACGTCGCCGACGTTGCGCGCGTCGAGGCCGCCGATCGCGAAGAACGGCACGGAGGCGTGCGCGGCTGCGTAGCGGACGAGCTCGACGCCGACCGCCGGCCGGCCGAGCTTCGTCGGCGTCTCGTGCACGGGGCCGACGCCGATGTAGTCGACGAGCGGTGTGCCGTCATCGGCGCTCGCGACGGCGGCGTCGATCTCGGCCGGCGCGTGCGTCGAGAGGCCGAGCAGCATGTCGGCGCCGAGCAGCTCGCGCGCGTCTGCGACGGGCATGTCGTCCTGGCCGACGTGCGCGCCGTCGGCGCCGGCCTCGCGCGCGACGAGCGGGCGGTCGTTGACGATCAAGAGCGCGCCGAGGCGCTCGCACAGCGCACGGGCGGCGCTGGCGACGGCCGTCAGCTCTTCGTCGCCGAGCTGCTTGTCGCGAAGCTGAACGACCTGCACGCCACCGGCGATCGCTCCGCGCAGCACGTCGGGCAGCGCGCGTCCGCCGGGGCTGGCGTCGCAGACGAGGTACAGCCGCGCGGCGGCGAGCCGCGCGCGGCGCTCGGAGCCGAGGTCTCGAACAGGCACGATTCGCAGTCTCGCAGGCCGCCGCCGGCCTGCGAGGCCGGCGCTCGCCGTCGCGTCGTGTCCGTGGGCGAGGGCTAGCATCACGTCATGCCCAATTCGCGCGATCCTGCGGACCTGCTCGTCCTCGGCGGCGGCGTGATCGGCCTGTCGATCGCGTGGCGCGCGCGCGAGAGCGGTATCAGCGTGACGCTGCTCGAGCGCGATGCGGCAGGCGGTGGCACATCGCGCGTCGCCGCAGGGATGCTCGCGCCCGTCGCGGAGGTCGAGTTCGGCGAGGCCGGGCGGCGCGTGCTGGAGCTTGGGCTGCGCTCGGCCGAGCTGTGGCCGCGGTTCGCCGAGCAGCTGCAGCTCGCGGCTGACGCGGACGTCGGCTTCCTGCGCACGGGCACGCTGCTGCTCGCGCGCGACGAGGACGAGGCGCGCGAGCTCGAGCGCCAGATCGCGTTTCGCGACTCGCTCGGGCTGATCACGAAGCGCCTGCGCGCGAGCGAGGCGCGCGAGCGCGAGCCGGCGCTCGCGCCGGGCGTGCGCTTGGCGCTCGAAGCGCCGGACGATCACTCTGTCGACCCGCGCAGCGTGCTCCGCGCGCTCGCCGTCGCGTGCCAGGCCGCGGGCGTGATCGTCCGCGAGCACGCGCCGGTCGCGCGGATCGAGACGGACGGCGGGCGCGTCACGGGGGTGCTGCTGCGCGACGGCGAGCGCGTCGCGGCGGAGCGGGTCGTCGTCGCGGCCGGGGCTTGGAGCGGTGAGCTGGAGGGCATCCCCGCCGGGGCGCGCGTCCCGGTTCGGCCCGTCAGAGGCCAACTGCTGCGGCTGCGCGATCCGTCGGGGGCGGGGCTGCTGCGCAGCGTCGTGCGCTTCGAGGGCGGCTACGTCGTCCCGCGCGCGGACGGCCGCTACGTGCTCGGCGCGACGGTCGAGGAGCGCGGCTTCGACGTCGAGCCGGACGCCGGCGGCATCTACGAGCTGCTGCGCGACGCGCACGAGCTCGTGCCGGGGATCGACGAGCTGAAGATCGAGGAGCTCTGCGTCGGGCTGCGCCCGGGGACGCCCGACAATGCGCCGGCGATCGGCTGGGGCGCGCTCGACGGCCTGCTCTGGGCGACGGGCCACCACCGCAACGGCATCCTGCTTGCGCCGCTCACGGCGCAGCTCGTCGTGGGGCTGCTCGCGGGCGAGCAGCCGCCGGCGGAGTTGTTGAGCGCGTGCTCGCCGGAGCGCTTCGGCGAGGCGTCGAGGACTGGCGAGGCGCCGGCGCGGGTAGTGGAGTCGACGCCCTCGTGATCGTGCTCAACGGAGAGAACTCGGACGTACGCGCGGGCGAGACGGTCGCGGCGGTGCTGACGCGGCTCGACCTCTCGCCGGCTGCGCGCGGCGTCGCGGTGGCGGTCGACGGCGAAGTAGTGCCGCGCGCGGAGTGGGAGTCGTTCACGCTCGGCGAGCACGCGCGCGTCGAGGTGCTGACGGCGATGCAGGGAGGGTGACGGTGGCGCCGAGCGAAGCGACAGACATCAAGCCGGCAGTCGACGAGCTGAAGATCGCGGGCCGCACGCTGCGCTCGCGGCTGCTGCTCGGCACGGGCGGCTTCCCGTCGCTTGCGGTGATGTCGGAGGCGATCGCGGCGAGCGGCTCGGAGCTCGTCACGGTCGCGCTGCGCCGCGTCGATCCGGCGGCGCGTGGCTCGCTGATCGACGTGCTCGAGCGCGCCGGCGTCGAGCTCTTGCCGAACACGGCCGGTTGCTACACGGCGCGCGACGCCGTGCTGACGGCGAAGCTCGCGCGCGAGGCGTTCTCGACGGACTGGATCAAGCTCGAGGTGATCGGCGACGAGGACACGTTGATGCCGGATGCGCCGGAGCTGCTGCTGGCCGCGGAGCAGCTCGTCGACGAGGGCTTCACGGTGCTCCCGTACACGACCGACGATCCGGTGCTCGCGCGCCGGCTCGCGGACATCGGCTGCGCGGCCGTGATGCCGCTCGGCTCGCCGATCGGCAGCGGCATGGGCATTCGCAACCCGTACAACATCGCGCTGATCCGCGAAGCGGTCGATCTGCCGATCGTGCTCGATGCTGGCATCGGCACGGCCTCCGATGCGGCGCTCGCGATGGAGCTCGGCTGCGACGCGGTGATGGCCGCGTCGGCGATCTCTCGCGCGCAGGCCCCGGTGCGGATGGCGCGCGCGATGCGCGCGGCCGTCGAAGCGGGCCGGCTCGCGCGCGGGGCCGGGCGCATCCCGCGCCGCACGTACGCGACCGCGTCGAGCCCCGACGAGGGCCTCGCAGACCTCGGCCCCGCCTGACCGCCCGGCGCGAGCCGCACGCGATCAAACAATCAATTATTAATTAATCAACGACTTCGATCGTCCCGTTCATCGAAGCGGGGTGAATCGTGCACTCGTAGTGGATCACGCCGGGCTTCAGCGCCTTGACTTCGAACGCGCCGCCTTCGTCGAAGTCCTTCGAGGCGAACTTCTGCGGACCGTTGAGGCTCGTCACGTTGTGCGCGACGTTGTCGAAGTTCGTCCACTTGATCGTGCTGCCGACCTTGACCTTGAACGTGTCCGGCGCGATCGCGATGTTGCGGTAGGCGACCTGCACGATGCCGCTCTTGACCGCGCCCGTGGCCGGCGCGAACTTCGGCGTCGTTGTCACTTTCAGGCTCGATGTGCTCGTCTTCGCGGCGGTGCTCGACGTGCTCGCGGCGCTGCTGCTGGAGGAACCGCTGCTGGAGGAGCCGCAGCCGGCGAGTGCGACGATCGCGACGCAGGCGACGAGCGCTGAAAGGCGTGTGCGCATCTGCACGAGCACCCTAGCCTAGACTGGCTCGTCGATGCGACGCTCATTCCTGACAGGCGCAGAG
>DASZLB010000232.1:0-5149 GCA_035552575.1 Solirubrobacteraceae bacterium | reverse complement strand
TCGGCCTCGCCGGCCGACGTGCTGCTGAGCGAGAACACGCCACCGCTCGAACTGCTCGCCGAGAAGGGTCTGCTCGCGAAAGTCGATCCGCCGGCGCTCGCGCAGGTCCCTTCGCGCTATGACTCGAAGGACGGCGACTGGGTCGGCGTCGCCGCGCGCGAGACCGTGCTGATCTACGACCCGCGGCAGATCTCGGCGAGCGAGCTGCCGGCGTCGATCCTCGATCTCGCCAAGCCCGACTGGAAGGGCAAGCTCGCGATCGCGCCGTCCGAGCCCGACTTCGTGCCGATCGTCAGCGCGGTCGACAAGCTCGACGGCCGCGCCGCGACGGCGAGCTGGCTCGAAGGATTCGCGTCGAACGCGAAGCGCTACGACGACAACGAGGGCATCGTCGCGGCCGTCGAAGCAGGTCAGGTCGACGCCGGCGTGATCAATCACTACTACTGGTTCGAGCAGCGCGCCGAGGTCGGCGCGTCGAAGGTCCACTCGAAGCTCTACTACTTCGGCCACGAAGACCCTGGCGCGCTCGTCGACATCTCAGGCGCAAGCGCGCTGAAGTCGAGCAAAGACCCGGTGCTCGCGCGGAGGTTCCTCGCGTTTCTCGTGAGCAAGCAAGGCCAGAGCGCGATGACGCACAGCGGCGACTGGGAGTACCCGCTGCGCGCCGGCGTCGCGCCACCGCCCGGGCTCGTACCGTTCGCGAAGCTCGAAGCGCCCGGCGTCGGCCCGGCAGACCTCGGCGACGGCAGCGTGCCGCTGGCGCTGATGCAGCAGGCCGGGCTGCTGTAGGCGAGCGCGGCGTGAGCGAGCCGAGGGCCTGAACGAGATGGAGCCGGCAAGCGCGCACCGAGCGAGTGCACCGTGGCCGGCCGCGCGCCGTCGCCTGCATCCGCGGCTGCGCGGTCGCTCGACGCCCCTCGTGCTGCCGCTGCTCGCTGTCGCCGTCGCGCTGCTCGTGCTGCTGCCGCTCGGCTTCCTGCTCGAGCAGGCGCTGTCGATCGGCTGGGCGCAAGTCGAAGCGCTGTTGTTTCGCGCGTTCGTCGGCAAGCTGCTGCGAAACACGGTCCTGCTCGTCGCGCTGTCCACGACGGCCTGCGTCGTGCTCGGTGTCGGCGTCGCGTGGCTCGTCGAGCGCACCGACATCCCCGGCAGGCGCGCCTGGGCTGTTCTCGCGGCGCTGCCGATCACCGTGCCGGCGTTCGTCACGAGCTATGGCTGGGTCTCGATCACGCCGGCCGTGCAGGGCTTCGGCGGCGCCACGATGATCGTCACGCTCGCGTACTACCCGCTCGTCTACCTGCCCGTCGCGGCCGTGCTGCGCGGCCTCGACCCGGCGCTCGAGGAGAGCGCCCGCGGGCTCGGGCTCGGGCCGTGGCGAACGTTCGCGCGCGTAACGCTCCCGCAGACGCGCCTCGCGCTGCTCGGCGGCGCGCTGCTCGTCGCCGTGCACCTGCTCTCCGAGTTCGGCGCGTTTGCGATGCTCCGCTTCCAGACGTTCACGACGGCGATCTACGACGAGTACCGGCTGAGCTTCGACGGTCCGGCTGCGTCGATGCTCGCGACGGTGCTCGTGCTGCTGTGCCTCGCGCTGCTGCTCGGCGAGCTCGCGCTGCGCGGCAGAGCGCGCTACGCGCGGATCGACACCGGCTCGCCGCGCCCGCCCGCGCGCGCACGGCTCGGGCGAATGAAGTGGCCTTCGCTTGCGGCGCTCGGCGTCCTCGTCGCGGCTGCGCTTGGCCTGCCGCTGCTGACGCTGCTCTACTGGACGCTGCACGGCGGCTCGACGACGTTCCCCGTCGTCTCGCTGCTCTCGGCCGCCGCCAAGTCGCTCGAGCTGGGGCTCGGCGCGGCGCTGTTGACGACGCTGCTTGCGCTGCCCGTCTCGATCCTCACCGTGCGCCACCCGACGAAGCTCGCGGCAGCGCTCGAACGCGCGGCGTACCTCCCCTACGCGCTGCCCGGCATCGTCGTCGCGCTGTCGCTGATCGTCGTCTCGGTGCGCTACGTGCCGGCGTTGTACGGGACGACCGGCCTGCTGCTCGTCGCCTACGCGATCCTCGCGCTGCCGCTCGCGCTCGTCGCCACGCGCGCGGCGCTCGCGCAAGCGCCGCCCGTGCACGAGGAGCTCGCGCGCTCGCTCGGCTGCGGTCCGTTGCGCGCCCTCGTACGCGTCACGCTCCCCCGGATCGTGCCGGGGCTCGGCGCAGCGGCAGCGCTCGTGTTCCTCGCGACGGTCACCGAGCTGACCGCGACGCTGCTGCTCTCGCCGATCGGCACGCAGACGCTCGCGACGCAGTTCTGGGCCGATGCCTCGACGCGCTCGTTCGGCGCAGCCGCGCCATACGCTGCGCTGATGGTCGCCGTCTCGGCTTTGCCGACATACGTGCTGACACGCCGCTTCGGCTACTCAGGCGCGTCTACTACAGGCGGCGGCACGCGATGAGCAGGATCGCGGCCGCCACAGAGCCACGCAGCGCCGCGAGCGCGGATGCGAACCGCAGCGCGAGCGCGCTGTCGGTGCGCACGCTGTGCAAGTCCTTCGGCCGCTCGCCGGTGCTCGCCGGGCTCGAGCTCGACGTGCAAGCGGGCAGCCTGACGGCCGTGCTCGGCTCCTCGGGCTGCGGCAAGACGACGCTGCTGCGGCTGATCGCCGGCTTCGAGCACGCCGACGAGGGAACGATCGAAGTCGGCGGGCGGCTCGTCTCGGGCGCGCGCACGCACGTCGCGCCGGAGCGGCGCGGCGTCGGCTTCGTCGCGCAGGAGGGCGCGCTGTTCCCGCACCTCGACGTCGCCGCGAACGTCGCCTTCGGCCTGGCGCGCGCAGAGCGCAAGTCGCCGCGCGTCGGCGAGCTGCTCGAGCTCGTCGGCCTCGCCGGCCTCGAGCGGCGCCACCCGCACGAGCTCTCGGGCGGGCAGCAGCAGCGCGTCGCGCTCGCCCGTGCGCTCGCCCCCTCGCCGCGCGTCGTGCTGCTCGACGAGCCGTTCGACGCGCTCGACGCAAGCTTGCGCGTGCAGGTTCGCGCAGAGGTGCGCGAGGCGCTGCGTCACAGCGGCGCGACGGCGCTGCTCGTCACGCACGATCAGCAGGAGGCGCTGTCGCTGGCGGATGTCGTCGCGGTGATGCGCGAAGGGCAGATCGTGCAGGCCGCAGACCCGCAGACGCTCTACAGCGACCCGCTCGACGCCGAGCTCGCCGGCTTCCTCGGCGAGGCTGTGCTTTTGCGCGGCGTGCTGCACGACGGCTTCGCCGAGACCGCGCTTGGCCGGCTCACGACGCGCGGTGCGCGCATCGACAGCAAAGCCACGACCGTGGCCGCGACCGTGATGCTGCGCCCCGAGCAGATCGCCTGCTGTGCGCCATCTTCGGAGCTTCCACGCGGGCGCGTCCTCTCGACGCAGTTCTACGGACACGACGCGACCGCCGAGATCGCGCTCGAGGACCCGACGGCGCCGCGGATCTTCGCGCGGACGGCCGGGCACGTGCTGCCGCGCGCCGGTGAGGAAGTATCTCTGCTCGTCGCAGGCACGGCGCTCGTGCTTCAGGATTAATATTAATTATTAATATCCCGTCTCGCGTGATGTGAAAGCGAGGAGTAAGATCGAGCGCCCCCACGCGTGCAAAGAGGAGCTGAGATGAACAGCCAACTGCCTCCCGGACCGCGAGCGCCGCGCCTGCTGCAGACGATCGGCTGGTGGAGCCGCCCGACGGCCTACCTCGAGCGCTGTCGCGCTCGCTACGGCAAGCGCTTCACGGTGCGTCTGCTCGGCGGGCCACCGTTCGTGATCCTCTCCGATCCGGAGGAGATCAAGCAGATGTTCCTCGCGCCGCCCGACGTGCTCTACCCGGGCGAGGGCGCGCAGATCCTCGAACCGGTCGTCGGCCCCAACTCGGTCATCTTGCTCGACGAGGGTCCACACCTGCGCCAGCGCAAGCTGCTGCTGCCGGCCTTCCACGGTGAGAAGATGCAGCGCCTCTCGGGCCTGATCGGCGAGCTCGCCGAGCGCGAGGTCGCCTCGTGGCCGCTCGAGCAGCCCGTCGCGCTGCACTCGCGCCTGCAGCGGCTGACGCTCGAGGTGATCCTGCGCGCCGTCTTCGGGCTCGATCGCGGCGCGCGCCTCGACGAGCTGAGCGACCTGCTCGCGGGGCTCCTCGCGTTCGGTGAGAGCCCGCTGTCGCTGATGCCGCCTGCGCAGCGGCTGCTCGCCGGTCGCGGCCCGGTCGGGCGGATGGAACGCACGCGCGCACGCGCCGACGAGCTGATCTATGCGCTGATCGACGAGCGCCGCGCGGCCGAAGAGCCCGGCGACGACGTGCTCTCGATGCTGCTCGGCGCTCGCGACGAAGACGAGCAGCCGATGAGCGATGCCGAACTGCGCGACGAGCTCGTGACGGCGCTCGCGGCCGGGCACGAGACGAGCGCCTCGCAGCTGGCCTGGGCGATCGAGCGGATCGCTCGCGAACCAAGGATCCAGGCGCGGCTGCACGGCGAGCTCGACGCCGGTGACGACGAGGCCTACCTCGTGGCGACGATCAACGAGATCCTCCGCCGCCGCCCGGTCCTCGCCGCCCCCGAGCCGCGCATGGTCAAGCAGCCGATCGAGATCGGCGGAATCGAGTACGAGCCCGGCGTCGTGCTGTTCGCGAGCGCCTACCTGATGCACCACGACCCCGCGATCTATCCCGACCCGTACGCGTTCGAGCCCGAGCGCTTCCTCGGACAGACTCCCGGCACGTACACATGGATCCCGTTCGGCGGCGGGCGCCGGCGCTGCCTCGGCGCGAGCTTCGCGCTGCTGGAGATGAAGCTCGTGCTGCGCGCCGTGCTCGAACGCTGCGAGCTGCGCCCGGCCGGCGAGAAGCCCGAGGTCACGCGCAGGCGCGGGATCACGTTCAGCCCGTCCGGCGGCAGCAACGTGATCCTCTCGCGCAGGACGCCCGCCGCGCCGCGCGAGGACGCCGCGCTGGAGCGACGCATCGCCGTCACGGCCTGAGCGCGCCCCATACGCGCCCTAGCTGTAAGACCTGAGCACGTTGTTCATCCGGCCCTCCTTGGAGGCTGGCGGTGTCAAAGCCCCAGCACCAAGGAGGAACCGGATGAAGCTGCACGCTAATGCCGCACTGTCATTTAGGCAGCGTGAGCGGATGGTG
>DASZLB010000231.1:0-20474 GCA_035552575.1 Solirubrobacteraceae bacterium | reverse complement strand
CGGCGCAGCGACGTGCGCTGGCCCTCTGGCGCTACTCCCGCGGCCGAGAGCAGCTCGCCGGCGCCGAAGTAGACGAGCAGCACGCCGCAGACGACGACGAGCAGGTCGATCACGAACGTCGGCTCGGCGATCAGCAGGAGTCCGGCGGCGAGCGCGCCGAGCCCGCGCAGGACGAGCCCGCGCTGCGAGCTTGGCGCGAAGAGGCGTGCGCGCAGGCGCGTGATGTTCGCGCCGGCCGTGTACGGGCGCAGCACGCTTGCCGACGCGGCGGCGATCACGGTCGCGATCGCGGCGAGCGCGAGCGCCCATTCGGAGAGCTCGCCGAGATAGTTGTCCCACAGCACGCCGGCGGCCGCGCGCACGTCGGCGCTGCTCAGCTCTTCGGCGCCGTAGAGGTTCGACAGGACGGCGTGGCGCAGCAGGAGCAGGTCGGCGAACATCGCGAGGCCGGCGACGGCGAGCGCGACGGCGCAGCGCGTCACGGCCAAGCGCCGCCGCGGGGCCAGCGCGATCGCGAGCGCGAGCAGCAAGAGCGCCAGCAGCGGCAGCAGGATCGCGAGCGTGCGGATCGTCGCGGCGGCGCGCAGCGTCTTCACGGCGAAGCTCTGGCTGCGCAGGTCGAGCAGCCGCGCGTCGAGGTTGCGCGGGATCTTCTTCGCGACGTCCGGCGCGAGCGTGTTGAGCGCGGAGATCACGACTGTGCCCGCATCGGCGAGGCTGAACGCGACGTTGCCGCCGCCGCGGTCGAACAGCAGCCGGTGCGCCTGATCGGCGGTCGTGTGGATCAGATTGCGGAACTGCTGTGTGGAGACGAGCGTCTCGACGACGGAGCTGATCAGCGGGCGCGCGGCGATCAGGTCGCTCGAGCCGCGGTCGATCGCCTGCACGGTGATCTCACGTGCGACGACGCGCCGCACGGGCTCGTGCTTCAGCGCGCCGACTGTGCGCCCGGCGAACGAGCTCGAGTCGAGGATCTGCGTGCGCAGGTACACGCACGTGCCGCCGGCGAGCACGGCGGCGGCGGCGAGGATCGCGAGCACGATGCTCGCGGCCGTGCGCGCGCGCCGCGGCGACGACGCGTCAGCCGGCGGCGCAGTCGCTGCGGACACGCGGCGGGATTTCGGTTGACAGGATCGGCAAGGTGCTCGTCCGGCGTCACGCGCCTCCCCCGGAGGCACGCCGTCGGTGCGCCGATCCTACAGCCGCGCCCAGCGCCGGTGCCGGTGCCGGCGCCCGCTCAGTCGACCTCGCGCAGCGCGCCGGTGTGCACGTCGTAAACGAAGCCGCGCACGTTCTCGTGCGGGATGAACGGGCTCGCCTCGATCCGCGCGATCGACTCAAGCGAGCAGCGCCGGGCGACGATAGCTGTGGGTAGCCGCCAAATCGTCAGAGGGGATACCGCTCATGCCGCAGCACGGACGCACCCAGATGCAGCTTCAGATCGGCCCGCACCTGCGCCGGGCGCTTGTTTGCTTGCCGCTGCCTTTCCTGCTCGGCCTGCTGCTCGCGCCGAGCGCGCTTGCGACGAGCGCCACGCAGACCTTCCTCACGCCGGGCGTGCATCGCTTCGTGGTCCCGGTAGGGGTTGACAGCATCGAAGCTTCGCTTCAAGGTGGTGCGGGCGGCGGCTGCGAAAGTCCCGGAGGCAGCGGTGCGGCGCTGAGCGCGACGCTTGCGGTCACGCCGGGCGACGAGCTCTCGATCGGGGTGGCCGGCGACGGCAGCTGCCAGTTCGGCGTCTCGGGCACCCCCGGCGGCGTCGGCGGTGGCGGTGTGGCGTCGGAACGCGGCGGTAGCGGCGGCGGCGCCTCGACGGTGGCGACGCGCGATCAGCCGCCCGGCTTCGCCTCGGTGCTGGCTGTAGCCGGCGGTGGTGGCGGCGCCGGTGAATTTTCCGGCGGCGATGCCGGAAACGCCGGGGTCGCCTTCGGTCCGGCCGAAGGCGGCGGCGCGGGCACGTCCTCCGCCGGCGGCCTTGGCGGCAGAGCTTGGCAGTGCAGCGAAGGCTCGACCGACGGAGTGACCGGACTTGCGTTCGCCGGCGGCGCGGGCGGTCGCGGAATGGGTCCCTTCGGTGGCGGCGGCGGTGGCGGTGGCGGTTACTTCGGCGGCGGCGGCGGCGGTGGGATCTCGTGCGGCATCGACGCCGGCGGGAGCGGCGGCGGCGGGTCGAGCTTCGTCGACGCGCTGGCGACGAACGTCGCCGGCCCGGCGCTTTCCCCCGCACAGCCGTTTGTCTCGATCACGTACGCCACGCCGACGGCCGAAGTCGGAGCCCCCTCGCTGGCATTCGCAAGTCAGCCGCAGGGCACGATGAGCGCGGTTCAGCCGGTCGCCGTGACGAACCGCGGCTCGGCGCCGCTGGAGGTGCTCTCGGCGGCGAGCAGCGGGGCGAATGCGGCGGACTATGTCTTGACGAGCCAATGTCAGGCGCTCGTCGAACCAGGCGATAGCTGCGCGATCGACGTGCGCTTCGCGCCGCAGCAGAGCGGAGCTAGCTCGGCTTCGCTCGTGGTCGAGACGAACGCATCGCAGCAGCCGCTCGAAGTGGCGCTGTCGGGCACCGGCGGCGAACTGCCGCGCGGCTTGCCGGGCGAAGCCGGCGTTCAGGGGCTGCCGGGCGTCGTGGGCGAAGCTGGAGCGCGGGGTCCGGCGGGCAGCGCCGGCGCCGACGGGCCGGCTGGGGCCAGCGGAGCGCAGGGCATCGCCGGCGCAGCCGGGACTCCTGGCGCGCGAGGACCTGCCGGTCCGCGCGGGCAAAAGGCCTCGGCGGCGTCCTACGAATGCCATCGCTCGCGCGTGGCCGGGCGCACAGGTCACGTGGCCTGCTTCGTGCGCGTGCAGACACCGGCTGCCCCGAGCAGCGCTCGCGCCGGTCGAGTCCGCGCGACGCTGACGCGCGAGCACGGCACGTACGCTAGCTGGAGCGGGCGTCTCGGCAGCGGGCAGGGTGAGCTGCTGCTGCCCGCCGTGCGACGCCCCGTGGCGGGCGAGTACACGCTGACGCTCGACTATCCCAGTGCCGCCGGCCACTCGATCCGCAGAACGCTGCGGTTGCAGATCGGGTGACGCTCACGCCACGAGCTGCCTGACGATCAGCCCTGCTCGACGTACTGCGCGACGCCGTTGCCGAAGGACCAGTTCTCCTTCTTGACCTCGACGAGGTTGATCGTGACGTCCTGCGGGCGAATGTCGAGACGTTCGTGCAGGCTCTTGACGAGCGCGGCGTAGAAGGCTTGCTTCTGCTCGACCGTGCGCCCCTCGTTGAACGTGATCTGAATCAGGATCGCCTCCGGCGAGCGCCCGATCCCGAGGAAGCTCGGGTCGAGGTTGAGGTTCTCCGGCTCGTGCTCTGAGACGACCTCGTGGCGGTCGTTCTCCGGCACGCCCGCCGTTGCGACGAGCATCTCGTAGACGATCTTGCGAAGCTCGGCGCGGTACTCGGCGGGCTTGCCCTTCGGCAGGTCGATGCGGGTCAGCGGCATGCAGACTCCTTTCGTGGCTTGGCCGGGACAGCGGCGCTCACAACAGCGATAGCTGATCGCGCTCCCAGTCCTCGGCGAGGGCGGCGCGCTGGCCGCCGCTCGCCTCGAAGTCGAGCAGCGCGCGCTTGACCTCGAGGCCGCCGCGGTAGCCCCTGAGCGCTCCGTCGGCCGCGAGCACGCGATGGCACGGGATCACGATCGGAATCGGCGTGCGCGCGATCGCGGCGCCGACGATCCGCGCCGGCGGGTCGTGCCCGTCGGCGGGCACGCCGAGCTCGCGTGCGATCGCTCCATATGTCGTCGTCTCGCCGTAGCGGATCTGCTCCAGCGCGTGCCAGACGCGGCGCTGCAGCTCGCTGGCTCGCGGCTCGAGCGCGAGCTCGAACGAGCGCCGCTCGCCGGCGAAGTACTGCTCGAGCTGGGCTCGCGCGTCGGCGAACGCCGCTGCGTCGCGGTCGGGCCCGGCGAGCTCGCGCGCGGCGATCGCGGCTTCGCTTGGGAAGTAGAGCCGCTGCAGCTTGCCGTCCTTGCCGGCGAGCGTGAACGTGCCGAGCGGGCTGACGAAGCTCGTCCACGCCGTCGAGGCAACCCCCGCCGGGACCGTCGGGGGTGCATCGATCGTCATCTCGGTCATCTCGTCGTCCTTCCGATCGCCTCTGCCTTGATCTCCACGTATTAGACGCGACGGCCCGGCGAAACGTGAGATCGCGCCTATGCTCTTGCGATGTCAGAGCCCGAAAACACGCTCGTCTGCGTAGTCGAGATCCCGAAGGGCAGCCGCAACAAGTACGAGTACGACGAGCAGCTCGGCGGGATCAAGTTCGACCGCCTGCTGATGAGCGCCGCGACGTACCCGGCCGACTATGGCTTCCTGCGCGGCACGCTCGGCCAGGACGGCGATCCGCTCGACGCGCTCGTCTGCCTGTACGAGCCCACGTTCCCGGGCTGCCTGATCCCGGTCAAGCCCGTCGGCATGTTCAAGATGAGCGACGAGAAGGGGATCGACGACAAGATCATCTGCGTGCCGCTGCACGACCCGTACTGGAACGGCAACGAGGTGCTCGAGGACCTGCCGCTGCTGCTGCGCCAGGAGATCGAGCAGTTCTTCTCGATCTACAAGGACCTCGAGGGCAAGTCGGTGACGATCGAGGGCTGGCGCTCGGTCGAGGAGGCCGAGGCCGAGATCGAGGCCGCGCGGGCGCGCTTGCGCGGCGCCCTGCCTTAGCCGGTCGGCCCGGCGCCGCTTCACTCGCGCGCTCGCAGCCGATAATCTGCGCTCGCGGACACGGGGCGCGGGGCCTCTACGTCGGCGCTATGGCGAAGGGGAAGCAGATGAGTGAGCGTGTTCTCGTGCTCGGCGCGGGGTTTGGCGGGCTGGAGCTGTCGACGACCTTGTCGGAGGCGCTCGGCGAGGACGTCGAGGTGACGCTGATCGACAAGAACGACGGGTTCGTATTCGGCTTCTCGAAGCTCGACGTGATGTTCGGCCGCACGACGCCCAAGGCGGTCCGCATGGCGTATCGCGACATCGCCAAGCCGGGCGTACGTGTGCTGCGCGAGACGGTCACCGCGATCGACCCCGAGGCGAAGCGTGTGACGACGGACGCTGGCGTGCACGAGGCCGACACGCTCGTCGTCGCGCTCGGCGCCGACTACGACTTCGACGCGACGCCGGGTCTCGCCGAGGGCGGCAACGAGTTCTACTCGGTCGCCGGCGCCGAGCGGCTCGCTCCGATCGTTCGCGAGCTCTCGCACGGGCGCGTCGTGATCGGCGTCTGCGGCGCTCCGTTCAAGTGCCCGCCGGCGCCGAGCGAGTGCGCGCTGTTGCTGCACGACGAGCTCGTCGCGCGGGGCGTGCGCGAGCAGTGCGAGATCTCCTTCGTGATCCCGCTTCCCACGCCGGTGCCGCCTTCGCCGGAGACCTCTGCGGCGCTGAGCGAGGAGTTCGCCAAGCGCGACATCGCGCTGATTGCGGGGCGCCGCGTCGCATCGCTCGATCCGCAGCGCAGCGTCGCCGTGCTCGACGACGGCAGCGAGCTTGCGTTCGACCTGTTCCTCGGCGTCCCGAAGCACCGCGCGCCGCAGGTCGTGATCGACAGCGGCATGACCGAGGACGGCTACATCCCGGTCGACTCGGCGACGCTCGCGACGCGCTACGCGGGCGTCTACGCAGTCGGCGACGTCGCGACGGCCGGCGTGCCGAAGGCCGGCGTGTTCGCAGAGGGCGCAGCGCGCGTCGTCGCGCAGACGTTGATCGCGAAGTTGCGCGGAGGTGAGCCGCCCGAACGCCACCTCGGGCGCGGCACGTGCTACATCGAGTTCGGTCACGGCAGGGTCGCGAGCGTCGACATCGACTTCCTCTCCGGGCCCGAGCGCACGGGCGTGTTCAACGCGCCGTCGGCGGAGCTCGTCGCGGCGAAGGAGCGCTTCGGCTCGAGCCGGCGCGCGCGCTGGTTCGGCGGCTGAACGAGCCAGACACGCGCGGGCGCACTGGCGAAGCTGTTGACGCTAGGCGACCCTCGCGCCGCTGCGCTTGCCGCGCGTGAGCTCTTTGACGAGTGCCGTGATCGAGCGCTCGAGCTGCTCGATAGTCGCGTCGTCGACGCGCTCGAGTCCGACCTTGCGATTGAGCCACGCGTTGATCTCGCGGTGGCTGCGCCTGTCGCGTCGCGCCAGTTCGCCGACGAGGCGGCTGCGCTCCTTGCGTAGCTCAGCGCGCTGCTCGAAGGCAGCCGGCGCCTGCCCGGGCGCTGCCGGCGACACGACGCTCGGGACGCTCGCGGCCGCGGCCTGCGGCGCGCCGAACAGCGTCATCTGCGGCGCGAATTCGGCGCTCAGCGGCACGAAGTCGGCACTCGGCAAAGCCTCGCTCGCACGTCGCTGCGGCGGCTCGCCGAGCTCGTCGCCGGGCTCCTCACGCCGCAAGACGTGGCGCAGCTCGCTTTCGACATCGGCCGCATGCGCGCGAAGCGTCTGATCGGCGGGCAGGTAGAGCCAGCTCGGCTCGGCGGCCGTCCCGGGCTTCGTGCGCACGAAGCGTCCGACGATCTGGCGGAAGATCAGCGGCGTCTTCGCAGCCGTCGCGTAGACGCCGACGCGCAGGCGCGGGATGTCGACGCCCTCGGAGACCATGTTGACGGCGACGATCCACGGCTCGCGCGAGCCGCGGAAGTCGGCGAGCTTGCGTGCGGCGCGTGCCTCGGTGTGCAAGACGACGAGCGGCGTGCAGCCGGTCGCCTCGCTCAGCAGCTTCGCGATCTGACGTGCGTGCGAGGCATCGGCGGCCACGGCGAGCGCGCCGGCGTCGCGATGTCCGCCGGCCCGCAAGGCGCGCAACTTCGCGTCGGCCTCTCTGAGGATCCGCGGCAGGCCGTCGGGCAGCTCCGTCGAGATCGCGGTGCGGTAGCGCCGCGATGCCTCGCGCCCCGTCAGGACGGTCTCGAAGGAGGACTCGATCACGTCGTCGCCGCTGCGCCAGGAGAGGCTGCCGTCGAACGTGACGAACGCGACCGGGCGGCAGATGCCGTCGGCGACGGCCTCGGCGTAGGTGTATGAGACGTCCGGCACGACGACGCCGTCGCTGTCGTAGCGCACGCCCGGGATCGGCGTCGCGTCGGAGCGGAAAGGCGTGCCCGAGAGCAGCAGCCAGCGCTCGGCTGGAGCGAACGCCGTGCGGAAGCCGACGCCCCAAGCGAGATCCTCCCCGAGGTGGTGCGCCTCATCGACGATCACGAGCGTGTCGGCGCGGACCTTCGCTGCCCAAGCCGGCGGATCGCTTGCCACGCGCGCGTAGGTCACCGCGACGCCGTGGAAGTCTCGTGGCGGCTCTGCGCTCTGCGCATCTGGCTGAAGCTGCACGCCGAGCGCCGCGGCCGCGGCGGCCCACTGGCGCGTGAGCGGCGTCGTCGGGCAGAGAACGACGACGCGCTTCGCGACGCGATCGGCGAGCAACTGCCGCGCGAGCTCGAGCGCCGGGCGCGTCTTGCCCGCGCCGGGCGCGGCCGAGATCAAGAAGGGGCCACCCTGCCAGTCGGCCAGGCGATCGAGCGCGTGATGCTGCCAGGCGCGCAGCGAGGTCGAGGTGGTGCGCGTCAAAGAGCCCGGCATGCTGCGGCATCGCACGGACGGATTCTCCAGAGGCGACGATCTCCGTCGTGGCCGGCGCCTCGTGCCGGCCCGGCGATCATGCGCCCGTGCCGGCGCGTGGCACCTGCTGGGTGATGCAGTGGATGTTCCCGCCGCCGAGCAGGATCTCGCGCGCGGGGACGCCGACGACCTCGCGATCGGGGAAGCAACCGCGCAGAATCTCTGCGGCCTGCTCGTCATAGCTCGGGTCTAGCAGCGGGAAGACGATCCGCGAGGTGCCGATGTAGAAGTTCGCGTACGACGCCGCCACGCGGTCGCCTGCACAGCGGGGCACGCTGCCCTCGACGGCATCGACACCTTCGGCCTCCTGCTCGGTGATCGTGATCGGGCCCGGCGAGGGGAGCGCGATCACCTCGAGCGGGCGCCCGCGTGCGTCCGTCGCGGCCTCGAGTCTCGCGCGGGCATCGCAGGAGATCGCGTACTGCGGGTCGCGCTCGTCGTCGGTCGTGCTCAGCAGCACGACGCCGGGCCGCGCAAAGCAGGCGAGGTTGTCGACGTGTCCATCGGTCTCGTCGTTGAAGATCCCGTCGCCGAGCCAGATCGCCTTCTCGGCGCCGAGGTAGTCGAGCAGCACCTGCTCGAGCTGCTCGCGCGCGAGCTGCGGGTTCCGGTTGGGATTGAGCAGGCACTGCTCGGTCGCGAGCACTGTCCCCTGTCCGTCGGCGTGGATCGAGCCGCCCTCGAGCACGATCGGCGCGCGGTAGCGCTCGGCGCCTTCGATCTCGAGCACCTTGCGCGCGACGCGCTCGTCGCGGTCCCACGGAAAGTAGAGCCCGCCGCGCAGTCCGCCCCAGGCGTTGAAGTGCCAGTCGACGCCACGCCGCCCGCCGCGGTCGTCGAGGAGGAAGGTCGGGCCGGTATCGCGGATCCACGCGTCGTCGGTGCTGAGCTCGACGACGCGGATCGAAGGCGAGAGCGCTGCGCGGCAGTGCTCGTACTGCTCGTCGGAGACGGCCATCGTCACCGGCTCGGAGACGTGGATCGCCTCGGCCACCGCGGCGTAGGCCCGCTGGGCCGGTTTTGCGCCGAGGCGCCAGTTGTCGGGACGTTCGGGCCACGCCATCCAGCAGCCCGAGTGCGCCTCGAACTCGCCCGGCATTCGGTAGCCGTCTGCTGCCGGGGTCGAGTGAAGCGTCGCGCTCACGATGTGCCGGTGGATCGGGAGACCGCCAGATGCATCAGCAGAATGGTAAGCAGGATGGTCGGCGACGATGCTCGTCGGATCTACGGGAACTGCGCAAGAGAACGAGCGTCTAACCTCAAGCGATGGGCGAGGCCATCCCGCTGATCGCCGCCTCGGGGCTGCTCGTATCGCCGGCTCGAACCCGCGCATCGCGCCGCCGGCCGTTTCGCGTCGGTCTCGTCCAGGAGCGCTGGCGTCCCGATCCGAACGAGCATCGCGAGGCGCTGGCTGCAGGCATCCGCCGCGCCGCTGCGGCTGGCGCGCAGCTCGTCTGCCTGCAGGAGCTGACGCTCAGCCGATACTTCGCCGTCGACCCGGCCGGACCGGCAGGCGCCGGGGTCGAGCCCGAGCAGCTGCCCGGTGGACCGACGTACAGCTTCGCCGCGCAGATGGCCGCCGAGACGGGAGCGCACGTCCATGCATCTTTGTACGAGCGCGCAGAGGCCGACGACGGGCTCGGCTTCAACACGGCGATCGTCGTCGCGCCGGACGGCGCGCTCGTCGGACGGACGCGCAAGCTGCACATCCCCGTGACGGCCGGCTATCACGAGGATCGCTACTTTCGCCCGGGGCCGGGCGACGGCGATGCGTACCCGCTCGTCGGCCTCGCCGAGGCGCAGCTCGGCCTGCCGACGTGCTGGGATCAGTGGTTTCCGGAGGTCGCGCGCGCTTACAGCTTGGAGGGCGCCGACGTGCTCGTGTATCCGACGGCGATCGGCTCCGAGCCGGAGCATCCGGAGTTCGACACGCAACCGCTGTGGGAGCAGGTGATCCGCGGCAATGCGATCGCGAACGGAGTCTTCATGGTCGTCGTCAACCGGATCGGCGAGGAGCCGCCGCTCAGCTTTTACGGATCGTCGTTCATCTGCGATCCGTATGGACGCAAGCTCGCGCAGGCGCCGCGCGAGCAGCCGGCGGTGCTCGTCGCCGAACTCGACCTCGACCAGCGCCACGATTGGCTCGAGCTGTTCCCGTTCCTGCAGACGCGCCGGCCCGACGCCTACGCGCGCCTCGCCGAAGCCCCGGGTAGGGACACGGGGCGCCACTCGACCGGCGGGCGGCCGTGAAGATCCACGCGCTGCAGACGGGGACCGTCCGCGTCAAGCACAGCTTTCTCTTCCCGAGTGCCGGGCTGCGCCGGCAGCTTGACCTGTTCCTACCGGACGACTGGTCCGATCCGCTGCCGATCTACTGCTGGGCGATCGAGCACGAAGACGTGCTGCGGCTCGTCGACAGCGGCGAGACGGCCGCGGCGGGCAACGTGCCGTTCGCGCGGATGGAAGTCACGCGCGAGCAGGAGCTCCCGGCGGCGATGGCTGCTGCGGGCCTGCGCCTCGAGGAGGTCTCGGAGGTCGTCCTCACGCATGCGCACGGCGATCACATCGATGGCCTCGTCCACCTGCGCGCGCGTGTGATCGCGCACGAGGAGGAGCTGCGCTATCTCGCCGCCGCGTTCCCTCGCGTGATGCGCCGCGTCCTGCGCCAGCCGCTTCCACCCGGATTTGCGCCGGGGCCGTTCGCGCTCGACGCAGGCCCGTTCGGCGCGTTCGCGCGCAGCCGCCCGCTGAGCGCCGATCGGCGCATCGTCGCGGTCGGAACGCCCGGGCACACGCCCGGCCACGTCTCGGTGATCTGCATCGACGACGCCGGGCGCCACGTGCTGCTCGCGGGCGATGCGACAGACACCCTCGAGCAACTGCAGGCGCTGCGCGCGGACGCGATCGCGCCGGATCAGAACGTGCACGTCGCGACGCTCGAAACGATCACGGCCCACTGCGCACAGCATCCGACGGTCTACCTCCCGTCGCACGACCCCGAGTCGGCGGCACGGCTCGCGGGCGCGGTAACGGTCTGACCTGCCTAGGCGGAAACCACTCGCAGCGGAGGTCTCTTGCGGCGGATCCGCTTGTCCTCGCGCTCGAAGCCCATCAGCTCGCGCACGACGTCGCTCATGCTCATGCCACGCATCGCGGCAAGGTCCTCGATCAGCTTGTGCTCCTCGGATGTGAAGCGGACGGCGACGGTCGCAACGTCTGGGGGAGCCATCAGAGCGCGATCAGACCGAGCTCGTCGAGTCGTTGCACGGCTTCAGTCGCGCGTACGCCGGCGGCGTCGAGCCGCAGGACGCCGGCGTCGGCCAAGCTGTCGAGCGCAGCCGTCGTGCGGTCGACCGGGATGTCTCGTAGAGCGGCATATAGCTTGTCGCGCGGGTAAGCTCCGGCCCGCCCCAATAGCTGGAGTACGACGGTCGCTTGAACCGCAATGTCGTCGGGCATACACCGAGCCTCCGTCGTTCCAACAAGCGGGGCGATGCTAACAAATTAGCACTAGCTGTGGAATCCTAGATGACGAACCCGAGCCTGCCATCGGCTGACGAGTACGCCGCGCTCGGCCGCGCGATGCGAGAGCTGCGCCGAACGGCTGGACTGACCCAAGTCGACGCGGCCGAGCTCGTCGGCATCCGCTCGACGTTCGTCTCGCTGATCGAGCGCGGCGAGCGTGGCATGCGCTGGCACACCTTGCGAGCGTTCTTGCGCGCCTACGGCGCAGACCTCCGCGACCTCGCGGACGCGCTCGACAGGGTGCGCTGAGCCGGAGCTACTTCGCCCTTTTCACCGGTGCCAGTGAGTTGCCGGGTGCGATTTCGCCACAGTCCTGCGGAGCGGCTAGACCGGCAAAGCGCCCGGCGAGCCAGGCTGCGGCTTCGGCCAGCCACGGAACGGCGCCCTCGATGTGTCCGAGGTGCTGGTATTCGGTGAACTGCACGGCGACACCGCGGCTGCACCATTCGCGGGCGAGGCTCCGCACGTCGCCAGCGATCATCACTCCGTCGCCCGGCCCGATTCCGGGCTTGTTGCCCGGAGTACCTTCGAATTCTTCGCCGCCGTTGCCCTGCCCGATCAGGAACGGGACCGTGGGAGTCCCCTTGCGCCCGACGATCAGCTTGTTCGCGGTGCGCACGAAGACGGGGATCGTTTCGGGCGTCGGATATTCGGGCTTGGCCAGCTGCGACCACGTCAGGCCGGGGACTTTTTCCTCGTTGGTGATCGAGTCGTGCTGATCCTTGGCGAGCAGTTCCTGCCCGTATTCGCTGAGATAGGGCGTCAAGTCGAGGTGGTAGGCGCGCGACAGGCCGTCGAGGGCCATCGGGATGATCGACGCCCAGCTGCTCGAGCCTTCGACGTATTTCAGGTTGTGTGCAGGCTCCACGAGCACGCCGCCCATCGCCGCGCCGACGAGGTCCGAGTTGATCTCGGGGGCGTAGGTGGGCGCGAGCTGCGCGGCCCACTCCGTCGCGATCGCGCCGCCGGAGTAGCCGGCGAGGCCGATCTTCGTGCCGGCGCTCAACCCGGTGGCGGGCGAGCTGAGCGCGGCCCGCAGCGAGTCGAGCGTGTTGTAGCCGTACACGGGCCCGGCGGCGAAGGCCGCTTCCTCGCCCTCGGTGTCGGGGACGACGACCGTCTCGCCCGCGAGCAGCGCGGGCGCGATCAGCACAGACTCCGCCTGGGGGATGTCGCCTCCCGTGCTGAAGCCACCGGAGATCGCATAAGACGGGTCGTCTTCGGTGTTGAGGCTGTCGTAGAAGGATTGATAGGAGAGCGCTGTCGAGGTGGGGAGCGGTACGGGAGGCAGCAGCACCGAGGTCACGTTGACGGTCGGCTTGCCGAGCGCCGAGGTCGAGCGATACAGCAGCTGAACGGCTGTGACCGGCAGTGGGATCTCGGCGATGTGGAAGGGCACGGTCCGCGTCTTCAAGACCGTTCCTGGCGCGATGCGGCCCAACCGCGGCTTGCCTTCGTACTTGTAGAACGGATCCTGTTCGGGCGTCAAGGCTGCCGGCGCGGCGGCGGGGACGGCAAACGCGACGCAGACGAGCAGCAGCAGAACGACGGGAAGTCGGATGCCTCGACGAGACCGTCGTCGCTCGGTCAAACCTGCAATCGGCGATTCCACAGGCCTCGCTCCTGTCATCTCTTGGCCCGCTCCCTCGTCGCTGTTGGCGGTCGTGTAAGCCGGCTTGCTACCAGTTGATAGCGCGCGGTTTACCCATCCGGCGCGAAACGCAAACGACAGCTCGGTCGGGCAGAGTGCCCGGAGCACGTGCGACGATGGGAGCATGTTGCCGACGGCATCGACGACGGTGGACGACCTGGCGCTGGAGCGGCTGCGCTCGCTGACGGGCGAGGCGGATTCGGTCTTTCGCGACGGGCAACTCGAGGCGATTCGCGATGTCGTCGTCGATCGCGCGCGGGTGCTGTGCGTACAGCGCACCGGCTGGGGGAAGTCGGCGGTGTACTTCATCGCGACGGCATTGTTGCGAGAGGCCGGCGCGGGGCCGACGTTGATCGTCAGTCCGCTGCTGGCGCTGATGCGCAACCAGATCGCAGCGGCGGAGCGCCTCGGGTTGCGCGCGCACACGATCAACAGCACGAACCGCGAGGAGTGGGACGACGTTCGCGAGCGGCTCGCAAGCGACACGATCGACCTGCTGCTGATCAGCCCCGAGCGGCTGAACAACCCGAAGTTCCGCGAGGGCATGCTGCCGCTGTTCGCCGCCTCGGTCGGGCTGCTCGTGATCGACGAGGCGCATTGCATCTCCGACTGGGGGCATGACTTCCGCCCGGACTACCGCAGGGTCAAGGACATGCTCGACGCGCTCGCTCCGGGGGTCGCGGTGCTGGGAACGACGGCGACCGCGAACGACCGCGTCGTCGGCGACGTGCTCGAGCAGCTGGCCGCGCCCGATGGCGAGACGATGCGCTCCTACCGCGGCGCGCTCGCGCGCACGAGCCTTCGCCTGGAGGTGCTCGACCTGCCGCGACCTGCCGAGCGGCTCGCGTGGCTCGTGGAGCACCTGCCGTCGCTGCCGGGGTCGGGAATCGTCTACACGCTGACGAAGCGCGATGCGGAGCAGGTCGCGGGCTTCCTGGCGGACAACGGGATCTCGGCGCTGGCCTACAGCGGAGAGCAAGACTCCAACCAGCGCGTCGCCACAGAGGAACGTCTGCTGCGCAACGACGTCAAGGCAGTCGTCGCCACGAGCGCGCTCGGGATGGGCTACGACAAGGCCGATCTGGCATTCGTCGTGCACTACCAGGCGCCGGGCTCGGTGGTCTCCTACTACCAGCAGGTCGGCCGCGCGGGGCGCGGCGTCGAGCACGCCGATGTCGTCCTGCTGCGCGGCGGCGAGGACCGCCGAATCCAGGACTTCTTCATCGAGCAGGCGTTTCCGGAGCGCGAGCGCGTGGCTACGGTTCTCGGCGAGCTGGAAGCCGCCGGTGGCCAGGGCCGCACGACGCGCGAATTGATGGCGGTCGTCAACCTCGGCATGGGACGGATCGAGGCGATGCTGAAGATCCTCGACGTCGAGGGAGCCGTCAGACGTGACGGCACGCGCTGGCAGTCGATTGCGGGTGCGGAGTGGACCTACGATGAGGAGCGATATGCGCGCGTGACGGCGCTGCGACGCGAAGAGCAGCAGGCGATGGCGGCGTTCGGCGCCGACGGCCGCTGCCTGATGCGAACGCTGCAGGAACAGCTCGACGATCCAGACGCAGAGGACTGCGGGCGCTGCTCGGTGTGCACAGCGCCGCGCTTCGCCAAGCCGCCCGACGCGGCTCTGGTCGAGTTGGCCGAGCGCCACCTTCGCTCGAGGCCGGTCGAGCTGGAGGTCAAGAAGATGGCGCCCGACGCCACAGGTGCGATGCGCAAGATTCCGGACGATGCCCGCACGGAGTCGGGTTGGGCACTTGCGCGCATCGGCGATGGCGGCTGGTGGCCGGCTGTCGAGCGCGGACTGCGCGATGGCGTCTTCGGGGACGACATCGTTATCGGACTCGCCGAGATCGTGCGTGGCGCTCGCGCGCCAGTCGCCTGGGTCACGGCAGTTCCTTCGAGTCGCCTCGCCGAGTCGATCGACCGTGTAGCCGAGCGCTTGGCTGCCGAGCTCGGCGTCCCGCATGTAGACCTCGTGGAGCGTGTCAAGGACAGGCCGCCTCAGCGCGACATGGCCAATGCCGTCCAGCAAGCCGAGAACGTTCGCGGAGCGTTCGAGATCGCCGCCGCTCCGCCGCCCGGCGCCGGGCTTCTGTTGGACGACCGTCGCTGCTCGGGGTGGACGCTTGCGACGGTCGGCGGTCAGCTTCGACGCGCCGGCGCCGAGCGCGTCTTTCCGCTTGTGCTGTCGACGCTTAGCTGAGCGTTCGCTCGGCGGCGTCGGTGCCAGGCTGCGGCCCAGCTGCGGGCCCGGACGCTTCGCCGTCAACGAGAAAAGCCTCTCAAGCAGATCAACTTCACAGGGCAGCGACGTAAGCGATAGGTGCGCGCCGCTGGGCAAATGTTGACGCCTGCCTAAGCTCCGCCGAGTTCTTCGCTAAGCCCGATCAGAAGGCCGCCGGGCCCCCGGATATAGCAAAGCCGGTATGCGTCCTTGTACTGGACGACTTCACTACTGGCAAGCTGCGCGCCGTGCTTGTAGAGCCGAGCGAGCGTCTCGTCAAGGTCGTCCACAGCGAACATAACGCGAAGGTAGCCCAGCGCGTTCACGAGAGCATTTCGGTGATCAGCGACCACAGGCGGCTCGAGGAAGCGCGATAGCTCAAGTCTGCCGTGGCCGTCTGGCGTGCGCATCATGGCGATCTCGACACACTGATCGCCAAGTCCGGTGACGCGTCCAGCCCACTCTCCTTCGACCGTGGCTTTGCCTTCCAGCTCTAGGCCAAGCTCGCGAAAGAACGCAATCGTCGCAGGTAGATCGTCGACGACAATACCCATGTTGTCCATCCGCTTTTACTGCCATGCGCCCACGCTACAGCTTGTCGTCCGCTCTGGCACTGGCGCTTCGAAAAATCCACTGCACGCCAAACTTGTCGTAGAACTGCCCGTATATCCCAAACGGCATCTCGTGAAGCTCTTGCAATCTCGAGTTGTTATCCCCGTCTCTGAGTTTGTCAAAGATCGGCTTTAGCTCCTCGTATGAGGTGCCCGTGACAAAAATCGCGAAGGTATTGCCGTGAACAGGATCAAAATCAGGAGAGGCCATCCAGTCAGTAGCGGATATCTCAATCTCGCCGCTTGTCAGATGAGCATTGATGATTCTGTCGTGCTTTTCCAGAGGCAATGACTCTTTCATTTGGGTATCGCCCAATCTGGTCAGAGTCAAGTCGCCGCCAAGGCATTCGTGATAAAAGCCCATTGCCTCGGCGCAATTGCCATCAAACAGCAAAAATGGAGTAGTTCGTAGCATGCGAAAATCGTAGCAACTAATTAACTCCGAATTGTTAGGTCATGACCCTATTCGGTGGAGGCGAGGGCGCAGACGAGGCAGACGTTACCGTCGCGGATGCCCTGAGGGTAGGTGGGGAGATCACGCTCCGCTTCCCCTGGGCTCGCCTGCGTGGTCGGACAGCCACGGGATGTCGACTTCCGATGTTCGAGCAGCGGCGAAGGCGGAAGAGCCGGTTGCAAAACTTCTCAGGCTTCTGACTGAAGGAAAGTACAACAGGCCACGACGATGCCAGACGACGTCCTGTCATTCTGTGTTCCGCTGAATGAGCGAGGCGCGGCCTACAGGCTCTCCGTAGATCGACCCGAAGCTGAGCGTCTGGCGAGTCCTGCCAGATCCGCTCGGCGAGTGCTTCTGTGCGAGCGGTTCGTAGTGCCCACACAGGGCCACGGCCCAGCAGCCACTCGATCTCGCCTGAACACTGCTCCGAGGCCACAACGGTGACTTGTTGGCCATCTCCCGGTCCACTTACCGCTTTTCTGCCCTGCCCCGCGCTTTCATGTCGACAAAGGCCAAGAAGAAGCCGTTGCGCTTGGCCGAGCGCCGGCGCTCCTGCGCTTTCTCCTGCTCTGACATCGCTTCGTAGCGCTCGCTGAACGTGCCGCCTGGGGGATAGGTGAGATAGCGAAAGAGGCGCGCTGGTCCGCTTCGCGCCAAGCGAGCGCGCAGCCTCACGGGCCGGGATCGAGATCGCGGGGTGGGCCGGAGAAGCGCCGCGGCTCCTCGCGCCTGTCAAGCGCGTCTTGCATCCACCACGGGTTGCGCCCGCCCAGGACGAAACTGAGCTGGACGGCCAGGATGAGCGCAAGCGCGGCGAACAGGACGGGCTCCTCTCCCAATGCGGCGAGGACTATCGCACTCGCGAGCAGTACGATCGTCACCGGCAGCTTCGCGCGACTGTGCGGAGGCCCGGCTCATGACGGCGCGCGTACGCGTTGGTTAGCTGGACTGTGCCGATAAGGACTGCTATTGCGATACCGATCCACATTTTGAGAAGGCTACCGGGACTTACCGCGCAAACCGTGTGCGTGCGATGGCCACACATGACAGGCACCCTGTATAAACCGCCTGATGCTCAGGACTGCAACTGACGCTCCGGCTTGGGTCTCGGCGATCGCGGGAATAGTCGCCGCCGCGGCCAGCTGTGTCGCCGCAGCTTCGGCGCTTTTGGCCAGCGCTCATATAAAAAAACCGTTGCGCGTGTCTCCATCTATGACAAAGCGCCTAGGCCCAGCCTTTTCAAGCTGATGTCCTGACGGTGCTTGCCGCCGGCGGCGAGCAGCACGCTGCTACGCCCAAACGCCTACGAGCGCATCGAGGGTCAGCCGTGTTGAGGGACCTCGACCGCCTCGTCCTCTCGGTGGCCGAGTCGAAGTCGGATGCTCAGCAAGTCAGCACTCGAGGCAGTACGCGCTTCGCGCGCGCTCTCGCGCGAACCATGTTCGCGCGAGGTCTTCAGGCCAGCGCGCGGCCTCCTACGGAGGCTCAGACAGTAGACATCAGAGCCAGAAACAGCGTCGCCTCGTCGATCATTCGTACAGTCCGCTTAGCGCTCATCTTTCGGGCATGTCCCGCACTGCGGCGTTCAGGCAGACGACCAGCGTGCCGAGCGAGTTGTTGATCGTCTTGGCCGCAAGCTCACCGGCTTCCACCGGCTTCCATTGCTTCGACTAGCTCGTCCTTGACGTTTCGTACGTGCTCGAGGTCGAGCTCTCAAGTGGAAGGGAGCCAAGCGTGGGTAGTAGTCGCAGTCGCCCGTCTCGCTCGTACGCCTCCCAAGTGCCCGGCTCCAGATGGGGCTTTCGTTCATTGAGTCAGGCATCCAGAACTCGCCGAAGTTCATGTTCGTGTGTCGCAACTCGCCGCGCTCGTGCTGCTCCATCAGCCACCGCCGCATCGGTTGCCGCTTGCTTGCTCGTGAAGCCTCGCTTGCTCGCGTAGGAGCCTCCGCTTCGCTTCGCTTGAGTGCACAGCGCCAGCGCGTGCCGACAGCCGTCTCGTAGGGATAGACGCCGCCGCTACTGCCCTACTGCCCCTGGCGTGTCGAGACGTTCAACTCCTGGATCGACCGGTCGATCTCGCTCGCCGCTTCCTCGCTGCGGAACCTGCGCGAGCGCTGAGATCCGCTCGCGTCGCGCCGGCGGACCGCCCGAGCGCCCCTTGCAGGCTGCAGCTCACGACTCTTTCTTTGTCGAACATCTGACACGGGGGCGTTTGGAAAGGCGTCGGATTTGTCAATGACAAAAATCCCGAACATCGCCCGGCCAGGCCAAGAACGCAAAAGGCCCCGCTTTGCAGGGCCTTTCGCATGCAGCTCGTAGGACAGCTTTCAAGGCCTTCGTCAAGGCTACGAGCGATCCTCAATCCCCTTAAGGAATCTGTCGCCGAGCCATGCAGTGGTACCCAACCCAGTCCAGCCAAGCAGCGGCTCGGCAATGGCGTCGTGCAACGGGCCGTTATAGCGGTTCTCGAAAGGGCAGACATGCCGATGCGCACCGGCCAAATCCAAGCCGAGGTCGAGCACCTACTCGGGCGCCCGGTGGCAAAAGAATCGGTTAGTTGGTCACTACGTACCGGCAGTCGGGGCGACCAGCCTCGATTCGAGTGTGTGGCGTACGGCCGCTATCGCTTGCGCGAACTCTGAACATGCGTAAGAGCTGTTTGTGGGGCAGCTACCCTGTCAAACTTTTGGAGATCCGCGTCACATTGCTTCGGACGCTAGCTCGTCAACGCCCCGCCGAGCAAGGTAATGGGCGTTACGGCCGTGTCAGGATGCTCCAGAGCCTGACGAGCATGCTGGGTTAGCTCAGCGCGCCAGGCCTCGATACGGGGAACGAAGGAGTAAATATCTGTCATGTCCAGTCGTACAACGCGCAAGTCGGCGATGTCGAACGGCACCCTCTCCGCAGTTCTACTGATAAGGACCGTAGGACCCTTCGTAGCATGACGTATTGCAAGCTCATAAAAGACGTTTGGGTTATGGAAGGACAGATCGGCAACGACGAGTCGAGCGCCGAGAACATGCTGAAGTATCTGCTGTGAGATCATCCCCGGCTGTGTCAATTTATCGGCGCGCACGACGACGAGATCCAGTCCTAGGGCCTCGATTGCAGGTTCAACAATTTGACCTAGCAAAAGATCCGCATGGTCACGCTCCTCACTATCCTCCTCACCAATCGGTGTAATGTAGAAGCACGTATTCTGCAAATCTGCTGGGGAAACGAAGCCGCTACCTGCATGAGAAAGGCCCGAATCGTCTGGCGCTAGACCGTTGCTGTCCGGAAATTTGGGGACATGCTCCGTTCCGGGCGGCAAGTCGTCCAGCATATGGTCGAGGGTTAGGATTCTCTCCGCACCACTCAACGTCTTAAGCATCCCGACATCCCGAACGTTGATGATAAAGAGCTCAACTGCCTTCTTTGCATCGTCTTCGCTCAGCTTCTGGTCGCTCACGAGGAAATCACGCATAACTTGTTGAGTTGGGAGGCGAGCGTTTGAGAATCTTTCATAGAGCGCCTGAAATGCAGGAATCCCTGCTATCGCGAGTTGAAACCGAGCCCGTGCGCGCTCCCGGGCGACACCTTCTGGATTGACGGCCTTCAGACCGTTTTCGGTCAGCGTCAGAGCCTCAGACTGATAACTACCTTCGGTCAATCCATAACGTGCAGAGTTAGTAACCAGCTGTCGGCCCGGACCGCTCTCGGGTGAGCGTTTCAGATGGTCAAAAAGCGTAATGCGCCGAACAGAGCGGGAGCCGCCGGCAATCTCGACCATTGCTTCCGCAAGCTCAGCGGCCTCTTTGAAGCTAGACGCCGGATAAGGACGGAGGGTCCGTTTCCGTCGTGATTGTTCCGGCTGTGCCTCCGTATCAGCGCCTTTTTTGGCTTTGCTAACCGTCGATTGCTCTGTGTTGTCTGCCATGTCTGGGCTCCAAGCCTCTTTATCTTGTAGTAGCTGCCTAGGACCAGTATATGCCCCTACCAGTGCTTTGACAATGGAGATAAGTTGTGTTACTGCTTATGCTTGTCGCGCTCCTGCTCCGTGTCAATGAGTGCTTTAGCCAATTGCATTAGATCTACCTTGGACTGAACGATGGAGCGGACCCTAATAGCGCGAGTTGCCGATTTGCCAGTTGCGCTGACTTTAGCTGTTGAAGGGGCCGTAGTCTTTGCTTTGACGAGTAGCAGTTCGTCTAGAGCTGATAGAGCATGTCCGGCTTGATGGGGGAGACTTGGGCGATTGGCTGTGATGGCTTGGCGGTGAGCTAGGAGTTCTTCTTTGGTTAGAGCTTCAGAGAGACGAAAGAAGTCATGGAGTTGCCATTGCTTGGTCGGGGATAGGTAGCTGTAGAGGCTGATGTAGTTCACCCATAAGT
>DASZLB010000230.1:0-5986 GCA_035552575.1 Solirubrobacteraceae bacterium | reverse complement strand
GCTCGAACAGCCGATCCTGCTTAACCGCGAGCTCGAGACGCTCAGGCACGTCTCCCACGACGTCTTTGCCGCGCGCACGATCAACACGACGTGGTCGCTCGAGACGGGCGCCGCGGGCATGGCCGAGGCGCTGGAGCGGATCTGCCGCGAAGCCTCGGAGGCGATCGAGGAACGCGTCAACATCATCGTCCTCTCCGACCGGCTCGTCGGGCCGCGCCGCGTCCCGATTCCTTCGCTGCTGACGGTCGCCGCGGTCCATCACCACCTCGTGCGCGAGGGCACGCGCCTGCGCGCGGGGATCATCCTCGAGTCGGGCGAGCCACGCGAGGTGCACCACTTCGCGACGCTGATCGGCTACGGCGCGGTCGCGATCAACCCGTACCTGCTGCTCGAGACGCTCGACGACATGGTCTTCAACCAGGGCGCGATCAAACGCGTGCAGGCCGACGGCGGCGAAGTCGCCGTCGGTGCCGTCGAGGCCGCCGAGAACGTCGTCAAAGCGCTCGGCAAAGCGCTCTTGAAGACGATCTCGAAGATGGGCATCTCGACGATCCAGTCCTACTGCGGAGCGCAGATCTTCGAGGCTGTCGGCCTCGAGCCCGGGCTGATCGACAAGCACTTCACGGGCACCGCCTCGCGAATCGGCGGCGTCGGCATCGAGGTGCTCGCGACCGAGGCGCTCGAGCGCCACGCGCGCGCCTACCCGGTTCCGCAGGACGAGCTGCTGCCGGTCGGCGGCGTGTACGCATGGCGGCGCGACGGCGAGCACCACCAGTGGAACCCGGAGACGATCGCGCTGATGCAGCACGCCGTTCGCGCGGCCAACGGCGACGTCGGCGCGGCGCTGAAGGGCGACGCCGCGGCGCACGAGGCCGTGCGCACGAGTGCGGCGTTCGAGAAGTACCGCGAGTACGCACAGAACATCAACGAGGATGCCTCGCGCCAGGCGACGCTGCGCGGCTTGTTGAAGATCGGCCCGGGCGGGGACCAGTCGCAGGCGATCGCGCTCGAGCAGGTAGAGCCGGCGAGCGAGATCGTCAAGCGCTTCTGCACGGGCGCGATGAGCCTCGGCTCGATCTCGCGCGAGTCCCACGAGACGCTCGCGATCGCGATGAACCGCCTCGGCGGGCGCTCGAACACGGGCGAGGGCGGGGAGGACCCGTCGCGCTTCACGCCCGACCCCAACGGCGACCGCCGCCGCTCGGCGATCAAGCAGGTCGCCTCGGGCCGCTTCGGCGTGACGATCCACTACCTCGTCAACGCCGACGAGCTGCAGATCAAGATGGCGCAGGGCGCGAAGCCCGGCGAGGGCGGCCAGCTGCCGGGTCACAAGGTCGACGCCTACATCGGCTCGATTCGCCACACGACGCCCGGCGTCGGCTTGATCTCGCCGCCGCCGCACCACGACATCTACTCGATCGAGGACCTGAAGCAGTTGATCTACGACCTGCGCTGCGGCAATCCGCAGGCGGAGGTGTCGGTCAAGCTCGTCTCGGAGGTCGGCGTCGGCACGGTCGCCGCGGGCGTCTCCAAGGCGAACGCCGACCGCGTGCTGATCGCCGGCCACGACGGCGGCACCGGCGCCTCGCCGCTGTCCTCGATCCAGTCGGCCGGGATCCCCTGGGAGATCGGCCTCGCCGAGACGCAGCAAACGTTGCTGCTGAACGACCTGCGCTCGCGGATCAAGGTGCAGACCGACGGGCAGCTGAAGACCGGTCGCGACGTCGTCATCGCGGCGATGCTCGGAGCCGACGAGATGGGTTTCTCGACCGCTCCGCTGATCGCGACGGGCTGCATCATGATGCGCGCCTGCCATTTGAACACGTGCCCGGTCGGCATCGCGACGCAGGACCCGGAGCTTCGCAAGCGCTTCCGCGGCACACCCGAGCACGTCGTCAACTTCTTCTTCTTCGTCGCCGAGGAAGTGCGCGAGATTCTCGCCTCGCTCGGCCTGCGCACGCTGGAGCAGGCGATCGGCCGCGTCGACCTGCTCTCGGCGCGCGAGGCGATCGACCACTGGAAGGCGAGCGGCGTCGACCTGACCCACATCCTCAAGCACGTCGAGCTGCCCGAGGGCACGCCGCGCTGCCGCGTCGAACCGCCGCCGGCGGTGCTCGAGGACGCGCTCGACTGGGAGCTCGTCGAGCGCGCCGAGCCGGTGCTGCGCGAGCGTCTCGCCGACACGATCGTCGAGCCGCACGTGCAGATCGAGCTGCCGATCCGCAACCGCAATCGCTGCGTCGGTGGCATCCTCTCGAGCCACATCGCGCGAGCCCGCGGCGCCGACGGCCTGCCGGAGGGCTCGATCACGGTCGACTTCGAAGGCTCGGCGGGGCAGAGCTTCGGCGGCTGGCTCGCGCCGGGCGTCGACTTCACGCTGCGCGGCGACGCGAACGACTACGCCGGCAAGGGGCTCTCCGGCGGCGTGCTCGCCGTGTGCCCGCGCGCGGGCATGGACGAGAGCTTCGTCGCCGAGCAGAACGTGATCGTCGGCAACACGGTGCTGTACGGAGCCACGCGCGGGCGCGCCTTCTTTCGCGGCCTCGCGGGCGAGCGCTTCGCCGTGCGCAACTCGGGCGCGGCGACGGTCGTCGAGGGTGTCGGCGACCATTGCTGCGAGTACATGACCGGCGGCACCGTCGTCGTGCTCGGTCCGACCGGGCGCAACTTCGCGGCGGGCATGAGCGGCGGCGTCGCCTACGTGCTCGACGAGCGCCGCGAGTTCGCCGAGCGCTGCAACATGGGCATGGTTGGCTTCGAGTCGCCCTCCGTGGAGGACGCCGATGAGCTGCGCACGCTGATCGAGGAGCACGGCCGGCGCACCGGCTCGCCGGTGGCCGAGCGCGTGCTCGCGGGCTTCGACGAGCTGCTCGCGCGCGGCGCGTTCGTCAAGGTGATGCCACACGACTACAAGCGCGTGCTCGCCGAACGCGCGGCGCAGGCCGAGACCGACAAGCAGGCCGCCTGATGGGCAAGCTCGGCGGCTTCCTGCAGATCGAGCGTCATGGCGTCCCGCAACGGGACCCGCGCGAGCGCGCGCACGACTACAAGGAGTTTTTGCTGACGCGCCCGCTGCCGGAGCTGCGCGACCAGGGCGCGCGCTGCATGGATTGCGGCGTGCCGTTCTGCCACAACGGCTGCCCGCTGGGCAACCTGATCCCCGACTGGAACGATCTCGTCTACCGCGACCGCTGGAAGGACGCGATCGCGCAGCTGCACGCGACGAACAACTTCCCGGAGTTCACCGGGCGCCTGTGCCCGGCGCCATGCGAGGCCGCCTGCGTGCTCGAGATCCGCGAGGGCGACGCGGTCACGATCAAACAGATCGAGAACTCGATCATCAACCGCGCGTGGGAAGAGGGCTGGGTCAGCCCGATGCCTCCGCGCAGGGAGACAGGTCAATCGGTGGCCGTAGTCGGCTCCGGGCCGGCCGGGATGGCCGCGGCGCAGCAGCTGCGCCGCGCCGGTCATCGCGTGACGCTGTTCGAGCGCGACGAGTCGATCGGCGGGCTCGTGCGCTTCGGCGTGCCTGACTTCAAGATCGAAAAGTCCGTCGTGCAGCGGCGCGTCGAGCAGCTCGTCGCCGAGGGCGTCGAGCTTCGCTGCGGCGTCGAGGTCGGCCGTGACGTGAGCGCCGAGGAGCTGCGCGGCGGCTACGACGCCGTCGTCCTCGCGACCGGCTCGCGCGTGCCGCGCGATCTGCCGGCGGACGGACGCGAGCTCGACGGCGTGCATTTCGCGATGGACTACCTCTACCAGCGCAACCGCTGGGTGGCGCGCGAGGTCGGCCCCGAGCCGACCGTCCCGCAGCCGCCGGTCGACCGCGCGATCAGCGCGAAGGACCTCGACGTCGTCGTGATCGGCGGTGGCGACACGGGCGCCGACTGCGTCGGCAACTCGCTGCGCGAGGGCGCGCGCTCGATCACGCAGCTCGAGCTGCTGCCAGAGCCGCCGCCGAAGCGCCCCGACGAGCGCACTCCGTGGCCGGAGTGGCCGCAGAAGTACCGCCTGAGCTATGCGATGGAGGAGGCGAAGGAGGCGCAGGCCGGCGAGCAGGACTACTCGGTCGTGACGACGCGCTTCTCGGGCGACGACGACGGCCGCGTCGCGGCGCTGCACATCGCCCGAGCCGAGTCTGCGCCGCCGTTTGCGCCGATGCCGGGCACCGAGCGCGAGCTGAAGGCGCAGCTCGTGCTGCTCGCGATGGGCTTCCTGCATCCCGAGCAGAGCCTGCTCGACCAGCTCGGGGTCGAGAAGGACCCGCGTGGCAACGTCAAGGCCGTCGCTCCTTACACGAGCTCCGTCGAGGGCGTCTTCGCGGCCGGCGACGCTCGTCGCGGGCAGTCGCTGATCGTCTGGGCGATCAACGAGGGACGCCAGTGCGCGCGGATGGTCGACCGCTACCTCGCCGGCCGCCGCAACGGCTCCTCCGGGGGCGGCGTGGGGCAGGCCCCGCACGATCAGGGCCTCGCGGGGCACGGCGACGCGGACACGGGCCCCGAGGGCCCGCCGCAGCATGTCGGCCCGGGCATCCCGGCAGAGGACTAGCCACAACGCCGATCGTGTCGTGGTCGGGTTGACCGCAGGTTTTCTCTAGGCTGAAAGCATGAGCGGGATCTCCGACAGCGCGCGGCCGAACGAGGCCAACGGCACCGTCCTGCCGCGCACGTGCATCGTCGGCGCGGGCTCGTCCGGGATCGCGGCGGCCAAGGCGCTGCACGAGCGCGGGCTGCCGTTCGACTGCATCGAGAAGTCCGACCGCGTCGGCGGCAACTGGGTCTTCGCCAACAAGAACGGGATGTCTGCGGCCTACCGCGACCTGTTCATCAACACCTCGCGCCAGCGGATGGCGTACTCGGACTTCCCGATGCCCGAGTCCTACCCGGACTTTCCTCACCACACGCACATCGCGGCGTACTTCGACGACTATGTCGACCACTTCGGCTTTCGCGAGAAGATCCTCTTCGAGACGGGCGTCGAGCACGCCTCGCGGCGCGATGACGGCGTTTGGGAGGTGCGCCTCGACGACGGGCAGACGCGCGAGTACGACGCGCTGATCGTCGCCAACGGCCACCACTGGAAGCCGCGCTGGCCGGAACCTGCCTTCCCCGGCGCGGACACTTTCGCGGGCGAGCAGCTGCACGCGCACTCCTACCTCGACAACTCGATCTTCGCGGACAAGCGCGTGGTGATCCTCGGCATGGGCAACTCGGCGATGGACATCGCCGTCGAGTCCTCCTACGTCGCCGAGCGCACCTACCTGGCGGCGCGCAGCGGCGTCTGGATCATCCCGAAGTACATCTTCGGCAAACCGCTCGACCAGCTGCGCAACGACCCGCGCGTGCCGTTCAAGGTGCGCCAGCGCGTGATCCAGCGACTCGTGCGCAGCTACGCCGGCCCGCCGGAGCGCTACGGGCTGCCAAAGCCGACGCATCGTTTCGGCGAGGCCCACCCGACCGTCTCCGGAAGGATCCTCGATCGCATCCAGCACGGCACGATCACGCCGAAGCCGAACATCGAAGCGTTCGAGGGATCGCAGGTGCGCTTCGTCGACGGCAGCGTCGCCGACGCGGACGTCGTCGTCTACTGCACGGGCTATCAGATCGCTTTCCCGTTCTTCGACGAGGAGTTCATCTCGGCGCCCGACAACCACATCGAGCTGTTCCGCCGCGTCTTTCATCCCGACGTCGCGAACGTCTTCTTCGTCGGCTTGCTGCAGCCGCTCGGCGCGATCATGCCGCTCGCCGAGGCGCAGGGGGCGTGGGTGGGCGACTACCTGCGCGGGGACTACGCGCCTCCACCGCGCTCGGCAGTGCTCGCTGACATCGCGGCCGATCAGGAGGCTATGCGCAAGCGCTACGTGACGTCGAAGCGTCACACGATCCAAGTTGACTTCGAGGACTACCTGTACAAGCTCGAGAAGGAGCGCGCCGAGGGCGCCGCGCGAGCTCGTGCGAACGGCTTTCAGCCACCGGTCAATTGCCTA
>DASZLB010000229.1:0-3933 GCA_035552575.1 Solirubrobacteraceae bacterium | reverse complement strand
ATGCCGCGCGGGCTACGTCGTCGCGGACTGCAAGGGCTACAAAGCTCCGAAGACGACTTCCACCGCGTCACCGGCAGCAACGGCGCCGGCCAGCACGGCCACGACGCCGGCGACGACCTCGACGAAATAGCCGCGGTCCGGTTCGTGCCGAGCTCGCGGATCGCAGCGCGTCTCCTGCAACTCGCTCCCGGCGAGCGACCCGACGGGCCGCACGGATGAGCCAGATCGAGCGCGTCCACGCGCGTCAGATTCTCGACAGCCGCGGCAACCCGACAGTCGAGGTCGAGATCGGCCTGCGCTCGGGCGCGCACGGCCACGCAGCGGTGCCCTCGGGCGCCTCGACGGGCGAGTTCGAGGCGACAGAGCTGCGCGACGGGGGTGCGGCGTGGGGGGGCAAGGGCGTCAGCCGCGCTGTGGCGAACGTCAACGGCGAGATCGCGGGATCGGTCGCCGGCCTCGACGCGGCCGACCAGCAGGGTCTCGACAGGGCGCTGATCGAGCTCGACGGCACGCCGAACAAGTCGCGGCTCGGCGCGAACGCGATCCTCGGCGTCTCGCTCGCGGCGGCGCACGCCCAGGCGGCCGAGGAGGGGCTTGCGCTGTGGCGCTATCTCGGCGGCGAGGCCGCGCGCGTGCTGCCGGTGCCGATGATGAACGTGCTCAACGGCGGCGCTCATGCCGACAACAAAGTCGACTTCCAGGAGTTCATGGTCGTGCCGTGCGGCGCGGCGACGTTCTCGGAGTGCCTGCGGATGGGCGCAGAGGTGTTCCACGCGCTCAAGCGCACGCTGCACGAGCGCGGGCTGAGCACGGCGGTCGGCGACGAGGGCGGCTTCGCGCCGGACCTCGCCTCGAACGAGGATGCGCTGAAGATGCTCGTCGCGGGGATCGAGGCGGCGGGGTACGAGCCGGGCGCGGACGTCGCGATCGCGCTCGATCCGGCCGCGAGCGAGCTGTATGAGAACGGCTCGTACGTGCTCGAGCACGAGGGGCGCACGCTGAATGCCGCGGAGCTGACCGACTACTGGGCCGACCTCTCGGCGCGCTACCCGATCGTCTCGATCGAGGACGGCATGGACGAGGAGGACTGGGACGGCTGGAAGACGCTGACGGATCGCGTCGGCGGGGGCGTGCAGCTCGTCGGCGACGATCTGTTCGTGACGAACACGCAGCGTCTGCGCCGCGGCATCGAGCAGGGCGTCGCGAACTCGATCCTGCTGAAGGTCAACCAGATCGGCACGCTCTCGGAGACGCTCGAGGCGATCGCGATGGCGCGCGAGGCCGGCTACACGGCCGTGATGAGCCACCGCTCCGGCGAGACGGAGGACGTGACGATCGCCGACCTCGCCGTCGCGACGGGCTGCGGGCAGATCAAGACCGGCGCGCCGTCGCGCTCGGACCGCGTCGCGAAGTACAACCAGCTGCTGCGAATCGAGGAGCAGCTCGGCGCCGACGCGCAGTTTCCGGGCCGCTCGGCCTTTCGCTGAAAGCCACCAGCAATTCGCCGACGCCGGAAGGAGGTCTGCGGCGGGGCGCGAATGCGGTAGTAGATGCCTGGAGCCTTCGCCCCTCAAGCGCGCGCCGGAATCGCTCAGCCGCGATCCGGCCGGCCCGCCACGCGCGGCTCGCGCTCGAGCGCGACGCGCGGCGCAGCCGCCACGCGCGGCGCTGCCGCGCTGCCGCGGATCCGCTGGGACCGCCTCGGGCGCCTGGCGATGCTGTTCGTGCTCGCGGCGCTGCTGTACCTCTATCTGAGCGCCGGCATCCGCATGCTCTCGACGTTGCGCCAAGCACACCACGACAGCGCGACGGTCGTCGCGATGGAACGCGAACACAAGGCGCTCGTGCGCCAGCACGAAGCGCTCGGCAGGCAGGGCACGGTCGAAGCGGAGGCGCGCAGCCTCGGGATGAAGCGGCCCGGCGAGCGCCAGTACGTGTTTCCGGGCTTGCCTTCCAACTGAGCATCTCAGCGAGGCGCAGGGCCGCTGCTAGCCTCGGCGCGTGTCGTTCGAGAACGCGAACTACCAGTGGCAGCAGGGCGAGCGGCGACTGCGCTCAGAGCCGCGCGAGCGTCGCCCGGGGATGGAGCGCGTGACGGAAGCGCTCGTCGCTGAGCTGCGCAGGAAGCTCGGCGGGCGCTTCTCCTCGGAGGAGCTCGTCGCGCTATACAACAGCGGCACGTCTTGGTGCCTGCAGGTCGCGATGAAGGTCGCGCCGGAGGATCCGTGGGCGTGGGAGGCCGGCGTCGTCGTCGACGCGGCATTTGGGCGCTACCTGCGCGAGGCGACCGACTACGCCGGCGGCAGGCGCGAGGTCGGCGCTTAGCGGCTTGCTAGTCGCCCGAGCCGCTGCGGCGGATCACGATGCAGTCCTCTTCGACTGCGACCTCGACGGGACGGTGCCCGGCCCAGTGCTCGGCGTAGATCGGATTGTCCTGGATCGCGGGGTCGAGCCACAGGCCGTAGCCCTCCTCGCCGTGGTCGAAGGTTCCCTCGAGCGCGCCCGAGCCGGCGTCGGCTGAGCGCGATCCGAGCACGCGGCGCCCGCGCCCGCCACGCCGGCGGCGTGCACGCGGTTTGGCCGTCTCCTCGTCCTCGTCCTCCTCGGCGTCCGGTTCCTGCGCGGCCTTCTCGGCGGCTTCGGCCTTGGCACGCTCGGCCTCTGCTTCGGCAGCCTCGAGCTCGGCGGCGATCAGCGCGTCGTCCTCGGCGCGAAGGTCGATCTCGTCCGGGTACTCGCTCGTCGCGGCCGTCTCGGAGGCGTCCTCCTCGACGAGGTCGTTCTGGCGCTTGAACTGTTCGATGTCGCGCACGCTGACCTCGAGCTGATGGGCGACCCAGGCATCGGTACGACCTTGTCGTACCCAGGCGCGGATCTGGTTGAGGTTCGGGCGCAGGGATTTACGTGGCATGGACGGTCCGGGAGACTAGCGCATCGTGCGAGCTGTCCGTGCGCTTCGCGCCGGCACGGCGCACAGGCTCGCTTTCCCCCGCCCCTGAGACTATGCTTGAGACACCGGCGGGCGGGGGTAACGCCGGGCGAGCGGCCAACAGGAAGGTGCACCGAATGCTGGTTCTGACGCGCAAGTCCAACCAGAGCATCATGATCGGGGACGACGTAGAGGTTTCGGTGCTCTCAGTGATGGGTGAGAAGGTGCGAATCGGCATCCAGGCGCCGCAGGAGATACCGGTCTTCCGCAAGGAGATCTACCTCGAGATCCATCGCGACGACGGTACGCCGGGCGATGCGCCCGGCAGCGAGGACGGCGTCCGCGTCGAGGTAAGCGAGGCACTGGGCGAGCTCGGCGAGAGCTGAGCGCCAAGCGCCCTGCACGGGGCGCACCGGAGTTCAGCCGAGCAGCAGGTAGAGCGTGCGGAACATGACGATCGTGACGATCACGGCCGTCAGGATCAGCGTCAGCACGAGCAGCACGAAGCGCACGGACCCGCGCTTGTGACGGCGCTCGACCTCGCGCTTGAGCGTGCGCTGCTCGGCCGTGCGGCGCAGCGAGTCGCGCCGGTGGCGGTCCAGCGAGATCTCTTTTACGAACGCCTGCTCCCAGTCAGACAGGCTCTGTCGCATTTTCATCGCGACGGCGCCTCAGGGACGGCGATCCATCCGTCAGTGGCCTTCATGGCGTAAGCCTTCCTACCGTCAGGAAGCTACGGGCGTCTTGCCCTCGGCGCGCTCGTAGACCTGGACGAAGCGCAGGAAGTTCTCGGCGATCTTGGCGGCTCCGGCGGAGCGCTCGATCTTGCCGTCGACGTAGGCCTTCAGCGGGTCCCACCAGATCGAGCGGCCGATCGCGAAGCCGACGAAGCCGTCGACGGGAGCGGCGGCCTGCAGCCACTGGTCGACCTTCTCGTCGTTCGCTCCGCGCCCGAGCACGACGCAGACGACGCCGTCGCGTCCGCCGGAGCGGGCCTGCGCGAC
>DASZLB010000228.1:0-3307 GCA_035552575.1 Solirubrobacteraceae bacterium | reverse complement strand
CGCGCAGCCGGCGGATCAGCTCGCGATCGCGGTCGACGCGCTCGCGGACGGCATCGCGCGACAGCGCCTCGCCGATCCGGACGCGGTGCCGGACGAGCTGATGGGGAGAGTGCTCGCGCTGCTGTTCTCGGCGGCTACTCGCCGGGCAGGCACAGACACGCATAGTGAACGGTGAACAGCCGCCGCGCGAGGCCCGGCGCGAGCCGGTGAAGGCCGCTCCTGAGCGCCCACTTGGCCGTGGCGAGCGCACGTGCTCGGGCGCTCGTCGCAAAGAAGCGGTGCACGGCGAGCGGCAGCGGGTCCTCGAGCTCGCAGGCGACGCACAGCCCGGCACGTGCCACGAACGCGCGCGCGCCGGCGCGGTCGAGGCGCTGCAGGTGCCCGACCTCCGCGGCGTGCTCGCGCTTGGCTGAGCGGCGCGCGGAGACGTTGGCCTCGAGCGGGACCTCGACCACGACGGCTTCGCAAACGCGCGCGACCTCGCGCAGCAGCGCAGCGGGATCGGGCACGTGCTCGAGCACGTGCGAGAGCACGCCGAGCTGCTCGCTGCGATCGGCCGCGGGCAGGTGAAGCCCGTCGTAGCGCTCGACGGAGTCGATCTGTGGGCGCTCGCGCGCGATCGCGACGGCAGCGTCGCTGATCTCAAGCCCGGAGAGCCGCCCGCCGAAGCCTCTCTCATGGAGCTCGCACAGGAGCGCGCCGTCGCCGCAGCCGACCTCGAGCGTGCTCTCTGGGCTGATCTGCGCGCGCGCACACAGCGCGAGCACGTGATCGGCCTTGCCGACGGCCCCGAGCGCGCGCCAGCGTGCATACAGCCGAGCCTGCTCGGGGCTCTGTGAATATGCCTGCTCGTAGAAGCGAACCAGCTCGTCCTGTTCCGACACGGCGGGGATTATCGTGGGCTCGGTGAGCAATCGAGCGATGGAGTCGCTGCGCCGCGCTCCAGCGACGCCTGCGGCGCTCGTCGCGATCGCGCTGTTCGTCGTCTGGGCGACGAGCCAGGCCGGCTATCCGCTGACGCACTGGGCGCCGGGCGGCCTCGTCGTGCTCGCGCTGCTCGCACTGACGGCGCTCGCGCTGCGCGTACGCGTCGCGGAGCTGCCGCTCGCGGTCAAGCTCGCGCTGGCCTGTCTCGCCTCGTATACGGCGCTCAGCTACCTCTCGATCCTCTGGGCAGGCGTGCCGGGGGACGCGTGGGAAGGCGCGAACCGGACGCTGCTCTACCTGCTCGTCTTCGCGCTGTTCGCGACGTGGCGCCAGCACGGCACGAGCGCGGCGCTGCTGCTCTGCGTCTGGACGCTCTCGCTGATCGGGCTCGCGGCGTACGTGCTACTGCACGTCGAGAGCGCGAGCGGCGCGAGCCTGCAGGCGCTCTTCCCGGGTGCCCGGCTGACGTACCCGAGCGGCTACGCGAACGCAAACGCGGCGCAGTGGCTGATGGCGTTCTGGCCGGCGCTGCTGCTCGTGCGAACGCGCGAGCTGCACTGGAGCCTGCGCGGCCTGCTCGCGGGCGGCGCCGTGCTGCTCGCGGAGGTCGCGCTGCTCAGCCAGAGCCGCGGCTCGCTGTATGCGACGCCGGTCGTGCTCGTGCTCGTCTTCGTGCTGCTGCCGCAGCGCACACGGACGTTCGCGGCGCTGATCCCGATCGCGGCCGGCATCGCCGCGGCGGCACGACCGGTTCTGCACGTCGGCAACGACCTCAACGCTCGCGAAGAAGTCGTGCACGCGACGCTGCACCACGCCGTGACGGCGACGCTGCTCGCGAGCGTCGCGGTCGCCGTAGTCGTCGCCGTCGCAGCGGCGATCGAGAGCCGCGCGAGGCTCTCGTCGGCAGCCGAGCTGCGCACGCGCCGCGCCGTCGGCGCGATCGCGATCGTCGCGCTCGTCGCGGTGCTCGCCGGCGGCTGGGCCGCGGCGGGCGACCCGATCGCGCGCGTGCGCCATGGCTGGAACACGTTCAAGGGCGGCTACGCGGCGAACAGCTCCGGCGGCGACCGGCTGACGAGCGGGCTCGGCAGCAACCGCTACGACTTCTACCGCGTCGCGCTCGACGAATTCAAGGCGCACCCGCTGGTCGGGATCGGCGCGGACAACTTCCAGCAGGCGTATCTCGCGAAAGGCCACAGCGACGAGACGCCGCGCTACCCGCACAGCGTCGAGCTGCGCACGCTGACGCAGACGGGCCTGCTCGGCGCGCTGCTGGCGCTGCTCGGTCTCGGCGCGGCGCTCGTCGCGGCCGCGCGCGCGGGCGTGCTGCGCAGCGCGCGCCGCGCCGATCCGCTCGGTGCGGGCGTCGCGGTCGCGGCGCTCGGCGGCTTCGCGTACTGGCTCGTGCACGGCTCGTTCGACTGGTTCTGGGAGTTCGCGGGGCTCGGCGCGCCGGCCTTCGCGCTACTCGGCCTCGCGTGCGCGCTCGCGCCGGCGCGAGCGCAAGCGTCAGCGGCGCCGGTTGGCGAGGGCGATGCCGCTCGCGCGACGCTCGCGGCCGGCGGCGCAAGCGACGGAAGCGCTCGGCGTGGCAGAGCGGCACCCGACGGCCGCGCGCCGATCGCGCGTCGCGTTGCGCTCGGCGCGGGCGCCATTGCGCTGCTGGCGGCCGCGGCGTCGTTCGCGCTGCCGTGGCTCGGCCGGCTGCAGCTCGAGCACGCTGCGCAGATCTGGCCGAAGGCGCCGCGGCAGGCATACGCTGCGCTCGAAGATTCGGCGAGCCTCAACCCGCTCAGCGACGAGGCATATCTGGACGCGGGATCGATCGCGCTGCGCTTCGGCGACCTGACGCGCGCCGAGCGCCAGTTCTCGCTCGCGCTCGGGCGCGTTCCAGACGACGCTTACGCAACGCTCGAGCTCGGAGCGATCGCCTCGAGCAGAGGCGATCGCGCGGCGGCGCTGCGGTTCTTCCAGCGCACGGTGCGCCTGGACCCGCGCGATCAGCTCGCGCGCGCCGCTCTGGCGGCCGTGCGAGGGGGCAAGCGGGTCGGTGTCGACGAACTGAACCGCGCAATTCTCCTCAAAGGCCAGCAACTTGGTGGCTAGCGCGTGATCTTCACAACAGCGTCACGCGAGCGCTCGACACTGCGTCTTGGCTGCTGTAGCGTGTCTGAAAGACCGCGCAGATTCGACTTCGTGCTTAGTTCGCTTGCGAATTCGGGTACGTCGGGAGGAAGTCTCGGGTCAGGCATGGAGAGTGGACGAGGGTGTTGCTCGAGCCGAACGAAACCCAAGGCAGGGAAGGCATGACAAGGCACCAGCGGATCACCTCGATACTCGTATTCGCAGCGCTCGTGGCGGCTGCGATACCCGGCACGGC
>DASZLB010000227.1:0-7722 GCA_035552575.1 Solirubrobacteraceae bacterium | reverse complement strand
CGGCTGAGGGTCGCGATTCGCGGCGTCTGACGGCGTCCTCGGTCGCTTGCGTGCAGAAGGCACGCCACGCTCCCTGCGTCCTTGTCAGACTTGCGACTCCCGCCCCTCAGCGGCGTGGCTGCGGCTGCTCGAGAGATGCGCGCGCCCGTCGACACGATCGCCGCACCGCTGTTCCCGACGAAGTTGCCGTGGCTGAACACGCCGGGCGGCGCGCCGGTCAGCATCATCCAGCGCGACCGGCCGCTGCTCGTCGAGTTCTGGGACTTCTGCAGGCCCCATTCGATGCGCACGCTGCCCTACATGAAGGCGTGGCACGAGCGCTATGCCGAGGACGGACTGCGCATCGTCGGCGTCCACTCCCCCGGCTTTGACATCTCGCGCGAGGAGGACGCCGTCCGCGCGGCCATCGCACGCCTCGGGATCGACTACGCGGTGCTGATCGACAGCGAGCTCGAGCTGTGGCAGGACTACGAGAACGAGGGCTGGCCGGCGCGCTACCTGTTCGACGGCGGCGCGAGGCTGTTCGAGTACCACTTCGGCGAGGGCGGCTACGAGGAGACCGAGCGTGCGATTCAGGAGCTGCTCGGGGTGGAGCGCGAGCCGCTTGCGCCCGTTCGGCCCGAGGACGCCGCCGGTGCTGCTCTTGCCCCGCCGACGCAGGAGCAGCCGGGGGCCTACAGCGGCGCGTATGAGGCAGGTGGCGTGTGGGCGGTGCTCGACGGCTCTGGAAGCGTACGAGCGAGCGATCCCGTCAACGGCGCGAGCGGCGAGCTCGAGATCGCGGCGCCGGGCGCGTATGCGTTGCTCGAGCACGAGCAAAGCACGGCCGGGCGGCTGGTGCTCGAGCTGGAGGGCGATCTCCGCTGCTTTGCGACTTGCTTCACGCCCGGCCTCGCCTGAGGCTCGCCTGCGGCTCAGGCGAGCGCGGCGGCAGGTCGGCGGGCGAGCTCGTCGTGCGTGCGGTCGAGCAGCAGCCGCTCGAGCTGCGGCGGCCCGTCGTCGCCGACGACAGCGACCGTGCCGGGCCAGTACGGACTCTCGCCGGGCGTCGCGGTGAGGAAGATCGAGTCATACGTCCAGCAGCCGACGTTGACGAGCCGCGCGCCGGGCGCGGCGCTCGGGCGCGCCGGCGGACGGTGCCATTCGCGCACATCGTCGTGCGCAAGCGGTCCGGCGCGATGGGTGTGGCCGAAGAGGACGTATGCGTCGCCGAGACCGAGGCGCGAAGCGACCTCACCCATCGCCCGCAGGCCGGCGCTGCGCAGCTCGGCAGAGGAGATCTCAGGCTTCAGCGGCCCGATGCCGGCGCGATTCAGCGCAGCGACCGCCAGCGGGAAGCCATGCACGATCGCGCGCCGGCGCGCATCCGCCACGAGCTCGGCCCGACGCGCGCGAACGCGCCGCCTCGCGCCGTTTCGCGATGCAGCTTCGGCTTCGGTGGACGCGCCCTCGCCACGGCCACCGAGCGCACGCCACGCGTGCACCGTCGCGATCCCGTTCAGGCCGTCGCCCGTGCGCGCATCGCGCGCAACGGCGTGCCGCCACGCATACACCGGCGCCGTCACGGCCTCGTAGTCGGCCACGCTTGCGAACGAGTCCGCGCGGCGGCCGAGCAGGCGGCTCATCACGCCGACGCTCAAGCGCTCGATCGTCGGGATCGTCAGATGGCAGTCGAGGTAATGCCCGTGCATCGCGTATACGTCCGGGCGGATCCACAGGCCGGGATAGGCGAAGCGGACGCTCGCCGGATCGGCCCATTCGGCGAGACGCTCGACCATCGGCGACGCCTGCGCCGGCTCGAGCAGCTGCTCCAGGCCGAGCGGCGCCGGCTCGGGCAGCTCGGCGCGCCGCGCGAGCCACGGCTCGATCAGCGAGTGGTCGTGATTGCCGGCGACGAGCACGAGCTCCTTGCCGGCGAGCACGCGCCCGAGCGTCTCGAAGAACTCGCGTGCCGCGGCGAGCGCCTCCCGCGGCGGCCCGTGGCGCAGCTCGAGCACGTCGCCGAGCAGCACGACGCGATCGACCTCGGCGGCGGCCCTCAGCAGTGGCTCGCGCGGCGCGGGCCGGCGCAGCAGGTCAGCGCGTGAGACGCCGCCGAGATGCAGGTCGGAAAGAACCAGCGTGCGCATGCTCAGCGCCTACTCCGAAAGACGAGCGATGCGTGCGAGCGCGCTCGCAGTCCTGCGCGCGTTGCGCTCAGCGCGCCTCGCCGGCGGTGGCGGCTTCGCGGATCGTCTTCGGCAACATGAATCGGACGTCCTCGCGGATCACGTGGAACTCCGAGATGTCCGTGACGCCGCGGTCGCGAAACAGCTGGACGAGGTCCTGCACGAGGTTCTCCGGCGCGCTCGCGCCGGAGGAGATGCCGACGACACGCGCGCCGTCAAGCCACTCCTCGCGGATCTCGGCTGCCGTGTCGATCAGGTGCGAGTCGGTTCCACAGTCGCGTGCGACCTCGACGAGGCGGACGGAGTTCGACGAGTTGCGCGAGCCGATCACGAGCAGCAGGTCGCAGCTCTCGGCCATCTGCTTGACGGCCGCCTGACGGTTGGTCGTGGCGTAGCAGATGTCGTCCGTGCGCGGCCCGACGATCTTCGGGAAGCGCGCGCGAAGCCGCGTGAGGATCGCGGTCGTTTCGTCGACGGCGAGCGTCGTCTGCGTGATGTACGCGACGCGCTCGGGGTTCTCGATCTCGAGCTTCTCGACGTCCTGCTCGTCCTGCACGAGCACGATCCGGTCGGGCGCCTCGCCCATCGTGCCTTCGACCTCCTCGTGGCCGTCGTGCCCGACGAGCACGATCGTGTAGCCCTGCTCGGCGAAGCGCACGGCCTCGCGGTGCACCTTCGTCACCAGCGGGCACGTCGCGTCGATCGTCTGCAGCTTGCGCGCGACAGCTCCCTCACGGACACTCGGAGCGACGCCGTGGGCCGAGAAGACGCAGACAGCGCCCTCGGGCACCTCGGTCTCCTCGTCGACGAAGATCGCACCGCGTTCGCGCAGCGTCTCGACGACGTGCTTGTTGTGGACGATCTCCTTGCGCACGTAGACCGGCGCGCCGTGGATGTCGAGCGCGCGTTCGACCGTCTGCACGGCGCGATCGACGCCCGCGCAGTAGCCACGCGGCGCCGCGAGCAACAGCTTCTCGATGGTGTTCGCCACGATTGCCATTGTAGGGCGCACCCAGGTACGCTAAGGCGCTCGTGCCCCAGCGCCACCTAGACAGGCTCACGCCGGTAGACGCCTCGTTCCTGCACCAGGAGGGGCAGCACTCGCACATGCACATCGGCGGGCTGACGGTAGTCGAAGGCCCACCGCCGTCGATGAGCGAGTTCCTCGAGCAGATTCGCCGCCGCCTGCACCTCGTGCCGCGCTACCGGCACAAGCTCGCATCGACGGCGCTTGACAGCGGCAGACCGGTGTGGATCGACGACCCGAGCTTCAACCTCGAGTACCACATCAGACACACCGCGCTGCCGAGTCCCGGCGGCTGGGAGCAGCTCTGCGGACTCACCGCGCGGATCTTCTCGCAGCAGCTCGACCGCTCCAAGCCGCTGTGGGAGATGTGGCTGATCGAAGGGCTCGAGGACGACCGCTTCGCGCTGATCACGAAGACGCACCACTCGCTGATCGACGGGATCGCCGGCGTCGATCTGGCGACGGTTCTGTTCGACCTCTCTCCCGACCCACCGCCGCTGCGGCATTCGGGCAAGCCGTGGAAGCCCCACCGCGAACCGCACGCCGCCGAGCTCGTCGCCGCCGGCCTGCGCGGGGCCGTGCGCGCCGGGGTCGAGTTGGCCGAGGGTGCGATCGACGCGCTCGCACACCCCGAGCACGCGCTGACGCGCGCACGCGAGGCAGCCGAGGGCATTGGCGAGATCGTCTGGGCCGGGCTGAACCCGGCGCCGGAAACGCCGCTGAACGTGCCGATCGGCCCGCACCGGCGCTTCTTCGGCATCGGCTGCGCGCTCGAGGACTTCAAGACCGTCAAGAACGCCTTCGGCGGAACCGTCAACGACGTCGTCCTCGCCGTCGTCACGGGCGCGCTGCGCAAGTTCCTGATCTCGCGCGGGCGGCCAACGGCGGGGGTCGAGATGCGCGCGCTCGTGCCCGTCTCGGTCCGCGTCGAGGACGAGCACGGCCAGGGTGGCAACAGGATCGTCGTGATGCGCGGACCGCTGCCCGTCTACATCGCCGATCCCGTACAGCGCCTGCGCTTCGTCTCGCATGCGATGGACGGGCTGAAGGAGTCCAAGCAGGCGCTCGGCGCCGAGGTGATCGCCGGCGCGCAGAACTTCGCGCCGCCGACGATCCTCGCGCAGGCGTCGCGGCTGAACTTCTCCACGCGGCTGTTCAACCTGCTCGTGACGAACGTGCCCGGCCCGCAGTTCCCGCTGTACGTCCTCGGGCGCGAGATGCTCGAAGCCTACCCAGTCGCCTTCCTGCCCGAAAATCACGCGCTCGCGATCGGGATCATGTCCTACAACGGCCAGATGAACTTCGGCTTGCTCGGCGACTTCGACGCGCTGCCGGACATCGACACGATCAGCGACAACATCGCCGAAGAACTCGCGACGCTCGTCGAGCTCGCGCGCGAGTCCGTCGCCTCGCTGGCCTAGCCGGTTTCCCGCCCCGGCAAGCGCGGGTAGGTAGGGGTCATGAAGAAACTCGTCGAGCTGCTGCTGTGCATCCTGCACCCCGTCGCCGTCGTGCTGATCTGGATCGACCTGCTCGGCCGCAGCGACCTGGGCTTCGTCGGGAAGCTCGCCTGGGGAATCGCCTCGATCGTCCCCTTCGTGCCATTCCTCTACGTGCTGACGGGAAACGACTTCATTTAGCCGACGAGTTCGGCCGGGCGGCCTCTGCGGCACTCGCGAAGCGCTCGCTCAGCGACGTTCTGAGCAGAGACCAACTGCGTCGAGTGTGGCGGTTAGCGGGCGCCGGAGTCGGGTAATCGAGACGAACGCCGGCAGTGGGACCCCTCGTTGCGCCGTTTGCGCCACGCGCGAGCGTGGTACGGCGAAGGGACCCAAGACAGCCGGTTGGGACCGAGCCGGCGCCAGTGCCGGCAGGGAAGGAGAGATATGAGCACCGGAGCGATCATCGCAATTGTCGTTGTCGTCGTGGTAGTGCTGATCTTGGTCGGCTTGGCCGCGCGTGCGACTGCTCGCCGGAGGCGGGACTCGCGCCGCGACGAGGCGCGTGAGCTACGCGAGCAGGCTCGGCACCGCACGGTCGACGCCGAAGGAGCCCGCGCGGCGGCCGATCAGCAGGCCGCGCAGGCCCATCGATCCGAAGCCGAAGCGGAAGAACTCGCGGCGAAGGCCCGGGAGGACCGCGCGCTCGCCGAGCGTCAGAGCATGGCCGCCGAGCGCCACTCCGCGAAGGCGCGGACCCACCACGACGAGGCTCGCGAGGTCGACCCCGACCTCAGCGACGACGGTCACGAGGAAGCGCTCGCGCTGGATCGCGACTAGCGCTCGCGACCCCGCCCCATCACTCGATCATCAAGGAGACAGACATGGGAGATCGCACGCAGCGACTGGAGGGCCAGGCCAAAGAGCTCAAAGGACGAGTCAAGCGCGACGCGGGCCGCGGCGCGGGAAGCCCTGAGAGCGAGTCTCGCGGCACCGGCGAGGAGATCGCAGGAAAGGCCAAGAACGCGGTAGGCAGAGCTCGCAGCGCGGTCAAGAAGGCCACGCGCTGAGGCGCGGAGAACCGCGCCTCAGTATCCGAGCGCGAACTTGGCGTCCTCGCTCATCTTCTCCGGCGACCACGGTGGCGTGAAGACCATCTGCGACTCGATCGTCTTGACACCGTCGAGTTCACCGACGAACTCCTCGATCTGTTCGGTGACCTGCGGGCCGATCGGACAGCCGGGCGTGGTCAGCGTGAACGTCACGTTGACGTTGCCGTCGTTGACCTCGACGCCGTAGATCAGCCCGAGCTCGACGAAGTCGAGGCCGAGCTCGGGGTCGATCACATTCGAGAGCGCGTCCATCACGTCCTCGGGAGTCGGCGCGGACGCAGCAATAGCGGCGTCAGCGCCGCCCGGTGCGGTGGTCGGCTGTGCAGCGAGATCCTCGGACATGCTTCGAGTCTAGCTGGAGTACTAGTTATCGCAGCCGAGGCGGTCCCACATATAGAGCTGGATGCACTCATTGGCCAGCTCGATCGCGCGATCGCGCGATAGCCGCGGCAGGACCGTGTCGAGCGCCTGCTCCTCCGAGACCCCCGCCTGGAAGGCTTCCTCACCCCGAAAGCCCGCGGCGATCTTCAGCGCCTCGCGGCGATTGTCGCCGAGGCTCGGGAATACGCCGACGAGGAAGTCCGTGTTCGGAATCGGCTGGCCGACCTCGAGCGAAGCGTGCCAAGCCGCGAGCAGATGCAGGTCGTCCTCGTCGAGATCCGCGATCGCCTTGGCGTAATGGACGGAGAGCTCCGGCTCGGGGATGTCGTCAACCCAAGCGCGCACGACCTCGCCGACGAGCTGGCGGCGCGCCTCTCGCCCGACAGACTCGGCGATCACTCGAATTGCGTCCTGAGGCTCGATGAAGCAAAGGGGCATCGCGACTCCCGCGGCGGTGGGGAAACAGCTAACACGGTGGACTGTAGGTGGCCGTGTGGACGGCTTTTTCGCTCAAGGCCCGAGGGCGTCGTGCGCGCGGCGGCGCGTCTCCTCGTCTGCGGCCTCCGCCGGGAATCCGCGCGTCGCGCGGGTGCCGAGACCCCAGTCGGCGAGCGCCGGCTCGAGCGCTCCGATCGGCGTCGAGCACGCTTCTGCGAGCGCCTTCGCGCGCCGCTCGAGCAGCAGCGGATCGCCGATCGCAAAGATGCGCTTCGCGGCGAGCGTCGCCGGATCCTCCGACGCGGCGCCGCGCGCGCCGGAGAGTTGCAGCGAGCCGGCGCGCAACTCGTACAGGCCGAGCGATCCGAGCAGCATGAGCAGCTCGTAGCGCGCAGCGCGCGTGAAGCCCGGCAGCGCGAGGCGCTCGAAGACGCGCTCGAAGCGCCGCTCCGGCGTCCAGCTCTCGTCGCCGGTGAACGCAGCCGCCTGCGAGCCGGCCTGCCCGTACCAGGCTCGATACGCCCGCAGCGTCTCGGCGCCGCGCGCGGCATCGTGCGAGGAGCGTGGCCCGAGCTCGATCGCCGAGAGGTCCTCGAGCGCGTCGCGCTCGACGCGCATCGCCGCCTCGATGCCCGCGAACGGCTCGGGCCCCTCGAGCGGACAGAGGTATGCACCGAGGAAGCAGATCCACGTGGCCTGCTCGAGATCGCTCGAGGCCAGCGCCCGCGCGCGCGCGTAGAGCGACGGCAGCGACTCCGGGCGCTCTCCCGCAAGCACGAGCAGCCTGCCGTGGGAGAACGCGAGCTCCTCGGCCAGGCGGAGCGCATCGGCCGAAGCGCGCACGCCCGGCAGCAAGGGCGAGCTGTAGCCGTCCTCGGCCGCGCGCTGCTGGCGCTTGACGCGCATCGTCTCACCCCGCGTACGCCGCGCCGCGCCGGCCGTGCCAGACGCCGTGCGGCGCTTGGCGCTGCCCCCAGCAGGACGCCGTTCGGGCGCGTTGCCCGGCAGCGTCTTGCTGCAGATCGGGCAGCGCTCTAGGAAACGGCCGTGGCGGCAGAAGGTAGGCAATTGACCGGTGGCTGAAAGCCGTTCGCACGAGCTCGCGCGGCGCCCTCGGCGCGCTCCTTCTCGAGCTTGTACAGGTAGTCCTCGAAGTC
>DASZLB010000226.1:0-3480 GCA_035552575.1 Solirubrobacteraceae bacterium | reverse complement strand
GCTCGCGGCGCTCGTCGCGACGCTGCTCGGCCGCCGTGCCGGCTCGGTCGCGCCGCCCGCGCCGCCGGTCGGCTCGTGAGCGGCGGCTGCGCCCGCCGGGGGACTCGCAGATGAGCTCCGCGACTTCGACTGCGGCGATGTCCACGGCGGAGGCCTATGAGCGCTGCGAAGCGATCACGCGCACGGAGGCGGCGAACTTCTACTACGGCATCCGCCTGCTCTCCGGCGAGCGGCGCCGCGCGATGTGCGCCGCATACGCGTTTGCGCGGCGGATCGACGATGTCGGCGACGGCGCGCTCCCGCTCGAGCAGAAGCGCGAGCTGCTCGACCGCGCCGGCGTGCAGCTCGCCGAGCTCGAACGCTCGCGATCTGCCGCCGTCGCGCCGGCGGACCCCGTGATCGTCGCGCTCGCCGATGCGCACGCACGCTTCTCGCTGCCGACCGGCGCGCTTGGCGAGCTGATCGAGGGCGTGCGCATGGATCTCGACGGGGTCTCCTATGAGAGCTTCGAGGAGCTCGTGCTCTACTGCCGCCGCGTCGCCGGTGCGATCGGGCGCGTTTGCCTGGCGATCTTCGCCACGCGCGTGCCCGGAACGGGCGCCGGCCCGGAGCGCGCTCTGATCGAAGCGCTCGCCGACGACCTCGGCGTCGCGCTGCAGTTGACGAACATCTTGCGCGACGTGCGCGAGGACGCGATGAACGGCCGCGTCTACCTCCCCGCCGAAGATTTGCGCCGCTTCGAGGTCGAGCCGGCCGGCGACGCAGACATGACGCAGCCGGCCCGTGCGCAGGCGCTCGCGGGCGCGGCTGCGGGCGGAGAGGAGGCGCTCGTCGCACTCGTGCGCTTCGAGGCCGATCGCGCGGAGCAGTGGTTCGCACGCGGGATGGCGCTCGTGCCGCTGCTCGATCGCCGCAGCGCGGCGTGCGTGGCGGCGATGGCCGGCATCTACCATCGTCTGCTCGCGCGGATCGAGGCCGATCCCTCGAGTGCATTGCGCGAGCGGATGTCGCTGTCGGGCCGCGAGAAGGCGCTCGTCGCCCTGCGCAGCCTCGCCGGGAGGACGACGTGAGCGCAGGGCGCGTCGTCGTGATCGGCGGCGGCCTCGCCGGGATCGCGGCGGCGCTCGATTGCGCCGACGCGGGCGCGCACGTGACGCTCGTGGAGGTACGACGCCGCCTCGGTGGCGCGGCGTACTCCTTCGAGCGCGACGGAATGCGCCTGGACAACGGCCAGCACGTGTTCCTGCGCTGCTGCTCGGCCTACCGCGCGCTGCTCGCGCGCTTCGGCTCGGAGCGCCACGTCGAGGTGCAGGAGCGCTTGGAGATCCCCGTGATGAGCCCGGGCAAGCCGACGGTGATGCTGCGCCGCGGCACGCTGCCGCCACCGCTGCACCTTGCCGGTGCGCTGGCGAAGTACCCGCATCTGAAGCCGGTCCAGCGCTGGAGCGCGGCGCTCGCCGCGCGGGCGCTCTCGGCGGTCGATCCCGAGGATCCGCAGAACGACGAGCGCACGCTCGGCGACTGGCTCGGCGACCTCGGCCAGAACGAGCAGTCGCTCGCAGCGCTGTGGGATCTGATCGCGCTGCCGACGCTCAACGTCCGCGCGGCCGACGCCTCACTCGCGCTCGGCGCATTCGTCTTTCGCACGGGGCTGCTCGCGAGCGCGGACGCCGGCGACATCGGCTTCCACGTCGGCACGCTCGCCGACGCAATCGGCGAGCCGGCGGAAACGGCGCTCGCCGACGCCGGCGTCGAGTTCCGCCTCGGCTGGCGCGCGCAGGGCCTGCGTTGCGTCGCGGGCGGCTTCGAGGTGCAGGGCGGCGACGCGGGGCGGGACGGGCTGAGCGCCGAGGCCGTGATCGTCGCGCTGCCGCACGCGCGCGCGGCCGGGCTGCTCGAGCCGCTTTTGCCCGAGGTAGCCGCGGCGCTCGCGCAGCTCGGCAGCTCGCCGATCGTCAACCTGCACGTCGTCTTCGATCGTGTCGTCTGCGAGGAGCCGTTTGCCGCCGGCGTCGGCACTCCGGTGCAGTACCTGTTCGATCGCAGCGCCGCCGCCGGGGCGCCGCCGGGAACTCAGTACCTGGCCGTGTCGCTGTCGGGCGCCGACGCGGAGATGCAGATGAGCGTCGAGCAGCTGCGCGAGCGCTACGTAGCGGCGCTCGAAGAGCTGCTGCCGCAAGCGCGCGGCGCCAAGGTCGAGCGCTTCTTCGTGACGCGCGAGCACGCGGCGACGTTCCGCGCCGTGCCCGGCGCCGGAGCGCTGCGCCCAGGTTCGCGGACGAGCGTGCCCGGCCTTTCGCTGGCCGGTAGCTGGACCGACACGAAATGGCCGGCGACGCTCGAGAGCGCGGTGCTCAGCGGGCACGCGGCCGCGCGCGCGACGCTGGCCACGCTCGAGCTGAGCACTTCGCCGGGCGCAGCGCCACATGCGGCGCCGGGCACAGCGGCCGGCACCACGTTCGACAGCGGGGCACTCGGCGGATGAGGCCGGTCCTCGTCGCGGCGCCGCTGGCGATCGAGCAGTGGCTGATTCGCTCGGGTGCGCGCGGGGCGCACGTGCGAAAGACGGGGATGGGGCCGGAGAAGGCGCTCGCGGCCGCCGAGACGCTGCGCGGCGAGCCGGGCGCGGAGCTGCTCGTGCTCGGCTTCTGCGGCGGTCTCGACGGCGTCTCGCGACCTGGCGAAGTGATCGTCGCGAACGAGGTGCTCGCGACGGGCGACGAAGGCCACGATCCGGTTCGTGCGGTCTGCGCCGACCCGGCGCGCCTCGCGGAGCTGCTGAGCGCGGCCGGTCTGACGGTGCGGCGCGGACCGATCGTAGGCGTCGGCAAGATCGCGACGGGCGAGCGCCGCGAGGAGCTGCTCGCGGCCGGCGCGCTGGCGGTCGACATGGAGTCGGCGTGGCTTGCGGCAGGGGCGGCCGGGCGCCCATTCGACGTCGTCCGCGTCGTGCTCGACAGCCCGAGCCATGAGCTGATCCGCCCGCAGGCATTGGGCGGAGCGCTGACGGCCGCGCGCGTGCTGCGGCGTGTCGCGGCACTCGCGCTTCAGGACCGGGGCACGGGGGGCTAAGGTACGCCAATGGCCGCAAAAATCAGACAGAGCACGCGCATGGGCGTGTACCTGATGCGCCAGCGCTTGGCCAAACGCGAGAAGTTCCCGCTGATTGTCGAGCTCGAGCCGCTGTTCCAGTGCAACCTCGCCTGCTCGGGCTGCGGCAAGATCCAGCATCCCGAGCACGAGCTGCGTCGGCGGATGCCCGTCAAGCAGGCGATCGACGCCGTCGAGGAGTGCGGCGCGCCGATGGTCTCGATCGCCGGCGGCGAGCCGTTGATCCACCCGGAGATCCACGTGATCGCCGACGAGCTGCTCAAACGCAAGAAGTTCGTCTACCTCTGCACGAACGCGCTGCTCTTGGAGAAGAAGCTCGAGAACTTCAAGCCGAGCCCGTACTTCTCCTGGGCCGTGCACATGGACGGG
>DASZLB010000225.1:0-8114 GCA_035552575.1 Solirubrobacteraceae bacterium | reverse complement strand
CGGGCTGGCCGAACGCCGCCCGCAGCCGGAGGACCGGCGCACGCGGCAGATCTTCCTGACCGACGACGGCCAGAAGGCGCTCGCGCGCGTGCGCGTGCTCGCGGCCGAGCTTCAGCGCGAGTTCTTCGGGGCGCTCACGGCGCAGGAGCGAAAGACGCTGCACGCGCTGTTGAAGAAGCTCGCGGGCTCGACCATGCCGGCGCAGACGCCGCCGAGCTGAGCAGCCCACGGGCACTCGCGCCGCTCGGGGTGCGAACGTGCGGTTGAAGCGCCTCAGCGCGAGCGGCACGACAGCGTCAAGGGCAGCAATCGCGCCTCGCAGCGACGCTAGATCTCGCGCAGGCCGTCGTCGGCGACGCGTCCGCCGAGCTCGACGCGTCCGTCCTCGAGCGGGCGCGCGTCGATCAGACAGCCTGGGCCCTGCTCGATTGTCACGGCCCGGCCGAGCTCTGCGCACAGCGGCACAGCGGCAGAGCCCGTCGCAGGGTCCTCGGGTACGCCGAGGTCCGGAGCGAAGACGCGCGCGCGGATCTGGCCGCACGCCTCGTCGCTCCACGCCCAGACGTTGACGGAGCCGCTGGGCGGCGGCTCGAACGCGTCGACGTCGTCGGGATGCCCGAGCTGGATGCGCTCGTAGTCGGGGCACCACTGCGGCCGCGCAAGCACGCACGCGTGGTCGCCTTCAGTACGAGCCTCGACAGCGCCTGCGGGCGCACGCAGCAGCGAGCGGCGCAACAGCCAAGCGCTGCCGACGAGCGGGTGCCCGGCAAATGGCAGCTCAGTCGTCGGCGTGAAGATCTGCACGTCGATATCGCGCTCGACGAAGACCGTCTCCGAGTAATCGAGCTGGGCGGCGATTGCCTGCCGGCGAGTCTGCGAGATGTCTCCGGCGTCGCGCACGACGCCGAGCAGGTTGCCGGAGGCGCCGTCTTGGTCGGTGAACACCCGCAGCACGCGTACGGAGATCATCCGCCGATCCTAGAGACGCTCGTCACGCACGCACGGCTCGCACGAGCAACCCGGGCGCGAGTGCGCCCGGGCAGAGCTCGCGGATCGGCTCGCGGATCGTGTCAGGAGCCGGCCGGGCGCAGCGTGAACGTCCCGGTCGACTGCGTGCCCGAACATTCTTCCGCGGCCTGGCTGCACGTCCCGCTGTAGATCGTGCCTCCTCCGCTTTCGCCTTCTGGCCATTGGAAGCTGATCGAGTTGGCGGCGACCTTGTACGACCAACTGCCGGTCGATCCGTCGCCGTCGTACATCTTCCCGTACACGGCGCCTTTGGCTTCACGGGTGATTTCGAAGCCGACCTCGTCGCGGCCGCGGAAGTTGCCTTCTTTGTCCCTTTCTTCCAGTTCGACGAGCGCCCCCGGAAAGCGGATCGCCCGCACGGTCAGGTGGTATTTGGCCGAGCGAGCGACGCCGGTTTCGGTGTCCGTGCCCGTCACCGTGAACTTCGCCTTTTCTGCTTTCTGCGGAGTGCCAGAGAACGTCGCCGAGGTCTGTTCTTGCCCAAGCACGAGCCCTTCCGGCAGCGCGCCCGCGGTGATCGCGTACGTGTAGGTGCCCGAGCCGCCGACGAGATTGGCAGTGCCGAAGTAGGAGGCCCCGACGCGGCCGGCCTGCAGTTCGCCGCTATGAGGAGAGATGCCGAGTCCGACCTTGAGCTTGTACGTTCGCGTGCCCGTCGCGCCGGTCGCTCCATCTTTGGCTTGGATCGCGAACACGTAGGTGCGTGCGTACTCGGTGAATCCATTCAGCGCATCGAAGCCCGGTTCGGAGTACAGCTCGACGTATTCGGGAAGCTCGCCCGAAGCGAGCGTGAATTCGTAGGGTCCCGTCCCACCTGCGGCGCTCAGCAGACGCGAGTACGGCTCCCCGGCTTCTCCCTTGCCAAGCGACTTCGGCAGCACGTCGAGCTGGACTGGCAGCGTGTACGTCTTCGTGGTCGTGCGCGCGGGCACGCTGGAGTCCGTTACGAGCACCGTGAACGTGCTCGTCCCGGCCGAAGCGGCCGTCCCGGTCAGTTCGCCGGAGGGGCTGAGCGAGATCCCTTCGGGCGGCGAGCCCGATTCGATCGTGAACGTGTACGGCGCCGTGCCGCCCGAGGCGCCGAGCGTCTGCGAATAGGCTTCCGTCGCGGTCGCGGCGGTGTTCAGTGTTTCGGGCTTGATCTTCAGCGGCTTGACCGTGGCGAAGCTCGCCGCGGCACAGAGCGAGCAGAGCAGCAGTGCCGCGATCAGCGCTCCCGCCAGTTTCGAGCAGCGGCGGCGCGCGCTTAGCGCTCCGAGTCCCATCGATTGCATTCCGTCTCCCTCAGTTGCGCTTGCCTCGTGCGCCACGGAGGATATCGTCATGTCAAGTACGGATCGCTGGTCAGCATGCTCGCGACGCGCAGCAGCGAGCGCGTGGAATAGGCTGGCGCCGAATGGAGCATGTGAGCCTGCGCAAGGTCGAGCACGGCGTCGTCGTATTGCGCGCCGACCGCGCGCCGGCGAACGCGATGGACGTGCAGTTCATGCGCGATCTGCTGAGTACAGTCGAGCAGGTCGCAGCGGACCCGCCGGCTGCGCTCGTGCTGAGCGGGCGGCCCGGGTTCTTCTCGGCGGGCGCCGACCTGAAGGCGGTGCCTGGCTACGGACCGGCCGAGCAGCGCGAGATGGTCACGGCGATCAACGAGATGGCACTCGGCGTGTACGGGCTGCCATGCCCTGTTATCGGCGCGATCACGGGCCACGCGATCGCCGGCGGGCTCGTGCTCGCGCTGTGTACGGACCTGCGCATCGCCTCGAACTCGGGGCGCTACGGCTTGACGGAGATCAAGGTCGGCGTGCCCTACCCGCAGGCCGCGCTCGGTGTCGTGCAGGCCGAGCTCGCGCCGCACGCGACGCGCGTGCTCGCATTCGGCAACGAGCTGATCGACGCCGCCGAGTGCGTGCGCCTCGGCGTGTTCGACGAGGCGCTCGAGCCGAGCGAGGTGCTGCCGCGCGCGCTGGCCAGGGCGAACGACCTCGCCGGCTTCCCGGCCGAGGTCTACGCGCGCACGAAGCGCGACATGCGCGGGGCGACGATCGAGCGCCTGCGGGCGGCGGCTGCCGAGGACCCGCTCCTGGCCCGCTGGGTCGAGTAGCTCGGCGAGCTCGGCTGAGCGATCGCTCGCCGCTCAGGCGGCGCGGCGCGAGAGCACGACGACCGGGATCTCGCGGTCCGTCTTAGTCTGGTAGTCGTCGTAGGCGGGCCACGCCTCGGCCATCAGCGACCACAGCCGCGAGCGCTCCCCGCCCTCGGCCGTGCTCGCGCGCACGGGGATGACCTGGTCCTCGACCTCGATGCTCGCGTCGGGATCGGCGAGCAGGTTCTCGTACCAGCCGGGGTGCTCCGGCGCGCCGCCCTTCGAGGCGACGATCACCCAGCGATCGCCGTCGGTGCGGTGGATCAGCGGCGTCGTGCGCTGCTCGCCGGACTTGCGCCCGGTCGTCGTCAGCAGCAGGATCGTCGTGCCGCGCCAGCGATAGCCGCGCTCGCCGCCGGTCTCGCGGTACACGCGCACATGCTCGGCTCCGAACAGCTGATCGTCGTCTGACTCGGCCATCGGTGCGAGTCTAGCGTCCCCTCGATCGCTCTTCGAGCACGCGCGGCGCTGCTCGCGGCGTACGCCTCCTGCGTGGTCGCACGCCGGCCTCAGGGCCGGCGGCGACGGCGCGCGGCGCCCGAGGCGACGACGCTCGCACGCGGCTGAGCAGGACGACCCGACGCGATGCTCGCGCCGGCCGGCCTGTGCTTCGGGTGCGGCGCGGGCGCACCGAGCAGGGCCGTGACCGCGCTCGCTTCGAGCGGGCGGTGGAAGTAGAAGCCCTGCGCGAGCTCGCAGCCGAGATCGCGGAGGGTGTCGAGCTGGCACTGTGTCTCGACGCCCTCGGCGACGACCTCGATCGACAGCGCCTGCGCCATTCGCACGATCGCCGTCGTGATCGCCGTCGAGCGCGCGCTCGAGCCGAGCTCGTCGACGAACGAGCGGTCGACCTTCAGCCCGTCGATCGGCAGCCGCGTGAGGTACGCGAGCGAGGAGTAGCCCGTGCCGAAGTCGTCGAGCGCGAAGCGCACGCCGTGGCGCGCGATGCCCTTGATCGTCTCGCTGGCGGTGTCGGGCTCGTCGAGCAGCACCGACTCGGTGATCTCCAGGCAGAGGCTCGACGGCTCGATCCCGGACGCGGCGAGCGCGCCGGCGACGGTCGCCTCGAGGTCGCGCTGCGTGAACTGCCGGACGGACAGGTTCACGGCGATTCCGAGCGGCCGCGCGGCGGGCTGCAGGGCGTGCCATTTCGCGGCCTGTGCGCAGGCGGCGTTCAGCACCCAGCGCCCGATCGGCTCGATCAGGCCGCTTTCCTCGGCGACCGGGATGAAGTCGGCCGGCGCGATCGTCCCACGCTCGGGATGGGACCAGCGCAGCAGCGCCTCGACGGCGGCGATCGAGTCATCCTTCAGCGAGACGATCGGCTGGTAGGCGACGCGCAGCTCGTCGCGCTCGAGCGCGCGGCGCAGGTCGTTCTCGACGGACAGGCGCCTGACGGTACGCGCGCGCATCGCGCCGTCGAACACCTCGAAGCGGGCGCGGCCGCGCGCCTTCGCTTGGTACATCGCCGCATCCGCATCGCGAATCAGCGCAGCCGGCTCTTCCTGCTCGCCGCCGGCGATCGCGATACCGAGGCTCGCCTTGGCGAAGTGCTCGCCGGCGCTCAGCGCGAACGGCAGCGCGAAGGCGGCGACGATGCGCTCGGCGATGCGTGCCGCCGCACGCTCGTCGGCGACGCGCTCGAGCAGCACGACGAACTCGTCGCCGCCGAGCCGCGCGATCGTGTCGCCCGGGCGCAACGCGTCGGTCAGCCGCGGTGCGATCTTGCGCAAGAGCTCGTCACCGGCACCGTGGCCGAGGCTGTCGTTGACGAGCTTGAAGTTGTCGATGTCGAGCAGCACGACGGCGACCTCCGCCCCGGGCCGCGTCAGCGCGTGGCCGAGGCGGTCGAGGAACAGCACGCGGTTGGGCAGGTCCGTCAGCGGGTCGTGCAGTGCCTGGTAGCGGATCCGGTCTTCGGTGTCGCGCTGCTGAATCGCGTCCGCGAGGATGTTCGCGAGCGCCTGGACGAAGTCGGCGTCGGCGTCGGCCGCCCGCCCCTCGCCGGGGGCGGCGAGCCAGAGCAGGCCCCAGCGCCCGGTGCGGCCCTCGATCTGACCGACGATGCCGACGGGCAACTCGTGGAACGGATACACCGCGTGCTCGGGTCGCTCGGCCCCGCGCGGCAGTCCGCGCCCGGCGCGCAACACGAGCTCTCCATCCTCGGCTCCATGCGTCAGCACGGCGCCCATCTCGACGCCGAGGATCCGCGCGGCGTCCTCGAGCGCGTCGTGCATCAGCCGTACGACGTCGGTGCCCTCGAGCGCGCGCTCGCCGAGGCGCGCGACGGCGGCCTGCTGCGCGGCGCGGCGCTCGATCTCGAGCTCGGCGAGCTTGCGGTCGGTGATGTCGAGCATCACGCCATGCCAGCGCAGCCGTCCATCGGCGCCGGCGATCAACGCCGCTTCGTCGCGCACCCAGACCGTCGAACCGTCACGGTGGCGGATTCTGTATTCGTCGGGCGTCGCCGGCGCGGCGAGCTGCTCCTCTCGGCCGAAGACACTTGCGCGATCCTCGGGATGAACCTGCCGGGCCCAAAGCCCCGTGTCTGCCATCCACCGCTCCGGCGTGAAGCCCGTGATCGCCTCGACGCCTGAGCTGACGTAGTGCCAGCGCCCCTCGACGCCGGCGTCGGCGACGTAGACGATCGCGGGCAACCGCTCGATCAACGTCCGTGCTTGCAGATCCGGCGGCAGCGCCCGCGCGTCGGCGCCCGCACGAGCGCCGCCGGGAGGACGGTCTGAAGAAGCCGCGGACATACCCCTTCAGCTATCGGCACGTCTGCTCCAGAAGCTGAGCGCGCGTCAGGCCGCGACGGTGCCGCCGTGGCTGAGCGCCGACAAGCGACGCTCAACTCACCACGAGCTCGCGCTCGAACTCCTCGACGTGCTCGGCGTCGCGCGTGGCAGCGACCTCGGCGCCGGCCGCGTCGAGCAGCGCACGGAAGCCGAGCAGCATGACGGCGCCGACCGCGACGGCACCTGAGGCGACGAACAGCGGCGCGCCAATCGAGACGCCGGTCGAGAGCTTTCCGGCGAGGAACGGAGCGATGCCACCACCGACGAAGCGGACGAAGTTCGTCGCGGAGGCAGAGATCGACGGGCCGGCGACGGACACGCGCATCAGCAGCGTCGAGAGCGTCGCGTTGGCGGTGCCGAGGAACAGCCCGGAGACGACGATCGCGGCGATCATCGTCGCCTGGTCGTGGATGCCGAAGCCGACGATCAGCAGCGCCGCGACGATCAGCGCGAAGATCGCGCCGAGCAACGGCACGAGCTCGTAGCGGCGCGCGAGCCACGGCGCACCGTAGATCGCGCCGAGCGCGACGAGCACGCCCCAGGCGAAGAAGACGATCCCGAGCTGGTGGACGCCGAGGTGAAGCGGCAGCGGCGTGTATGCGAGCAGCGTGAAGAAGCCGAAGTTGTAGAGCAGCGCGATGATCGCCGCGCACAGCAGCGCCGGGTGGCGCAGCGCCGAGAGCGGCTGCAGCAGCCCGATCCGCTCCTTCGGCGGCACGCTCGGCATTCGTGGCAGGCCGAAGCCGATCGCGACGAAGGCGATCGCCATCAGCAGCGATACGCCGAAGAACGGCGCGCGCCAGCTTACGCCGCCGAGCAGGCCGCCGACGAGCGGGCCGCTGGCGATCCCGATCCCGAGCGCCGACTCGAACAGCACGACGGCCGTCGAGACGCCGCCGGTCGCCGTCGCGACGATCACGGACATCGAGGTCGAGACGAACAGCGCGATGCCGAGCCCCCAACCGGCGCGGAAGCCGACGACCTGCGCGACCGTGTTAGATGCGCCGGCGAGCGCGCTGAAGAGGACGACGAGCGCGAGCCCGGCTAGCAGCGTCCGCTTCGGCCCGAAGTGCGTCGAGGCGTAGCTCGCGAGCAGGTTCGACAGGCCGATGATCAGGAAGTAGCTCGTGAACAGCAGCTCGATCTGGCTCGGCGAGGCGTGGATGCCCTTCGCGATGATCGGCAGGATCGGATCGACGAGGCCGATGCCCATGAACGCGACGATGCACGCACCGAGCACCGCCCAGACGGCCTTCGGCTGGTCGCGCAGGCCCGGGCGTCGCTGGGCTTTGCTGATCGGAACGACGCTTTCGGCAGGCACCTCTCTACAGATAGCAGCGCCGTTTTCGGCGTTGCACCAGCTCCTCCGCGCCTACGGTTTCGCGAGCTCGGCGATCAGCCCGCCGGCGGGCGCGCCGAGCCCGGTCATCGAGTCGAACCCGGGCGCTGCGTTGATCGCGGTCTTCTGCCGCGTGCAGTTTCCGGTGCCGCTGCAGAACACCTCGCGGCCTTCGTAGCCGAGCACGCGCGCGGTCGTGATCGTCCCTTCGCTCGCGTCGACGCCGTCGAGGTAATCGCTGCGGACGAGCGCCTGGCTGCCCGCCGGCAGCACGTCGAAGAACGCACCGGCGGCCGACGTCGGTGAGCGGTCGAGCTCGTAGAGCAGCGGGTTGACGAAGCCGAGCGCCGGTTGAGCCGGCACCCCGGCCGCCTGATCGGCGTCGGCGACGAGACCGGCGAACAGCGGCGAGGAGAGGCTCGTGCCGCCGATCCTGTACTGGTCGTAGTAGGTGCCGTCGGGGAATTCCTGCGTCTCGCCGACGAGCATCCCGGTCGTCGGGTCGGCGTCCATCGAGATGTCGGGCTCGACGCGGTTGGCGATGCCGGTGACCGACGAGTTGCGCGCCGCGAGCGCAGGCGGCACGACGCCTTCCTGGTAGGACGGCTCGGCGTACTGGTAGCTCGTTCCGCCACCACCGCCGTAGAGGTATTCGCCGGGAGCCGGCGGCGTCCACGTGTCGAGCTTCTTCGCGGCCTTGCAGCCGGGGTAGCGTTCGGTCTGCAAGAGCGTCGTGCAGAGCGTGCTCTTGGAGGTCGACCAGCCGACCTCGCCGACGCGAGAGTTGGTCTGGCCGACCTGCAGGCTC
>DASZLB010000224.1:0-22762 GCA_035552575.1 Solirubrobacteraceae bacterium | reverse complement strand
GTGCGAGATGTCATCGTCGCTCAATCCGAGCGCGCCCTTCAGCAAAAGCGTCTCCAACACGCCCGTGTCGAGGCGCCGGTAGGCCTCGGAGTGGCCGTCGAGCGCGGCGTCGGCGATCGCCTGGTCCTTCAGCGTCAGGCGATAGCAGCGCTCGTCTCGAGAGCTCACGTAGCCGAGCTCGAGCGGGCCGCTGCCGGGCTCCGGCGCGACCTCGTCCGCGGTCACCTCGCGCATCTCGAAATCGCGCGCGAGCGTCTCGGCGAGCGCCTCGCGGCGGGGCTCGTCGAGCTTGTTGACGAGTCGGTGCGTGGGGAAGACCGTCAAGCCGGGATCCTCGAGCGCGACGAGGCACATCAGGATGTAGCGGTGCTCGCCGTTCGCCGGCGCGCCGGCGGCCTCGACCTCTTCGGCGTATGCCTGCATCGTCTCGTAGCGGTGGTGGCCGTCGGCGATCAGCAGCTCGGCGTCGCGCGTCGCGGCCTGCACAGCGGCGATCGCGTTTGCGTCTGCGACACGCCAGATGCAGTGGACGGTCCCGTCGGCGTCGGTGACCTCGCCCCACGGCGACTCGTTCTTCGTCGTTGGCTCGAGAGCGTCCCAGGCAGCGTTGGACGGGTCGGAGAACAGCGAGAAGATCGGTGAGATGTTCGCGCGCGTCGCCCGCGTCAGGCGCAGGCGGTCCTCCTTCGGCCCAGGGTGCGTGCGCTCGTGCGGGCGCACGCGGCCGGGGCCGTAGCCCTCGATCCGCACGCGGCAGAAGAAGCCGCGGCGCGTGCGCCGTTGCCCGTCGGGGCCTGTGTAGTCCTGCGTGTGCGCCCAGAGCGCGGGCTGCTCGTCGCGCACGATCACGCCCTGCCGCTGCCAGCGCTCGAACTGCTCGCGCGCGGCCGCGTATGGATCGGGTTCGCCGTGAGGCAGGTCGACGGCGACGACGTTGTTCGGCGAGCGCTCGATCAGCGCGGCGCGCTGATCGGAGTCGATCACGTCATACGGAGGTGCGACGACGTCTTGCAAGGGCCCGGCCACGGCCGGGTCGTAGTGCAGCGCGCGCAGCGGTTGGACGTCTGCCATGGGCGGTGGCGGAGGCTACCAGCGCAGGCTCGGACGGCTGCGGTTCGGTTGACGCGGCGCTGCCCGTATGCGAACATATGTTCGCATGGCGCACTCGAGCTACCTTCGCCAGATGGCCCGCCTGCTGCGCGTCGAGCAGCGGCTGAGCGTCGATCAGCTGGCCTCGCGCCTCGCGCTTCCGCGCAGCACGGTCTACTACTGGGTCCGCGACCTGCCGCTGCGCGAGCGTGAGCACGGACCCGCAGACGCGGCGGAGCGCGCGGGCGTGGGCGTGGGCGTGGAGGTAGGCGTAGGCGAGACGGCGTATGAGGACGCGCTGCGCGCGTTCGACGACCTCGCCGCGCAGCCGACGTTCCGCGACTTCGTCTGCCTCTTCATCGCGCGCGGATGCACGCGCGAGCGGACGAGGATCTCGCTGAGCGACTCGGACCCGGCCGTGATGCGACTCGTCAATCGCTGGATGCTGCGCCTCAGCGAGAAGTCGCCGCTGCCCTCGATTCGCTACGAGCCCGAGCAGAGCCTGACCGAGCTGCGCCGCTTCTGGGGCGGGATCTTGGACGTGCGGGCACGGACGATCCGAGTGCACGAAGGAGCCGATCGAGCCGACGCCGGACATGCGCCACGACACGCTCGCCACGGCGTGCTGACGCTCAGCGTCGAGGACGCGCTGTTGCGCGCCCGGCTGCAGGCGTGGATCTGCAAGACGCGCGATAGCTGGCGGTAGACTCGCCTGTATCGGGGCGTGGCGCAGCCTGGTAGCGCACCTGCTTTGGGAGCAGGGGGTCGGAGGTTCAAATCCTCTCGCCCCGATTCGGGCGATCGAACGCTGTGTATCACGCGTGATACACTCGGTCGGTGGCTGACGTCAGCATCCGCGATCTGCGCAACCACGGCGGCGATGTCGTGGATCGTGCCGCGCGTGGAGAGCAGATCACGATCACGCGCTCGGGCAAGGCCGTTGCCGAGCTGCGGGCGCTCTCGCCTCGCGGGCTTTCGGCCGAGGCGCTGTTGAGTCGCTGGCGGTCCTTGCCGCCTGTAGACCGGGTGGCGTTTCGCGAGGACGTAGAGCGGTTGCTGGACTCGAGCCTGTGAACGGCGACTCGCCGCGCCCGCGCGGCATACTCGACACCTCGGCCGTCATCCTGATGGAGGCGTTCACGGACGCAAGGACGCTCCCCGCAGAACCGCTGATCACGGCTGTGACTCTTGCCGAGCTCTCTGTCGGTCCGCTGGCTGCGACGGAGGAGAGCGAGCGCGTCGCGCGCCAGGCCCGGCTCCAACAAGCCGAGGCGGACTTCGAGCCGATGCCCTTCGATGCGAGCGCTGCTCGCGCCTTCGGCCACGTGGCCGCTTCGCTGCGACGCTCGGGTCGCCAGGCAACTGCTCGAACGTACGACGCGATGATCGCGGCGACCGCGCTCGCCAACGACCTGCCGATCTACACGTGCAACCCTGCGAACTTCAGCGGCATCGACGGACTGGACGTGGTCGCCATCCCCGTGCCACGAGACCCTCGCCCCACCGAGCACGCCTGAGCAGGCCGCGTTCCGGGCCGCTCGAGTGAGCTCGAGGTCTACCCAAACGTCTAGTGCCAAAAGCCCTCTGCGGGCTGCACACTCGTCGCTCCGCAAAAACTACCTACCAGGCGAGCTCGCCGCGAGGCGAGAGAGCGGGGCCGGAGATCGGCCGGCCCTGCTCGCGCAACCGCCGGAGAGGAGCTTCCCGTGATCGCTTTCCCGATCAAACCGTCGTCCCAAGTCACAACGCGCTCGAGCGCGCGATGCGCGAATGCCGCGAAGGACGAGCGCGGTTTCACGCTGATGGAGCTGCTCACGGTGCTGCTGATCATCGGCGTGCTCGCGGCGATCGCCATTCCATCGTTCATCGGCCAGACGGCGCGTGCGAGCGATGCGGCGGCGAAGACGCAGATCGGCACGTTGCAGACAGCGATGAAAGAGTTCGCGATGGACAACAGCGGCAGCTACAAAGGCGCGACGCTCGCCAAGCTCGCAGCGATCGAGCCGACGCTGAGAGATACAACGACGGCCGTCGCAAAGGAAGTCGCCGGGGCTACGGCGACGGACTTCGAAATCGAATCGGAAGCTGTTGGCAGCAACCACGTCTACAAGCTCGTCAGCAGCAATGGCGAAGTCACACGCTCGTGCACGCCGGCCGGCGCTGGTGGCTGCAAGGGCGGGAGCTGGTGATGCGCTGAGAACGTCGCCCTGCCGAATATCGGCTGAGTCCGTACCATTCCGCTCAAGCCCCGTCCTGGAGGAGGGGGGACAAGGATGGAGGGGGGACCCATGGGACGTACGATTCGGCTGCTGCTCGTCGGTGGCGTGTTCGCGACCTGCCTGGCGGTTGCAGGCTCGGCGTGGGCGTCGCCGAAGACGGTGTGCGCGAAACATTGCGCCTTCACGAGCATCAACGCGGCGATCGCCGCGGCATCGCCTGGCGCGACGATCACAATCGGGCCAGGGACGTATACGGAAAACGTCGTCGTCGACAAGCCGCTGACGCTGCAGGGCGCAGGAGGTCACACGACGATCGAGCCGGCGACGTCGAACCCGGCTTGCGCAGGCGGGTCGCTGTGTGGAGGCGCGGCGAGCAACATCGTGCTCGTCGAGGCAAGCGACGTGACGCTGACAAAGCTCTCGCTCGAGGGCGACAACCCTGGCCTGACGAGCGGCGTCGTGCGCGCCGGCAAGGACATCGACGCGCGCAACGGGATCATCACGAACCATGAACTCGGCACGTACAACGGCCTGACCGTCACGAAGGTGAGAGTCGCCGACGTCTACCTGCGCGGGATGTACGCATCCTCGGGCGGCACGTTCGACTTCGAAGGCGACACGGTCGAAAACGTCCAGGGCGAAGAAGCGTCGATCGCGATGTTCGCGTTCGGCGGCTCGGGCACGATGTCGCACAACAAGGTCTCGAACGCGAACGACGCGATCTCGGCGAACCACTCGTCGGGCACGCAGTTCATCGACAACACGATCACGAAATCGGGAAGCGGTGTCCACACGGACAACAACGGCGACTCGGGCGGGAGCGCTGACCTGATCGAAGGCAACAAGATCAGCGAATGCAACTCGAACGGCTACGGGATCTTCGTCTTCGTCCCGTATCTCTCGCCGACGGTCAAGGCGAACAAGGTCAAGGGCTGCTACATCGGCATCGCTGCATTCGGTGGGGCTGTCGCCGGCCAGGGCCCGACGTTCACCGAAAACAAGGTGAACGGGACGGGTGCGAGCACGACGGACCCGGCCGGCTCATACGGCGCCTACGTGACGACGGATCAGCTCGGCTTCGAATTCGGCGACGTCGACGTGACGCTCACGCACAACTCGTTCATGCACACGGGCACTGGGTTGCTCGTCACGCAGACGAGCCCGACTCCAGGGCAGCCGTCCGGTGGTCAGGCGACGATCACGGCGTCGGGCAACACGTTCCACACGAACGGCACCGGCGCGAACGGAGAAACGGGCACGGAAGTGCACGCAGAGAACAACTGGTGGGGCTGCAAGCAGGGTCCGAACGCGGGCCGCTGCGACACGGCGCTCGGCACGGTCGACTACACGCCGTGGCTGGTTGCCAGGCCGTAGCGAACGAACGGCAGTAGAGCGGCGCATGGCGCGCGGGGCTCAGCCCCGCGCGTCCGCTGTGCCGCTCGGCGCTACCAGCTGCCTGAAGCGCAGCCGCCGCCGTTGTTGCCGGTCGCGCTCGTCGTGCAGCTGCGCGTGATCGTGCCTTTTTCGTTTTTGAGTTTGTAGACGTTGCCGGAGCCTTTGGCGGTAGAGGAGACTTCGAAGCCTTCGGCGGTAGGAGTTCCGACGACTGCTGCCGTCGCGGTTGTCGTGTCTTTGAGCACCGGCTCGATTTTCTGCAATTCGGTGAGCGTGGCGCCGACATAGCTGCCGGAATGTTCGATCGCGTAGGCCTGCATCGTCGTCTGCAGGGTGCCGACCTGCGTCTTCGCGGCGGAGTCGTTGGCCTTGCTCGTCTGGCTGAGGAAGGCCGGGATGGCGATCGCAGCGAGGATGCCGATGATCAGGATGACCACGAGCAGCTCGATCAGCGTGAAGCCTTCGTTTCGTTGGATTTGGTGGCGAGTGCGGGAGAGCATGCCCGTTCATCGACGCCCGAGCGAGAAACTTAAGCGCGGCTCGAGTTCGCAAGACTTGCTGCGTGGGGCGGCGGGGGGCAGCGTGGGGTGGCGGCCGCGTGGGGCGGCGGCGTCGGGCGCTGCGGCGATCGGTCAGCGCGGCGCGCGCTCGACTGCGCGCGGGCGCCGCGGCGAGACGGCACGCATGTCGGCGGTCCGGCGGCGCAGCCTGCGCATCAGCTCGCGCTCGGCTTCGGCTGCCTCGCGCGTGACGCCACCGGCCAAGGCGTCGTCGCCGCTCTGGACGACCCAGTAGTTGCGCGCGGTGCGTTTTACGGTGAGCTCGTTTGCTTGCATGAGATCGAAGGTACTCGTGCGTCGCCGGCAGTCCGTTGCGAGCCTGTGAACGTTCAGCTCGAACGGGGACTCATCTTCGAGGATGCGAGCCGGTGCGGGCAAGTGCGTGGACGGACGTTGCCGGCGACCGTCGCGACGCTCTCGCTGGAGAGCTGCGTCGACTGCTCGGGCACAGCGGCCCGATACGGTGAGCGGATGACGATCGGCGAGGATGCGATGGTCAAGCGCGTCACGCTCGTCGCGTGCATTCTCGGCTCGGGCATCGCGCTGCTCGACGGGACGGTCGTCAACGTCGCGTTGCCGACGATCCAGCGCGCGCTCGGCGGTGGCCTTGCGGCACAGCAATGGGTCGTCAACGGCTACCTGCTGACGCTCGGCTCGCTGATCCTCGTCGGCGGCTCGCTCGGCGATCTCTACGGCGAGCGCAAGGTCTTCGCGCTCGGCGTCGGCGGCTTTGGCGTCGCATCGGCGGTGTGCGCCGTGGCGCCGTCGATCGGTGTGCTCGTCGCGGCGCGCGCGCTGCAGGGAATCGCGGGCGCACTGCTCGTGCCGAGCTCGCTTGCGGTGATCGTCAACACGTTCCCGGCGTCCGAGCGCGGCGGCGCGATCGGCACGTGGACGGCATGGGGCGCGATCGCGGGCGTGCTCGGCCCGCTCGCGGGCGGCGAGCTGTTGGCGATCGCCTCGTGGCGCTGGATCTTCGTGATCAACGTGCCGCTCGCGGCCGCGTGCGTCTGGCTGATCCTCGTGGCGATCCCGCCGAGCGCGGTGCGCGATCGCGGCAGCAGGCGGGTCGACTACGCGGGCGCGCTGCTCTGCGCGCTCGGGCTCGGTGGCCCGGTGTTCGCGCTGATCGAGCAGCCGCGCCTCGGCTGGTCGAGCGCTGCCGTCGCGGGACCGTTGATCGCAGGCGCGCTGCTGCTCGCGACGTTCGCGCTGTACGAGTCGCGCGCGAAGGATCCGATGCTGCCGCTCGGGCTGTTTCGCCGGCGCAACTTCTCGGCGGGCAACGTCGAGACGTTCGCGATGTACGCGGGCCTCGCGATCGTGTTCTTCTTCCTGATCCTCTTCCTGCAGCAGATCGGTGGCTACTCACCGCTGAAGAGCGGCCTGGCGACGCTCCCGGTGACGGTCGTGATGTTCTTCCTCTCGCGTCGCTTCGGCGCGCTCGCGGACCGCTTCGGCCCGCGCTTTTTCATGGGCGTCGGGCCGCTGCTCGCGGCCGGCGGCCTGCTGCTGTTCCAGCTCACGGGCGTCGAGGCGGACTACCTCTCCGAAGTTCTGGCGCCGCTGCTGATCTTCGCGCTCGGCCTGTCGATGACGGTCGCGCCGCTGACGGCGGCGGTGCTGGCGGGCTCGGAGAAAGAGGCCGGGATCGCCTCAGGCGTCAACAACGCAATCGCTCGTGTCGCGGGACTACTCGGCACGGCGGCCGTCGGCGCGGCGATCGCGTCCTCGTTCGCGTCGTCGATGGACAGCAGGCTCTCGGGAGTCGCGCTCGGCGGCGCGGCGAAAGCGGCGGTCGCCGAAGCTAAGCGGCTGCCGCTCGGTCGCCCGAGCGTGCGAGGGATGCCCTCGGCGCAGGCTCATGCAGTGACGAGCGCGGCTGAAGGCGCGTCGCTTCACAGCTTCCATCTCGGCCTCGCGATCGCGGCGGCGCTCGTCGCGCTCGGCGGTGTCGTCGGCGGGCTCGGGATCCGCAACTCGCGCAAGACGGAGGAGAAGGTACGCGCAAAGAGCTGCCCCGGCGGCCAGCTCGTGGGAGCAAGCCCCGAGATCGACTGGGAGGGCAGCAAGCCGGCGCAGACCGCGCAGCCGGTCTGAGCCGCGGTCCGAGCGCGATACGCACGCGTACGTACCGTCCTTTGACTGCGTAGGACGCGGACATCTATTCTCGCACCCCCGATCAGCCTGCGAGGAGGCGAGACGTGACCCGAGTTCAATCCCCGAAGGTGCTGCGCAGGACGCTCGTGCTGACGATGGCATGCGTCGTATCGATCGCGCTGAGCGCGGCGCTCGCGAGTGCGGCGTCGGCGGCGAACCTGACGGGCACGTGGCAGGGGGCCTACCACTGCGAAGTGGGCTGGTGCGCGGGCGAGGACTTCCCGGCGACGACAGAACTCTACGAGGCCCCCGGCTGCGCGGACGTGATCGGCAGCAACGGCGGCGAACAGATCGTAGGCACGCTGCTCGGGAGCACGTTCAGCTCCACCAGCGAAACGGGTGGCTACAAATCGGAAGGCACGGCGACGCTCTCGGCGGACGGGAATCACCTCGAAGGCAAAGGGCACGACTCGAACGGCACGTCGGGCACGTCGACGTCGACGCGCGTCTCGAGCTCGAGCTCGATCGCGCCCTACTCGGGATGCAAAATGCCCTCCGGTGAAGCGGGCAAACCGGAAGAAAAAGGCGAAGAAGCGAAAAAAACGCCGCAGGGCGTGCACTCGACGGGCCTGACGGTAATGTGCGACTACGACGTGCTGAGCTCGCAGGACACGTGTACGGCGACGGTGGCGGACAGCTCGGGCACGCCGACCTCGCCGACCGGCGCGGTGACGTTCGCGAATGCGAGCGGTGGGTTCTTCGCATTCGGAACCACCTGCGCGCTGCACTCGAGTCCGAGCGCGCCAAGCACGGGCTACTGCTCGGTGCAGTACGGCCCGGGCGCCGGCGCGGGCTTCCCGAACATCGCAGCGAGCTACGCGGGCGACCCAACGCACGCCGCGGCGACGGGCTCGACGCGCTTCATCGTGCCGGGGGGCGACCCGGCGAGCTACGACGAATCGGGCCCTGGCTCGGGCTACCCGAACGAACTCTCGGTCGAAGTGCAGACGCCTGCGCCGAAAACGGAAGTCCAGGCGGGCGTGAACGCCGGCGAAACGAAAGCACCTGCGTCCTCGGGCAAACACCTGCGCGCGATCGAAGACCCGGACATCGTCCCGGAGATGCGGGAAGAAGTCGCGGAACGCGAACGTGAAGAACGCTACCCGGACATCGTCCCGACGATGCGCAAGGAAGTCGAAGAACGGGAGATCCAGTACGAAAAGGACATCCGCGAGATGCGGACCGAAATCAACGAAATGCAGCGCGCGCGAGCGGGTCTGAACGCGCAGGCGACCGACGAACTGACGCGCGTGGTGCAGGACGACAGCATCCTGCTGAAGCAGATCGCCCAGCAGACCGCGAGTCCGGGGTTGAAAAAAGACGCGGCGTCCCAGCAGGTGCTGGGGAAGCTGAGCAAAGAGTCGAGCGAACTGCAGAAAGAGATCGGCGAAGCGCTGCGGATCCAGCACGAGCAGTTGGAAGGCGTGGTCCGCGCGACGGGCAGCTCGCTCGCGGCGGCCTCGAACGCGCGCGCGGCCAAGCACAAGTCCAAAGCGATCAAGCCGCGAGGCCGGCTCGTGGCGCTGGGTCACGCTCGCGTGCTCGCCGCGGCGGGCGGCAAGGTGAAGCTGCACGTGCGGCTGAGCAGGACGCTGCTGAAGCGCCTGGCGCATGGCCGAAAGACGGTGAACGTCAACCTCCGGATCCTGATGGTCGTGCCGAGCAACGTGGCGAGCTCGGGACTTCCGATCGGGATGGTGCGCACGGTTACGCTGCACGCGGTCAGCCGTAAGAGGCGCCGCTAGATCTAGACGGGTTCGCCTTAGACGGGTTCGCCGGCGTAGGCGCGCATCGCCTCGATGATCGGCCGCAGTCGCCGCCCGCGCTCGGTCAGGCGGTACTCGACGGTCGGTGGGCTCGAGGGGATCACGGTGCGCTCGACGAGGCCGGCGGCCTCGAGGTCGCGCAAACGCTCGGAGAGCATTCGCGGTGAGATGCCGGCGACGGCCTCGGCGAACTCGTTGAAGCGCAGCGCGCCGCTCAGCGCGGCGTAGATGATCGAGAGCTGCCAGCGCCGCTCGAGGAGGTCCGCCGTTTGGCGGACCTCCGCGGGTACGGGCTGGCAGCGGCTAGGCGTGCGCGACATCGCGAGCCGGCTCCAGAGCGCGGTCGAGCACCTCCTGGACGGTCATCACGGGGTGGAAGGTCATCTGGTTTCTGACCTCCTCCGGTATCTCGTCCAGATCGCCACGGTTGCGCTCGGGCAGGATCACGTCGGTCAGCCCGGCGGCGTTGGCGGCGAGCGCCTTCTGCTTGAAGCCACCGATCGGCAGCACGCGTCCTTGCAGCGTGACCTCGCCGGTCATGCCGACGGTGTGCTTGACGGGCCGGCCGGAGAGCAGCGAGGCGAGCGCTGTGACCATCGTCACGCCGGCGCTCGGGCCGTCCTTCGGGATCGCGCCTGCGGGAACGTGGACGTGGAACTCCTTGTTCTCGAAGGCGTGCTCGTCGATGCCGAGCTCCTCGGCGTGGCCGCGCACGTAGGAGAGCGCGATCTTCGCGGACTCCTTCATGACGTCGCCGAGCTGGCCGGTGAGCACGAGGCTGTTGCCGCCGGAGCTGCCGCCGTTCATTGCGGTCGCCTCGACGAACAGCACGTCTCCGCCGGCGCCGGTGACGGCGAGTCCGGTGGCGACGCCCGGCGTCGCGGTGCGCGCGGCTGACTCCTGGAAGACCTTCTGGCGCCCGAGCGCGTCGCGCACGGCGTCGAGGTCGATCGTCACAGGGGTCGGCTTCGACTTGGCTGCCTTGCCTGACTTGGCCTTCTTCTTCGGCTTCTTCGCGACAGCGTCGTCCTCTATCGCGTCCGGAACATTGCCGTTGCTCGGGGCAGCAGGCTCGCTGTTCTCGGCGGCGGGCTCGGCCAGCGCGTCCTCGATCTCAGGCTCGGCCTGCACTTGCGCGGATGCGATCTTCGTCGCTGTCTTGCGCAGCACGGTGCCGAGCTCGCGCTCGAGGTTTCGCACGCCTGCCTCGCGCGTGTACTCGCCGATGACGGTTCGTAGAACATCGTCGGAGATCTCGACCTCGTTCTCGCGCAGGCCGTTGCGGTCGCGCTGGCGTGGCCAGAGGTAGCCCTTGGCGATCGCGAGCTTCTCTTCTGAGGTGTATCCGTCGAAGTGGATCACCTCCATGCGGTCGAGCAGTGGCCCCGGAATCGTGTCGGCGACGTTCGCTGTCGCGATGAACATGACCTGGCTGAGGTCCATCTCGACGTCGAGGTAGTGGTCGCGGAAGGAGTGGTTCTGTGCGGGGTCGAGGACCTCGAGCAGCGCCGCGGAGGGGTCTCCGCGCCAATCGGCTCCGACCTTGTCGACCTCGTCGAGCAGGATCACGGGGTTCATCGTGCCGGCGTCGCGCAGGGCCCTGACCAAGCGACCTGGGAGCGCGCCGATGTATGTGCGCCGGTGCCCGCGGATCTCGGCCTCGTCACGCACGCCGCCGAGCGACATGCGCACGAACTCGCGTCCGGTCGCGCGTGCGATCGACTCGCCGATCGACGTCTTGCCGGTGCCTGGAGGGCCGATCAGCGTGAGGATCGCTCCTGACTTCGGGTCGGCCTCGATCTCGCGGTCCTGGCGCAGCTTGCGCACGGCGAGGTACTCGGTGATGCGGTCCTTGACGTCCTCGAGCCCGGCGTGGTCGGCGTCGAGCACGGCGCGCGCGGCGACGGGGTCGAGGTGCTCCTCGGAGCGCTTGCCCCACGGAACGGCGATGAGCCAGTCGAGGTAGGTGCGGATCATGCTCGACTCACCGGTCTGCTCGCCCATCCGCTCGAGGCGCGCGAGCTCCTTGAGCGCCTGCTCTTGAACCTCCTCGGGCATCTCTGCGTCGTCGATCTTCGCGCGGTACTCCTCGGCGACGGATGCGTCGTCGTCGCCGAGCTCCTTGCGGATCGAGTCCATCTGCTTGCGCAGGAAGTACTCGCGCTGCTGCTTCTCGGCGCCCTCCTGCACGTCCTCGCGGATGCGCTTGCGCACCTGCAGCTCAGCGAGGCTCTCGCGCTGCAGCTTGACGGCGAGCTCGAGGCGCTCGGTCACGTCGAGCGTGCGCAGCAGCTCGACCTTCTGCTCGTATGAGAGGTTCGGGGAGTAGCCGGCTGAATCCGCGAGCGCGCCCGGCTCGGCGATCGCACGCAGGAAGGCGGCGATGCGTCCGTCGTCGCCGCGCAGCTCGAGGATCTCCTCAACCACGGCGCGGTACTCGCGCTCGAGCTCGCGTGTGTGTCCGTCGACGGGCTCGCCGTCGGGGCGCTCGTCGACCTCGACGCGCAGCTCGCCGGTCGGACCGGTCTGCGCGGCGCCGATCAGCGCGCGGTGCTCGCCGGAGATCGCGACGGCGCGGCCGCCGCCGGGGAGGCGGATGTGCTCTGTCACCTCGGCGATCGTGCCGACCTCGAGGAACTCGTTCTCGTGGCGCGGGACGAGCACGACACGCTCATCGTCGCCGACGTCGATCGTCAGCGTGATGCCCATGTTCGGGAAGACGACGGTGTCGTCGAGCGGAATCAGCCGCAGTAGTTGCTTCGGCTGTGAAGGCTGTGTCTGGGGGGCGTCTGCGGGTGATGGCATGAGTTATTGCTCCATATGAGCTTACGAAAGTTTAGTTAGTATAGCGCGCGTTGGTTGCGTGCGCAAGTACTGCGCGTGATGCCGTAGATGGCTCTGTGAAGCCAATATTGAGCGACATGTGCACCAGCGTCGGTGCATCATCATGCGCTCGACTGGGCTTTCTTCGCGTTATGAGGAGGATCAAGCGGCAGAGCGTTCGTCCTAAGCCGCGCTTAGAACTGTGCGATGGCCGATTCAATCGAGCAGCTCGGGTTCGAGCTAAGCGCGGGTGAACTTGGCGTGCAGGAGCGTGCGCTCACAGGGCTCAAAGCGTCGGCCGGGACGGTCGTTGGAGCGGCGTCGATCGCGGGCTCGTTTCTCGCTGCCAAGACGAGCCGTGGATCGCTGGATGCTTGGGCTCTGCTTGCGCTGGTTGCGTTCGCCCTCTGTTTCGGCTGCGCGATCTGGGTGCTGCTACCGCATGAACTGACTCTCGCCATCGGGGGCCGAGAGCTAATCGCCGACGGTGACAAGCGGAATGTGCGCGAGTTGACAGAGGTCTACCGAGCGGCGGTCACCTGGACCGAGCCGCTGCTGCAGGAGAACCGCGCAAGGATCGCTCGGCTTTCGGGCTGGCTCACGCTCAGCTGCGTGCTGCTTGGCATCGAGATAGTGCTGTGGACCGCGAGCTTGGTCGAGTAACGTTGCGCTATGTCGTCAAAGACCTCACAGACCGACCCGAAGCCGAACCCACCGAGGCGGATGTCGGCGACAGCGCCGCCCGGATTCGCCAGGCGCGAAGAGCTGACGCCGATGCAGAAGGGCGCGAAAAGACTCTTTCGCTGGCTCTTTCGTAGGAGTTAGCCCGGTTCTGCGGCCCTGCTCGGGTTCCGGAACAGGCCGCAGTGACTGGCCGGCTAGCGCGAGAAAGCCGCCTATACCCCCAACCCGTATTTCGAGCAAGCAGCCGAGAACGACGGATTCGGGCTCGCACTCAACTGGTTGAGCACGTTCTGCAGCGCCGGTGAGTCCTCGAACATGCCGATGTGCGCGACGGGATCTTTCGGGCATTGGTTCTGCACGGTGATGTTCGTGACGCTCGACCCGCTGAGGAAGGCGTTCGTGTAGGGCGTGACGACCTCGTCATGTGTCGTCTCGATCACGACGTAGCGTGGTCCCGCAACCGTGTCGCCGCCGGCAAACAGGTTTTTCTGAAACGCCGAAGTCGACTCCTGCTGCGGAAGCGAAGGCGCGCCGATGACGTCGAGGAACGCCGGTACGAGCAATGACGCGAACGGGAACTTTTCGATCAACGTCGTCAGCCCGCTGACGGTCGTGCCGTGGTTGCTCGGAGCGAGCCCGATCAGCGTGTGGACCTTGCTCGCTCCACCGAGGAACTTGAGGTAGTAGTTGGGCATCATGCCGCCTTGGGAGTGGCCGACCAAGTCGACCTCGCTCGCGCCCGTTTTGCCGAGCACCTTGCCGACGAAGCTGCTCAGTTCGGCGGCTGACTGTTCGATGTAGCCGAGGCCGTCGATGCTGCCGAGCAGTCCGGAGAGGATCGTCTCGCCGTAGTTGAACGAGTAGACGCAGTAGCCGGCGTTGTACAGCAGCGGCGCGAGCGTGACGAAGTTCGAGCCCTCGTCGGCGAACGTCGCGTGGACGAGCACGACTGGGTACGGATGCGCTGCAGTCGGTTTGCAGTTGTTGTTCGCGCCGGCGACGCTCGTCGGCGCCCACGTCTCGTTCCAACTCGCATCGACGACTGCTTCGCTGCCATACGGGACCCACAGGCTTGCGCTTGCGCTCGTGGTCCATGCTGCGGCGAATGCGACGGTGAGAGCTGCGGCGAGCAGCATCGTCTTGATCCTCGGCATCGGTTCCCCTGTCCTCGCTCTGTCGGCGATGCGCGAGGCAAAGAGCGGATCCGCTCGAGCGCTGCCTCCGCTACGCCCTCGAAGCGAACGTATCCGCGCGCGGCGCGCTCTGTCAACGAACGCCGGCGCGTGTCTCGGACAGACGCGACTATCGACGAGCTTGGTCGTCGAAGCTGACGTCGACGTTCTCCTGCTCGACGCGTTCCTCGACCTCGGCCGACGAGGTCAGCGCACGCCGGTCGGCGTCGAGCAGCGGGTCGGAGAAGAAGCTGCGCGGCCACAGCCTGCGCACGCGCACGACGTTGACCTCGGCGGCGAAGATCACGAGTTGCGCGCCGAGGTAGAGCCACGCGAGCAGGCCGAGCACGAGCGCGAAGATGCCATAGAGCGCCTGCGTGTGCTTGAGCGAATGGTCGACGTAGAAGCCGCCGAGGTGCTGCAGGAGCTGCCAGAGGATCGCCGCGACGATCACGCCGGGCAGGTATTCGCGCCAGCTCGCATCGGCCGCCGTGAGCAGCGTGAACGCGGCCATGAACAGCGCGACGTTGACGGCGAACGCGACGAGCACGCCGGCGATCACCGCAAGGGCGCCATGCGAGCTCGCGCCGACGAAGCCCGCCGCGGCGGTCGAGACGATCATCAGCGTGCCGAGGACCGCGAGCACTGCGATGCTGCGCAGGCGCGAGAAGATGAAGTTCGGCCGGTCCTTGAACGGCACGTGCCAGATCCGGTTGAACGCGTTCTGCGCGGCGCTCGTCACGCCCATCCCGGCGAGCAGCGCGCCGACGACGCCGATCGCGAGCGCGACGCCGCTGCCCTTGAGCGAACTCAACGTGAGGTGTTCGGAGAGGATCGGGAACTGCCCGAGCGCGCCGTGGAGGATTTTTTCGCGGTCGCCAGGATGGCCTTCGAGCACGAAGCCGAGGATCGTCACGAAGGCGAGCAGCAGCGGGAAGATCGAGACGAACGCGTAGTACGAGATCAGCGCCGCGAGCTGGCCTGCCTGGTCGTCTGTGAACTTCTTGTAGACGGCTGCGATGAAGCGCACGCCGGGAATCTTCTGCTGGCGACGGTCGATCGCATGAAGGCGGTCGGTGATGCTCATCGCGATCGATTCGACGGATCTGCGCGCGCGCCTGCGGGCGGTGCGCGGAGCGATTCGCAGGGGGGTCCGCTGGCGCTCGGCGACGACATGCATGTGTGTCTACCCGATGTGTGCAAAAACGAGCGGCCGGCGAGGGCTGGCGTGCGGCTGGCCGGTGGTTACGAGATCTGCTCGAGGAGGTCGCGCTCGTGTCGGATGCCCGACGCGAGTTGCTCTTGCGTGTGAATCGCTTCCGCCTGCGGCGAGAGGATCTCGAGGTCTACAGGTCGGGCGTACGGCCAATAGGTGAAATCGTCACCGAGAATCCGCTAGCACAGGACTATGTCGACTGGGGCCTTCCAGGACCGGGGCGGTGGGTGACGATCTACTCGACAACGAGCCCGACGAATCACACTTTCATGACGATCGCGGGCCTCCGCCTCGACACGAGTCACGACGGCACCGACATAGGCCCGAACCGAAACGAAGACGGCCCGCGCTGGCGCGTTCTCGATCGGATTCCGACGTGGGCGCACTGGTCGGTCCGCCATCCGCCTGGGTTGTAAGGTGCGCGCATGCCCGCACGCAAGGTCGACTACCTCCTGATCGGCGGCGGCCTCGCCTCGGCGAACTGCGCGCGCTGGCTGCGCGAGGAAGGCGCCGACGGCACGATCGCGCTCGTCGGCCGCGAGCCTGACCCGCCGTACAACCGCCCGGACTGCTCGAAGGGCTACCTGCAGGGCAAGGAGGATCGCTCGGAGGCGTTCTTCCGCCCGGACGAGTGGTGGGGTGAGCAGAACGTCGAGCTGATGCTGCGCACGAGCGTGACGGCGCTCGACCCCGACGCGCGCACGGCGAAGCTGTCGAACAAGGAAGAGCTCGAGTTCGGCAAGGCGCTGCTCGCGACGGGCGCGAACGTGCGCCGCTTGAACGTCGATGGCTGCCACCTCGAGCAGATCCACTATCTGCGCACGCTTGGCAACTCGCAGGCAATCCGCGAGGGCGTCAAGGACGCGCACGAGATCGTCCTGATCGGCGGCTCCTACATCGCGTGCGAGGTCGCGGCGTCGCTGACGCTGATCGGCAAGCACTGCACGCTCGTGATGCAGGAGGAGCACACACTCGAACGTGGCTTCGGCGCGACGGCGGGGCGCTTCTTTCAGGAGCTGCTCGAAGCGCACGGCGTGACGGTTCACGCGAGCGACGAGCTCGAGCGCTTCGAGGGCGAGGAGAGCGTCGCGCAGGTGGTCACGCGCAACGGCCTCGAGCTCGACGCCGATGCGGTCGTGATCGGCGCGGGCGTGACGCCGGACGTTCAGCTCGCGCAGCGCGCCGGGCTCGAGCTCGGCGAGCGCGGCGGCGTGCGCTGCGACTCGCGCCTTCAGACGAGCGCGCCGGGCGTGTACGCGGCCGGCGACATCTGCGAGTTCGCGTCTGAGATCCGCGGCGGCGAGCACGTGCGGATCGAGCACTGGGACGTCGCGTTCAACCACGGCAAGACTGCGGCGCTGAACATGCTCGGCAAGGACGTCGCGCACACGGAGGTGCCGTACTTCTTCTCGGTCTTCGCCGACTGGGGCGAACTCGAGTACGTCGGCCCGGCGTACGAGTGGGACGAGGAGATCGTGCGCGGCTCGCTCGACGACGGCAAGTTCACGAACTGGTACCTCAAGGACAGCGTCGTCAAGGCGGCGCTGACGTTCGGGCGCTCGGACGATCTCGATGCGGCGCGCAAGCTGATCGTCACCGGCGAGACGCTCGACGAGGCACGGCGCGCGGCACTCGCCGATACGAACACCGATCTAAATAATTAATTCGATCTTTGCCAGGCGTCGTGCCTGCGCAACGGGGCGTGGGCGGGGCCTATGCCCCGACGCGGGGCGTCATCCGGTTCCTCGCTCGCACCGCTAAGCGTCGCCACCGTCGACGCGCCCGGCGAAGCCCGTCGGCAGCCGGTTGAGCTCGTGCGAGGCGATCACGCGGTCGATCAGCCCGTACTCGCGCGCCTGCTTGGCCGTGAAGTAGCGGTCGCGGTCCATGTCGTCGTGCACGCGCTCGAGCGGCTGGCCGGTGTGCTTGGCGTAGATCTGATCGATGTGGCGGCGCAGCTCGAGCGTCTCCTTCGCGTGGATCTCGATGTCGGCCGCCTGGCCCTGAAAGCCGCCGGAGGGCTGGTGAATCAGGATCCGGCTGTTTGGCAGCGCCATCCGCTTGCCCGGCGCACCGCCGGCGAGCAGCAGCGAGCCCATGCTCATCGCGACGCCGAAGCAGATCGTCTGCACGTCGGGCTTGACGAACTGCATCGTGTCGTAGATCGCAAGGCCCGAGTAGACGACGCCGCCGGGCGAGTTGACGTACAGCGAGATGTCCTTCTCGGAGTCCTCCGACTCGAGGTGCAGGAGCTGCGCGACGACGAGGTTCGCGACCTGGTCGTCGACGGGCGTGCCGATGAAGACGATTCGCTCGCCCAGCAGGCGCGAGTAGATGTCGAACGAGCGCTCGCCGCGCGCGCTCTGCTCGACGACCATCGGAATCAGGGGCATGTCGCTATCCTTTCGACAACTTGACGGTTGTCAACGACAATAGCAACCACTTGGTTGTCAAGGAGGCGGGCGCAGACATGCCAGCAAGCAGAGAGATCGAGATCGAGGCACTGCCGGAGGACGTCTGGGATGCGCTCGTCGACGGCGAGCGACGCGAAGATTGGCTGCAGGAGCCCGATCGAGAGGTGCACATCGAGGTGGTCGAGGCGCCGAGCAGGCTCGTCTGGTGGTGGGGCGGCGAGGACGAGCCGGCGACGCGCGTCGAGTTCGAGATCGTCGCGGCGCCGGCCGGTGCGCGCGTGATCGTGACCGAGAGCGAGCCTGCGGCGTTCCCGCTGAGCACGCTCGCGGCGAGCTTCGCTCCGGGCGCCGGCTGCGCGCGTGCGAGCAGCCTCGCGCCGGTGGCGGCTTGAGCGACGAGCTCGGAGCCGTCTTCGCGGCGCTCGCCGACCCGACGCGGCGCTCGATGATCGAGGCGCTGTTGCGCGACGGCACGACGAGCGTGCCGCGCCTGAGCGCGGCGCTGCCGATCACGCGCCAGGCCGTCGCGAAGCACCTCGCGGCGCTCGACCATGCAGGCCTCGTCGAGCGCGCGCCCGCGGACGGGCGCGAGGTGCGCTATCGCCTGCGCGGCGGCGCGCTCGTCGGCGCGAGCGAGTGGATCGCGCGAACGGAGGCCGCGTGGGACGGCAGGCTCGTACGGCTGAAGGACGCCGTCGAGGGCGGCGCGCGCTCGAGCGGCTGACGTGCGAGCAGGTTCGCCGCACACGGCCGTCTCGACGTCGCATCGTCGAGTAGCATTCGTCGCGTAAACGGTCGGTGGTGAAGGGAAGCCGGTGTGAATCCGGCGCGGACCCGCCACTGTGACCGGGGATGTCCGTCGCAGCGCGCGAGAGCGCGCAGCCACCGAACCGCCGTCGCGGATCGGGAAGGCGCGAGGGATCGGCCCGGGAGCCAGGAGACCTGCCTCCGACCGAAAGCCCACAAGCCCTCGTGGAAAGGGGTTGGCTCATGCGCAAGTCCATTCGTATCGGTCTCCTGTTCGGTTTCTCTTGTCTCGCTCTCACGTTGTCGGGAGCGGCAGCACAAGCCGCAGTTCCGGCGACGGTCACGGTCGAGGTCGAGGGCGCCGCCCAGACGCTCCTCCCGCCGACAACCGTCACGACGACGAGCACGCCGGTCGTCAAGGACGGCGAACACTCGTGTTCGGGCGGAAGCGCCGCCGGCGCGCTCGAGCTCGCGACGTCGGGCAAATGGAGCGGAGAATGGTTCGGCGGCTTCGGCTACTCGGTCGAAACGATCCTCGGCGAGACGCACGCGTTCGAACCTGGCGCCCCGGCGAACTACTTCTGGAGCTACTGGCTCAACGACAAACCGTCCTCGGGCGGCATCTGCGAAGGCGAACTGAGCTCGAACGAAAGCGTCCTGTTCTTCCCCGAATGCTTCAGCGAAACGGGCGCCTGCCCGGTCTCGCCGAACCCGCTCGGGATCGCCGCGCCGGCGAGCGCCGAACGCGGCGCTCCGGTGAGCGTCACGGTGACGTCGTTCGCGAACGCGAACGGCGCCCCGTCGCCGGCCGCCGGCGCCACGGTCAGCGGCGGCGGAGCGACGGCGACGACCGATTCGAGCGGTCGCGCGACGCTCGTCTTGACGCAGACGGGCAACGTGCAGCTGCAGGCGAGCGCGCCGCAGTCGGTCCGCAGCGAGACGACCGTCTGCGTGCACAGCGGCAGCGACGGCACCTGTGGGACGGCCGCACCGGCCGGCTCCGCGACTGCGGCCGGCACGACCGTCGCGGCGCCCGAATACAAAGGCCCTTACGCGATCGTCGCGCGCGCCGGCGGCGTGCTCGACAGCCACGTCTATCCGCACGGGCGCGGTCCGAAAGTGCTCTCGGGCGCGATCGCGACGCACGCGCACATCACGGCGGTCGAACTGAAGCTGCGCCGCTCCTATCGCGGCCGTTGCTTCGCCTACGACGGCAAGGCCGAGCGCTTCGAGCACGCGCCGTGCGGCGTCGCGAGCTTCTTCGACGTCGGCAGCTCGCCGAGCTTCTCCTACCTGCTGCCGGGCGCGCTCGCACCGGGCCGCTACGTGCTCGACATCCAGGCGACAGACGCGGCCGGCAACCACACGAGCCTCGCGAGGGGCACGTCGAGGATCGTCTTCTATGTCCGCTAGGCCGACGGAGCGCATACAGCCGGGACGATGAGCGCTCGTCCTCGCGCAGGCTCGCCCGCACCGGGTCCTCGCCGCCGCGTCGCGGCGTGGCCCGGTGCTCGCGCCTGCCGTGCGGGGCTTGCGGCTCTGCTCGTGGCCGCGCTCGCGTCGCTCGCCGCGCTCGCGTCGGGCTGCGGCCTCGGGGCGGGCAAGGCGCCGAGCGCCGTCGGGCTGCTCGTCACACGCGACTTCGGCGCGGGCGTCGTACGCGATGCGGCCGCGCCGAAGGTGCGCGGGCAGGAGACGGTGATGAGCCTCTTGACGCGCAACGCGAACGTCGCGACGCGCTACTCGGGCGGCTTCGTGCAGAGCATCGACGGGCTTTCAGGCGGCCAGGGAGGGAGCGAGCCGGTCGACTGGTTCTATTACGTAAACGGCATCGAGGCGGGCAAGGGAGCGGCGTCGACGAACGTGCATGCGGGCGATCAGATCTGGTGGGACCGCCACGACTGGAGTCAGACCGACGACGTGCCGGCGGTCGTCGGCTCGTTCCCGCAGCCGTTCCTCAACGGCATCGGCGGCAAACGCCTGCCGGTGCGTGTCGAATGCTCCGACGCGACCGGTGCGGCGTGCCGCACGGTGACCAAGCGCTTGCGCGCGCAAGGCGTGCCGGCGGCCGTCTCGGCGCTCGGCAGCGGCGCCGGGGCGACGCAGACGCTGCGCGTCGTCGTCGGGCAGTGGAGCAAGATCTCCGGCGAATTCGCGATCCGCGAACTCGACCGCGGCCCGCGCGCGAGCGGTGTTTATGCGCGCTTCGCGCCGAGCGGGACGACGCTCGCGCTGCTCGATGCGCAGGGACGGACGGTGCAGACGCTCGCTGCCGTCGCCGGGCTGATCGCGGCGACGCGCAGCGGCGAAGACGCGCCGGTCTGGGCCGTAACGGGCACCGACGAAGCCGGCGTCGAACGCGCGGCGCGCGCATTTCAGCGATCGACGCTGCGCAATCGCTTCGCCGTCGCGATCGGCGCGGGCGGGCCGCTCGCGCTGCCACGGCCGGGGGCCTGAGCATGATCGGCTCGCTGATGTTCTACCGCCGCCTCGCGAGCCCGTTGCACGCCGCGCGCGCGAGCGTCGGCGCGCTGTGGGCGCTGTCGCTGACGGCCGCCTCGCTGATCCTCTACCACCCGCTCGCGCTGCTCGCGCTGCTGCTCGCCGTGCTCGGCGCGGGCGTCGGCGCCGGCGTAGGCGCGCGCATCGCGCGCTCGCTGCGGATGGCCGCGATCGTCGCGCTGCCGATCGTGCTCGTCAACGTGCTCGTCAGCCGCCAGGGGCTGAGCGTATTCGCGCGGCTCGGCGACCTCGGCCCGTTCGGCCAGGGCGACCTGACGCTCGAGGCGCTCGTCTACGGCGGCGTGATCGCGCTGAAGGTCACGCTGCTGATCTTGATCACGGGTCTCGCCGGGCTCGCGATCGACCCGGACGAGCTGCTGCGGATCTTCCGCCGCCTGTCGTTTCGCTCGGCGCTGACGGCGACGCTCGCGACGCGGATGCTGCCGGTGCTCGCGGCCGACTCGCAGCGCCTCGCCGAGGCGCAGCGGACGCGTCCGGGCGGCGCGCCCGGAGGCGCGCGCGGGCGCGTCGCGCTGCTCGGCGCCGTCGTCGCGGGCTCGCTCGACCGCGCGATGGACGTCGCCGCGACGCTCGAGGTCCGCGGCTTCGCCGCACCGCGCCGCACGCCGCGCGGGCACGAGTCTGCGGTGTCGGCGACGCATCGCACAGGAGGCGTATCGCGCCTCCGCGGCGCAGCCCACCCGCGCGGATCGCTGCGGCGAGCGCTCTCGCGCCATGACATCGCATTCGCCGTGTCGGCGCTCGCCGTGCTCGCACTCGCGCTCGCCGGGCGGCTGACGGGCGTCGCCTCGTTCGACGCCTATCCGCAGATCGAGCTGCGCTTCGACGCGGGCACGCTCGCGCTCTGCGCGGCGCTGCTCGCGGCGGTGCTGCTGCCGTTCTGCGACCGTCGGGGGATCGAGCGATGAGCGGCGCGCTGCTCTGCTTCGAGCACGTCACCTACCACTATCCCGAGTCGTCGCGCGCAGCGCTGAGCGATGTCAGCTTCGCCGTGACGCCGGGCGAGTTCTGCCTGCTCGCGGGGCTCTCGGGCAGCGGCAAGTCCTCGCTGCTGCGCGCCGCGTGCGGCCTCGCGCCGCACTTCCACGGCGGCCGCTTCGCGGGTCGCGTCGAGCTCGCAGGCCTCGACACGCGCGAGCACGGGCCGGCGCGGCTCGGCGCGTTCGCCGGCGCGCTGTTCCAGGACCCCGAGACGCAGCTCGTCACGAGCACGGTGCACGCCGAGCTCGCGCTCGCGCTCGAAAGCCGCGGCCACGGCGCGACGGCGGTCGCGCGCGGCGTCGAGGAGGTCGCGCTCGCGCTTGGCATCGACGCGCTGCTCGAGCGCTCGACGCAGGAGCTCTCAGGGGGCGAGCAGCAGCGCGTCGCGCTGGCTGCGGCGCTCGCCGGGCGGCCGCGGATCGTGCTGCTCGACGAGCCGACCTCACAGCTCGACCCGGTCGCCGGCGATGAGCTGATCGCGCTCTTGCGCAGGCTCAACCAGGACTGGGAGACGACGATCGTGCTCGCCGAGCACCGGCTCGAGCGCTGCCTCAGCGCGGTCGACCGCGTGATCGCGCTCGCCGAGGGGCGCGTGATCTGCGATGGCACGCCGCAGGCATTCGCGCAGTGGGCCTGCGACAGCGCGCCGGCCTTGCAGACGCCCGGAGCGAAGCTGTTCTCGCTGGCAGGGCTGCACCCGGCGCCGATCGGCGTGCGCCAGGCGCGTGCGGCGCTGCGCGAGCGCGCGCTGCTGCCGGCGCAGGACGCGACCGGCGTCGCGGCCGAGACGCTCGAGCGGCCCGTGCCGCGCGCAAGCCCGCCGCGGGCACGACGCGCAAAGCAGCCGCGGGCCGCGCTCGCGCTGCGCGGCGTCTGGCATGAGCTGCGCGACGGGCCGGCGATCCTGCGCGGCGTCACGCTTGCGCTCGCGCCCGGCGAGAGCGTCGCGCTGATGGGTCGCAACGGCGCCGGCAAGTCGACGCTCCTGCGTCACGCCGCAGGACTGCTCGAGC
>DASZLB010000223.1:0-2600 GCA_035552575.1 Solirubrobacteraceae bacterium | reverse complement strand
CGCCGCCGACCACCTGCGCTCGCTCGACGGCGTCACCGGGCGGATCGGCTGCATCGGCTTCTGTATGGGCGGGCGCTACGCGCTCTTGCTCGCGTGCGCCTCGCAGAAGCTCAACGCCGCCGTCGACTGCTGGGGCGGCTTTGTCGACCGCGCGACGCCCGAGGAGCGCACGACTCCCCTGCGCCCGACGCCGCCGCTCGAGATGGTCGAAGAGCATTTGGAATGCCCGCTGCTCGCCGCGATCGGCGCCGAGGACCACAACCCCTCGCCCGAGCTCGCCACCGAGCTTCGCGAGCGCGCCGAGCGCTCGCCCGCGGGCAAAGCCGAACAGGAGATCAAAGTCGACGTCTACGAGGACGCGGGGCACGCGTTCTTCGCCGACTACCGCCCGAGCTACCGCCCCGAGCCGGCCGCGAAGCTGTGGCGCGAGATCGTGCCGTTCCTGCAGCGCCACCTGCAGGCGAGCTAGCGCTCCCGCCGGCGAGCAGCGACGGCCTGCGCGGCCGATCCCGGGAAGTCTCCCCGGGCATTCATATAGTGCGATGCGCCGGTCGCCCACGAGGTGCGATCGGGGCGAGCGAAGGGAGCCGATGTGGAGCGCAAGTGGTGGACGCTGATCGCCGTGTCGGTCGCGATCTTCATGCTGCTGCTCGACATCACTGTCGTAAACGTCGCGCTGCCCGACATCCAGCGCTCGCTGCACTCGAGCTTCGCCGACCTGCAGTGGGTCGTAAACGCCTACTCGCTGACGCTCGCCGCGTTCCTCTTGACGGCCGGCGCGCTCGCCGACCGCTTCGGCCGGCGGCTCGTGTTCGTCACGGGCCTTGTCATCTTCACGGCCTCCTCGGCCGCCTGCGGACTCGCCGGATCGCCGCTCGCGCTGAACCTCGCGCGCGCCGTGCAGGGCACCGGCGGCGCGATGATGTTCGCGACCTCGCTCGCGCTGATCGCCGGCGCGTTCCACGGCAAGGAGCGCGGACTCGCCTTCGGCGTCTTCGGCGGCGTGATCGGCGGCGCCGTCGCCGTCGGGCCGATCGTCGGCGGCTTGATCACGTCCGGCATCGGCTGGGAATGGATCTTCTTCGTCAACGTGCCGATCGGCATCGCCGCGGTCTTCCTGACGCTCTCGCAGGTGCACGAGTCGCGCGACCCGAACGCGCGCGGCGTCGACTGGCAGGGGCTCGTGACGTTCTCCGGATCGCTGTTCCTGCTCGTCTTCGCACTGATCGAGGGCAACGAAAAGGGCTGGGGCTCGGCGCGGATCGTCGGCTTTCTGATCGGCTCGCTCGTGCTGATCGTGCTGTTCGTGATCGTCGAGCGCCGCCAGGAGCGCCCGATGCTCGACCTGACGCTGTTTCAGAAGCCGGCCTTCGCCGGTGCGAGCATCGTCGCCTTTGCCGTCTCCTCCTCGATGTTCTCGATGTTCCTCTACCTGACGCTGTACATCCAGGACGTGCTCGGCTACGGCCCGCTGCAGGCCGGGCTGCGCTTCCTGCCGATCACGCTGCTGTCGTTCTTCGTCGCGCCGATCGCGGGGCGCCTTTCCGTGCGCGTCCCTGTGCGCCTGCTGCTCGGCAGCGGTCTGTTGCTCGTAAGCGCCGGCCTGCTGACGATGACGGCCGTCAACGCGAGCTCGGGCTGGACCGTGCTCGTGCCCGGCTTCGTCCTCGCCGGCGCCGGCATCGGGCTGATCAACCCGCCGCTCGCCTCGACGGCCGTCGGCGTCGTGCACCACTCGCGCAGCGGCATGGCCTCGGGCATCAACAACACCTTCCGCCAAGTCGGCATCGCGACGGGGATCGCCGGGCTCGGCGCGATCTTCCAGCACGGCATCACGCACAACACGACGAGCCAGCTCGCCGCGAGCGCGCCGGGGCGCCAGGTGATCGAAGCCGCGCACGGCAAGCTGGCGACGGCGCTCGTCTCCGGCGAAGTTCGCGGGCTCACGCACACGCCCTCGCAGGCCGCGGCGCTTCACCGCGCCTACCCGATCGGCTTCACCGACGCCTTTTCGACGATCTTGCTGATCGCGGCCGCGATCGCGCTCGTCGGCTCGCTGCTCGCCTTCGCGCTCGTGCGCAGCAGCGACTTCGTCGCTTCGACGGGCGCGCCCGAAGGAGAGCGCAGCGAGGGCGCCGGCGAGCCCGCTGCGGCCGTCGGCTGACATCCCGCCGTGTCGTATCTGCTCAGCCGTTTGCGCCCCACCGCGAAAACGAATTATTAATAATTATCTTTCCGCGCCTGGTTCATATCCGGGGCAGCTCGTCACCGGAACTCGCGGGTAGCGCGGATAAGCTGGATCTTCTCGCGAGCGTGTGCAGAGCGAGAAGACGGACCCGCGCGTGTTGCGCACGACCTGCTGGCGCGCGCACGTGTCGCACAGCCCCGCGCGAGCGCCCGCGCTCGCTCGTCGGCTCGGCGTCTCGGACATGGAGCAAGCTTAGGCGCAGCCCGGTCGTCCGCGCCGATCGCAACGCACGCGCCTGCGATAATCGTTGACCGTACAACTATGAACACGTTCTATCGACTGCTCGGATTTCTGCGGCCCTACAAACGAGGGCTGATCGCGTCCTGGGCGCTCGCCTCGCTCGCGATGGTCG
>DASZLB010000222.1:0-12377 GCA_035552575.1 Solirubrobacteraceae bacterium | reverse complement strand
CGTGATCAGCACCGCGAGCGCCACTCCGGCAATCGTCGTCGCGAGTTTGTTGACGTGCACGCCCATCACGTCCTTGCGCATCGTCAGCAGCACGAGCGGGATCAGCGCGAGCGGGATGCCGAACGACAGCACGACCTGGCTTAGCACGAGCGCGTCCGTCGGGTTGACGCCGATCGCGAGCACGACGAGCGCCGGCGCCATCGTCACGGCACGCCGCAGCAGCATCGAGACGTTGACGTTGATGAAGCCGCTCATCACGACCTGCCCGGCGTACGTGCCGACGCTCGACGACGATGCGCCCGAGGCGAACAGCGCGACGGCGAAGCACAGCGCCGCGACGCCGCCGACTTGGTTGCCGAAGCCGTGGTACGCCGCTTGGATCGAGTCGACGTGCGTGTGGCCCGTCGAGTGGAACAGCTTCGCCGCGACCGCGAGCATCGCCATGTTGACGAGGCCCGCGAACGTCAGCGCGATGACGATGTCGAGGCGCTCGAAGCGCAGCACACGCGCGCGCTCGCGCTCGTCGCGCACCGGCATGCGGTTCTTCGTCAGCGCCGAGTGCAGGTAGATCGCATGCGGCATCACCGTCGCGCCGATGATCCCGACGGCGACGTACAGCGACTCCGTGCTGCCGAGGTGCGGCACGAGCCCCGACAGCGAGGCGTGCACCGACGGGCCGATCTTCAGCGTCTCGTAGAGGAAGCCGAGCAGGACGATCCCGAGCAGCGCCGTGATCGCGAGCTCGAAGCGGCGGAAGCCATGCGTCTGCAGCTCGAGGATCGAGAACGCGATGAAGCCCGTCATCACGCCCGCCCACACGAGCGGCACGCCGAACAGCAGGTTCAGGCCGAGCGCAGCGCCGACGAACTCGGCGACGTCCGTCGACATCGCCATCAGCTCAGCCTGTACCCACATGCCCCACGTCACCGCCCGCGGGTAGCGCTCGCGAAAGACCTCCGGCAGCGACTGGCCCGTGACGATCCCGAGCTTCGCCGAGAGGTACTGGATCAGCATCGCCATCAGGTTCGCCGCGAGCACGACCCACAAGAGCAGGTAGCCGAAGCGCGCGCCGCCCTGGATGTTCGTCGCGAAGTTGCCCGGATCGACGTACGCGACCGCCGCGACGAACGCCGGGCCGAGCATCGCGATCGTCGCGCGCAGCTTGCCCTTCGCGAGCAGGACTTCGAGGTGGCTCGCGCCGAGCGCGCCCGGCGTCCCCGGAACCGTCGCCGAGTGCGCGCCGCCGGCGCCCGCGCCCTCGAGCGCCGGATCGGGCTGGACAGGCGTCAAGCCGAGGCCCCCCGTGGCAGCCGGCTCGCGTCGAGCTGCACGCGCATCGCGCCCGCCAAGCGGCCGCCGATCGCGTGCTTGCTGCGGCGTTCGCCGTCGCCGAAGGCGACGAGCAGCGGACCGCCGAACGGCTGGCACTCGAGCACCGCGAGGCGCTCGCCCGGCGAGATGCCGCGCTCTGAGAGGTAGCGGAGCATCTCCGGGTCCGCGTCTGAGACGCGCACGAACACGCCGCCGTCGCCCTGCTGCAGACGATCGAGCGGCAGCGTCTCGGGCTCGTGCAGCTCGAGCTCCGCGCTCGGAATCGGATCGCCGTGCGGGTCGAACGACGGATCACCGAGCTTTGCCGCGATCAGCTGCTCGAGGTCCTCTGAGATGACGTGCTCGAGCACCTCCGCCTCGGCGTGCACGCGATCCCACGGCATCTCAAGCGACTCCGCGAGGAACAGCTCGAGCAGGCGGTGGTGTCGGATCACCTCGAGCGCGACCATTCGCCCATCGGCCGTCAGGCGCACGCCGCGATACGGCAGGTGCTCGATCAGCCCTAGCTCGCCGAGGCGCTTGAGCATCGCCGAGACCGAGCCCGGCGTCAGCCCGAGCCGCGCGGCGAGCGGGTTCGTCGCGACCGGCTCCTCAGAGCGCGATTCGAGCGTGAAGATCGCCTTGCAGTAGTCCTCGACGGCCGGCGAGCGCGTCGTGTCTCTTGTCGCCATGAAATAAATATTATGGCATGCCAAGTTTTTCGTCAAGGGCGTGCTGGACTTTCATCCAACCGGCCTTTAGGACAGGATGCAGCCCGAATGGATCGCGATTACGAGCTGCAGACGCACCGCGCCGAGGACCGCCACTGGTGGTATCGCGGGCGGCGCAAAGTGATCGAGCGCGTGATCGGCGACCTGCGCCTGCCCGCGCGCGCGCGGATCCTCGACGCCGGCTGCGGCAGTGGGCGCAACATGGTCGAGTTCGCCAGGCACGGCGCCGTCACCGGCGTCGAGCTCTCCGACACGAGCGTCGAGCTCGCGCGCGAGCGCGGCGCCGGCGAGGTGATCGAGGGCTCCGTGCTCGAGATGCCGTTCGAGGCCGGCAGCTTCGAGCTCGCCGCTTCGCTCGACGTGATCGAGCATCTCGAGGACGATCTCGCCGCACTGCGCGAGCTGCGCCGCGTCGTCGCGCCCGGCGGCACGCTGCTGGTCACGGTGCCCGCGTACCAGTGGCTGTGGAGCGGGCACGACGAGATCAACCACCACCATCGCCGCTACACGCGGCGCTCGCTTCAGCGCGTCGGCGAGCAGGCCGGCTGGCAGCAGGTGCGCACGACGTACTTCAACTCGCTGCTGCTGCCCGCCGCGATCCTGCTGCGCGTGCTCGACCGCTTCAGCCGCAAGACGACCGAGTCGAGTCTCGATCTGTGGGTGCCGCCGGCGCCCGTCAACTGGCTGCTCGAGCGCCCGCTCGCGCTCGAGGCCGCGATGATCGGTCGCGGCGGGCGCATCCCCGCCGGGCTCTCGCTGCTCGCCGTCTTCCGCTAGCCGCGCTCAGCCGTCCTCGGCGCCCGCCGCTGCGGCGGCCGGATGCGGGTGCATGCGAAACGTCCATGCGCGGTTGACGAGGAACGTGATCACGGTGACGATCACCGTCGCGCACGCCTGGCTGAGCAGCTTCTCGATTTCGACGCCGTCGACGAACAGGTACAACAGGCCCTCGTTGAGCGCGAGGCCGCAGCCCTGCACGACGCCCCAGCGCACGGGCGTCAGCGAGTCGCCGACGTGGCCCGCGAACGTCCAGCGGCGGTTCAGCAGAAAGCCGTTGATCGCGCCGACGACGAAGCCGATCGCCGAGGCGGCGAGGTACCAGACCCCGAACACCTTCAGCAGGACCGTGTAGATCGCGAACGCGAGCACTGTGTTCGAGACGCCGACGATCCCGAACTTGACGAACTGCACGAGCATCGGCGAGTTAAGCCGCCCGGCCGCTCCCGGTAGTCTGATGATCGTCCTCTGCGGTGCGTCGCCGTCGGAAGGCATTCCCAGACAGGATGAACGATAGATTCATCGTGGGCTTAAGCAGCCGTCGGAAAATCACCGCTTCCTGGAGAATCGACACGGCGAGCAGGACCACAGAGATGCCCGACAACGCACTTCGCACCCCCCAGCTGCTGAGCATCGTCGCGCCCGTCTACGACGAGGAGGAGCTCGTCGAGGACTTCGTCGTGCGCGCCTGTGCCGCTGCAGCCGACTTCGATTTCGAGCTCGTGCTCGTCAACGACGGCTCTAGCGATCGCACGCCGGAGCTGCTCGATCGGATCGCGGCCGCCGACAAGCGCGTGCGCGTGATCCACCTCTCACGCAACTTCGGCCACCAGGCGGCGCTGACGGCCGGCCTCGAGCACGCCGCCGGCGATGTCGTCGCGATGATCGACGCCGACCTGCAGGACCCGCCCGAGCTGATCCCCGACATGGTCGCGCAGTGGAGTCAGGGCGCCGACGTCGTCTACGCCGTGCGCGCGCAGCGCGAGGGCGAGACCGCGTTCAAGCTCGCGACCGCGTCGTGGTTCTACAAGCTCTTCGACAAGCTCGCGCAGGTCGACCTCGAGCCGAACTCCGGCGACTTCCGCCTGCTCGACCGCCGCGCGCTCGATGCGCTGCTGGCGATGACCGAGCGCTCGCGCTTCCTGCGCGGGATGACCGTCTGGGTCGGCTTCAACCAGACAGCCGTCTCCTACGAGCGCGACGCGCGCGCCGCCGGCGAGACGAAGTACACGCTGCGCAAGATGCTGCGCTTCTCACTCGACGCGATCGCGTCCTTCTCGCACCTGCCGCTGCAGCTCGCGACGTACATCGGGCTGCTCTCGGCCGGCGTCGCATTCGTCGCGATTCCCGTCGTGATCGTCCTGCGCCTGTTCGACTCCTACCTGCCCGGCTTCGGCGCGATCACGATCGCGATCCTGCTGCTCGGCGGCATCCAGCTGATCGCGCTCGGCGTGATCGGCGAGTACGTCGGGCGCATCTACGACGAGGTCAAGCACCGCCCGCTGTACATCGTCCGCGACGAGCGCAACCGGCCGCTGCCTGCGGGCGGCGGTCCCTCGGCGGTCCCGGTTGCCCGCGCCGGGCTCGCCGCGCGCGCGACCGAGCGGGTTTGAGCGCAAGCACCGCTCCGCCGCAGCCTTCGCTGTGTTCTTGGCGACGATGACGCCTCGTAGATCGATGACGATCACGCTCTGCAGGCTGCTCGCAAGCGCGATGTTGGCCCTTGCGTGCGGCGCTGTGGCGAGCGCGCGCGCGAGCGCTCCGCCGTGCCCCGGCGCAACATCCTGTCCGTACGCTTCGGCGGCAAGCATCGGCCAGCGCACCGAAGGAGTGCTTCGCTTTCCCGAGGCTGTCGCGCTGGATGCGCAGGGCGACGTATACGTCGCCGATCAGCTGAGCTACGCCGTCGAGAAGTTCGCGGCGAGCGGCGAATTCGTCACGGCGTGGGGCTCCTTCGGCGGCGGCCACGGCCAGTTCGGCCCGATCGGCGGGCTCGCCACGGACGCCGCCGGCGACGTCTACGTCGTCGACTCGAGCCACAACCGGATCGAGAAGTTCGACGCGAACGGGAACTTCATAACGCAGTGGGGGCACAAGGGATCGGAACCGAGCCAGTTCAGCTTCGGCTCCTCGCAGGACTACACGAAGCCGCCAGGCGGCGGGATCGCCGTCGCAGGCAACTATGTGTACGTCGCCGACTCGGGCAACAACCGCATCCAACGCTTCAATCTCGAAGGCGGCGAAGCGATCGAATGGGGCACGAAGGGCAGCGGGCCGGGGCAGTTCTCCTACCCCCGCGGCGTCGCCGCGAACGCGAGCGAGGTGCTCGTCGCCGACGACGACAACCACAGGATCGAGAAATTCGACCCGAGCGGCGCGTATCAGAGCGCGGCGGGCTCGCAGGGCACCGGCGCCGGCCAGTTCGGCTTTCCCTATGGCGTCGCACTCGATGCGGCCGGCAACGCGTACGTCGCCGACGATCTCAACCACCGCGTCGTCAAGCTCAACGCAGAGCTCGGCTTCGCCGGCGCGTGGGGCGGCTATGGCACGAAACCCGGACAGCTCGCGTTCCCGCGCGCGATCGCGAGCGACCCGGCCGGCGACACATACGTCGCGAACACGGCGAACGACCGCGTCGAGGTCTACAACCCCGAAGGACGCTTCCTGCGCACGATCGGCATCTCCGCGCGCGGACCCGGCCAGCTGACGGCTCCGCGCGGGCTCGCCGCCGATCCGACGGGACGGCTGCTCGTCTCCGACACGACCGGAAGCCGCGTCGAGCTGTTCGCGCCGCTGACGGCCGCCTTCGCGGGTCAGTGGACGGCGACCGGCGGGCACGACGCGAGCTTCGTCAAACCGTCCGGGATCGGGATCGATCCGCGCGGTTCGGTGTTCGTCGCCGACCAGGGCAACGAACGGATCGTGCAGATGTGGGGCGACGGCACGTACCTATCCGAACTCGGCGGCCCGGCGAACCTCGGCGGCGCGCAGCTGAGCGGCGCCGACGCAGTCGCCGTCTCGCCGAACTCCGGACGCGTCTACGTAGCCGACGCCGGTCACAACCGTGTGCTCGTCTACGGCGGCGAAGGGAAGCTGCTCGCAAAATGGGGCGCCGGCGGCGGCAACGGCGCGCCGAGCAGCCAGACGGGCGGCTTCAACCATCCCTCGGGCGTCGCCGTGCGCAACATCGCGCCAGGCGAAGAAAACGTCTACGTCGCCGACAAGGGGAACGATCGCATCGTCGAGCTCAATGCGAACGGCGAAACGCTGCGCCAGTGGGGTTCGGCAGGGACCGGCGAGGGGCGCTTTCACGCGCCCGCGAGCGTCGCGATCGACGGCGCCGGTGACATCTATGTGCTCGACAGCGAAAACAACCGCGTCGAGCGGTTCGGAGGCGACGGGCACTTCATCGCGAAGTGGGGCGTGCGCGGCGCGCTGCTCGGCGAGCTCTCCCAGCCGTCGGCGATCGCCGTCGACTGCGCAGGCAACGTCTACGTCGCCGACACGAACAACAACCGCGTCGAGCGGTTCATCATGGAAAATCCCGCGCCGACGAGCTGCCTGGCCGCGGGGACGTGGCCGCCGCCGCTCGATGTCGCGCCGGTGCTCCGCATCAGCCTGCCGCGCTCCAGCGGCGTGCTCGCGCGCCGCGCGCTCGCGCTGAAGCTCGTCTGCGAACGCGGCTGCAAGATCCTCGTCACGGGCACGCTTTCGGCCTCCTCCGGGCGCCGCCGCGCGGTCGTCCCGCTCGTCGCCGTAGCGCGCTCGCTGCAGCCGCGCGAATCGGGCTATGCGCGGCTGCGCGTCGGAGGAAAGTCGCTGCGGCGCCTGCAACGGGTGCTCGGCAAGCGCAAGGCGATGACCGCGCGAGTGCGGATCGTCGCAGCCGGACCGACGGGCCGGCGCACGATCGCGAGCCGGATCTACTCCGTGCGGCGATAATGCTCGGATGAGCACGAGCGAGTCCTGGCGAGATGACCAGGAGCACATGGATCACCGCCGCGAACGGATCAGAGTCGAGACCGAGCGCCACCGCATCGAGGGCTACCTCCTGCTCGCGCGCGACGGCTACCGCAGCCGCGTCTCAGACGTGCTCAACGCGTCCGAGCGCGAGTTCCTGACGCTCACCGAGGTGACCGTCGCGCCGCTCGAGGGCGGCCCGATCGAACTGCACGAGTACCTGACGCTCGCGCGGCGGCACATCGTCTTCGCGGTCGCAGCGTCCGAAACGCCGCAGTAGCGCCGCGTCGTCGCCGCCCGCTGCGCTCGCGGCGACCGTGGCGCGCTCAGGGAACGGCGAACGCGGTGGCGCTCTCGACCGTCCCGGCCGGTGGCGCGCTGTTCGTCACCGTGATCTGCGCGCTCGTCGCGCCCGCCGGGACGGTCGCGTCGAGCTGCTTTGCGGAGACGAACGTGACGCTGCTCGCGGCGACGGCGCCGAAGCTGACGCTCGAGCTCGGCGTGAAGCCGATGCCCTTGAGCTTGACGAGCTTGCCCGTGGCGCCGTGCTTCGGCGAGAACGACACGAGCGAGAGCGTCGGCGTGAACTTCGCCTTCGTCACGGCGCTGCCGGCCGGCGCGACGATCGCGACCTTGCCGGCCTTCGCGCCGTCGGGCACGATCGCTTCGAGCTTGCTCGGCGAGACGACCGTGAAGCTCGCGGCGAGCTTGCCGAGCGTGACTTCGGTGACGCTCGCGAGCGCCGTGCCTTCGATCGTCAGCTCGCTGCCGGTGATCCCGGAGCTCGGCGAGAAGGCTGCGATCGACGGCACGTTCGAGCCGACTGCCGACGTCGGTGCGGAGGCGGCCGGCGGTCCTTCGCCGACTCCGTTGACGGCGCTTTCCTGCACGCGGATGCTCGAGCCGGCGTCGGCGGTCGTCAGCTTGTAGCTCGAGCCCGTCGCACCGGCGATCGGCGCGCAGCCGTAGCCGGCCGCGTTGCAACGCGCCCACTGCTCGGCAAGCGAGGTCGGCGCGTTGCTCCATTCGCCCTGCTCGACGCTCAACGTCTGGCCCTGTTCGGGCACGCCCGCGATGCTTGGCAGCGCGGTGTTCGCGGGCACGCCGCCAACCGACAGCGCCTGCAGCCCGAGCGGGCTGCCGACGCCCGTAGGGCCGTCGTAGCCGCCGGCGGCTTTGCACGCGGTCGTCCCCGCGCACGTCCCGTTGCTGCCCGAGACGACGTCGTACAGCGCGCTCGCGTCGCCGAGATACGGATAGAGAGTCTGCGCCGGATGTTCGACTTCGTGCGCGCCGCCGGCCAGGCCGAACTCGGCGGCGACGATCGGCGCGGCGACGGACGTGCCGCCCCAGACGCCCCAGCCAGTCGGGTTGCCGTTGCCTTCGGGCGTCGAGTCATATACGTCGACGCCCGTTTCGGGATCGCCGATCGCGGCCACGTCGGCAACCGAGCGCCCCGTGCCGCAGCCGGTTGCCGCGAAGCCGGCCGCGGCACTCTGCCACGGCGCGGCGCTGAAGACTTTGCTGCAACCGCTGCCGCCTTCGCTCCAGACGGTGCTGCTCCACGCGCCGGCGCTTTCCTGCAGCGACGTGCCGCCGACGGCGACGACGTCCGGCGAGTCGGCAGGGAAGTTCGCGCCCGTCGATTCGCCTGGGCACGCTCTGTTGAAGTAGCCGCAGTCGCCCGAGCTCGCCGTCAGCACTGTCCCGGGATGATCGAAGTAGCTCGCGGCGAGGCTCGTATAGCTGTGTTGCTCGGTGCCGCCGTAGGAGTTGCTGATCTCCGTCGCGCCCGCTTTCGCGGCGGCGTTGACGGCCGCGCCGAGGTCGCTGAATTCTTCGCTGCTCGCCTCGACGAGCAGGATCTTGCAGCTCTGGCAGACGGCGCGCGCCATCTGCACGTCGATCGAGATCTCGCCGGCCCATTCTCCCTGCTTGCGCGGCAGCGGGCTCGCGGCGCCGGACTCGTTGACCTTGCGAAAGCAGCCGTTCGCGCTCGTGCAGGCAGGCAGGCCAAACTGCTCGTCGTACACTGCGAGGTCCGCTTCGGCAGTCGGATCGTCGAACGCGTCGACGACGGCGACAGTCTGCAGCGATGAAGCAGCCGTTTCGTTCGGCAGCGCGTAGGCCGCGTGCAGCGCCTGCGGCGTGAGAAACCCCGGTTCGGGATTGGGATTGCCCACGGCCGGGCGCGCGCCAGCCCTCGCTTCACCGCTCTGGCGCCTCGCGCTCGCGTGCAGCTGCGCCGAGGTCAGCGACGCCGGGACGAGCTTCAGGGCGAGACACGAAGCAGCGCCGGGGCGCGCCGGCGCGCAGACGCGGTGGATGCGGAAGCGCTTCGCATGCGGCAAAGCCGCGAGCGCCGTCGTCGCGCTCAGCGCAGCGAGCGTCAGCGCGAACGCGACGAGCGCAGCCAGCTCGATCCCCGTCCTCGCCCTGCAGTGCATCGCCGGCTCCCTCTCCCAAAGGTCAGATGCGGTGCACTGATCGTACAGCGGCGTCAAGCGTGGGCCAAGCGCGCTTCGTATCCGTTGCCAAGGGGTGACCAGGGCGCACTCCAGCCCGCGACGCTCACGTCACGGTGAGGCATCCGCGAAGGAGTGGTGCTCATGGGCGACGACCCAGCGTCCACGCTCCTTACGTAGACCGAGCGTCAGGCGCAGACGGCCCTCCGGGTTCTCCGCGAGACCCTGCGGCGTGTCGCAGCGCAACAGCGCGAAGGCGTATGCGACGTCCTCTCCCGCGGTGACCTCCAGCGAGACGATCTCAAAGCAGGCGCCCTCGGCCTGCCATGCGAAGAATCCCGGCCAGCTCCTTCGGTACGCAGCGATCCCGCGGACTCCGTCATACGGCGGCGGCACGTCGAACATCACGATGTCCTCGGCGTGATCGGCGAGCACCCCTTCCAGCTCACCACGATGAACGGCGAGCGCCCACTGCTGCACGAGCTTGCGGATCTGCTGCTCGTCATCGGACATCGAAGGACGGACCTCCCCTGGGTTGGGCGCAGCGCGCCCGCGGCGCACTCGTATCGCAGTACAGACCTACGGCCGAGTAGAAACTCATCGCCAGAGGTAGTACCTCCTTGCAGGCCAACGGATATTCTCAACCTATCCACTGAACAACGTCAGGCTGCCGCTCCAAGCCGATGACGCTCACGCGACCGAACATCCTCTACCTGCACTCGCACGACACTGGGCGCTTCGTCCAGCCGTACGGCCACCCCGTCCCGACGCCGAACATCCAGCGCCTGGCCGATCAGGGCGTGCTGTTCCGCAAGGCGTTCTGTGCGGCGCCGACGTGCTCGGCATCGCGCGCGTGCCTGCTCACGGGCCAGTACGGCCACAGCAACGGGATGCTCGGCTTGGCCCATCGCGGCTGGTCGCTGAACGACTACAGCCAGCACCTCGTCCACCCGCTGCACGACGCCGGCTATCACTCGGTGCTGATCGGCGAGCAGCACATCGCCAAGCGGCCCGACGCGATCGGCTTCGATCGGGTCGTCAAGATCGAGATGACGCGTGTCGAGACGGTCGCGCCGGTGGCGAGCGCGATCCTCGCCGAGCCGCCGCCGCAGCCGTTCTTCCTGTCGGTCGGGTTCTTCGAGACGCACCGCGACTTCCTCGCGCCGCCGTCGCTGCGCGACGCGCTCTACTCGAGCCCGCCGCCGAACCTGCCCGACACGCCCGAGACACGGCGCGACATGGCCGCGTACAAGGCGAGCGCTCGCTCGCTCGACCAGGGCGTCGGCTCGGTGCTGGAGGCGCTCGATGCGAACGGCCTCGCGGACAACACGCTGATCGTCTTCACGACCGATCACGGGCTCGCGTTCCCGGGCTCGAAGGCGACGCTGTACGACCGCGGCCTCGGCGTGATGCTGATCCTCCGCGGACCGGCGGCTTCGCCGGCGGCAAGGTCAGCGACGCGCTCGTCTCGCACATCGACGTCTACCCGACGCTGTGCGAGCTCGCCGGAATCGAGCGCCCGGATTTCCTTCAGGGGACCTCGCTGCTGCCGCTGATTCGCGGCGAGGCCGAGGAGATACGCGAGGAGCTGTCCGCCGAGATGACATGGCACGCCGCGTACGAGCCGCAGCGCGCGATCCGCACGCAGCGCTGGAAGTACATCCGCCGCTTCGGCGATCGCACGACGCCGGTGCTCGCGAACTGCGACGACTCGCCGAGCAAGGACCTGCTGATCGAGCTCGGCTGGGGCGAGCGCACGGTCGCGTTCGAGCAGCTCTACGACCTCGCGTTCGACCCGAACGAGGCGGCGAACCTCGCCGGCGATCCAGCGTATGAGAGCGTCCGGCGCGAGCTGTCCGAGCGGTTGCAGCGGTGGATGGCCGAGACGAGCGACCCGCTGCTCGACGGCGAGCCGCAGCCGCCGGCAGGGGCCGAGATCAACGATCCCGATCAGATCTCGGCGAGCGAACCGACGGTCGTGATCGCGTGAGCGCGCCAGAGCCGTCTGCCACGCGCGCCGAAGGACCGGCGGCGACCGCCCCGCAGCGCTCCTATCTCGTCTGCGCGACTCCGCGGAGCGGCAGCACGCTGCTGTGCGAAACGCTCGAGCAGACCGGCGTCGCCGGCCGCCCGCGCGAGTACTTCGAGGCGCTCAAGGAGACCGGAGTGCCGCGGCGCCCGCGCGAGTACTTCTGGGGACTGCGTAGCCCCGAAGTGCTGCGCCTGCTCCCGCACGACGCGCAGCTGAACCGCGATTCCGAACGCGTCCCGACGTGGGACAGAGACGACTACGCGCGCCATCTCGACGCCTCGATCCAACAGGGCACGACGGCAAACGGCGTCTTTGGCGCGAAGATGATGTGGGGCTACTTCGACGACTTCCTCGAGCTCGCGCGCGGCATCCCGCGCTTCGGCGGGATGGGCGACGGCTCGCTGCTGAACGCCGCCTTCCCGGACCTGCACTACGTGTTCGTCTCGCGCAGCGACAAGGTGCGCCAAGCCGTCTCGCTGTGGCGTGCGCTGCAGACGTGGGTCTGGCGCAAGGCCGAGGGCCACGCCGAGAACAAGCCGCTGCCGGAGCAGCGAGCCGTCTACTCGTTCGATGCGATCGACCACCTGCTCGACCAGCTCCGCCGCCACGAGGATGCCTGGCGAGGGTTCTTCTTCCGCATCGGCCGGCGCCCGCTGTCGGTGCTCTACGAGGAGGTCGCCGGCGACCTCGACGCGGCCGTCGAGCGCGTCCTGCGCGAGCTCCGGGTCGAGCGACCGCCCGTCGCGTCCCCCGCCGAGCAGCCGATGCGCCGGCAGTCCGACGATCTTTCGGAGAGCTGGGTGCAGAACTACTTGGAAGACGTTTCGCGGCGGTGAGCGACGAGCGGTCAGGCCGCTTTGGTCGATGCTTCCCGGATCAAAGATCTGACGGCCTCGCCGGGCTGTTCGCCGTGAACGTCGGCGATCCGCTGCAGCGCAGCCGCATCGTCCCCGTCGAGCGTGAATTGCACAATCAGGACGAGGGGAGCCGGGAGCCACGCGTGCGTAAGCCTTCGGGCGAGCTTCGGAGCCTTAGTGATGCGCGAAGCGCGGGGGCGGCTCGAAGTCGCCGTGTAGAACGAGCGGGTCGAGGTCGGCGCCG